>JBMFHK010000217.1:0-1013 GCA_049976865.1 Solirubrobacteraceae bacterium | reverse complement strand
CTGGTCGAGCGCCTGATCGAGCGCGGCGGCGGCCCGAAGGGCGGCAAGTTCCGTTGTCCAGCCCATCGGGGCAACGGCTACTCGCTGTCGGTCTCGCGCGGCCACACGCAGCCGGTCGTGATGCACTGCCACGCGCATAGCTGCGCGCCTGCTGCGGTTCTCGCCGCGCTCGCCATGACGTGGCCCGAGCTGCTCGGGAGCGATGGTGTTACTAGAACGTCTGAACTAGAGAGACGTTGGAAGGAGAGTGGTCGGTACGTCTCTAGTAACGGCGACGGGGAGAAGGTCGCTCGTGGCGCCGTCTCGGTCGTTCCAGCGAACGCGCCCCGTCAACCAGAGGCAGAACTCCTCAAGCTGAGCGTGGATGATCCGTCACGCTGGTTGGACGTGCTCGGACCGGTGCCTAGCCGTCTCACCGCTGATCAACATGCAGCGGCGCGAGAGCTGCGGCACCTACTGGGGCTGTATTGGGGAGCCGGGGACTGTCGCCCGTTCCCGGTCGCGGTGGGTTGGCTGGCCGCGCGTCTTGGCTGGATCGGGGCAAGCGGTCCGGACAAGATGAGAGCGTCTCGGGCGCTCAGGGCGCTCTGTGCGGCTGGCTACATCGAGCACACCCATACGCTGACGCCGAGGGGCGGGCGGCTGGGTCTCAAGTGCTACGGCCCGACTGCCATGAGGCTGGAAGTGCTAGCCGTGCAGAAGGTGGCGGCATGAGCGAGCTTGGGCGCTCGCTCATAGGGCAGCTCGACGCAGCCGACCTTGAGCTGCTCGCAACGCGACTCCGTGAGCTTGCCCCGCTTCCGCGGCCGGTGAGCGAATCGAGGCCGCTGCTCACACCCGCCGAGGCCGCGGCGCGGGCGACGGTGCATGTCGAGACGATCCGCCGTGCTGTGCGCTCGGGCGCTCTCAAGGCCCGCAGGGCTGGTCGAGCTACGCGAATCGACCCGGAAGACCTGGCGGCTTGGCTGACGCGCACAGCGGACCGCTCGGACGGTTGCTCTGCGATGAGGCCG
>JBMFHK010000216.1:0-1126 GCA_049976865.1 Solirubrobacteraceae bacterium | reverse complement strand
TTTGCGCGGTGTCAGTTTGTGCATTTGAGTTCGTTTCCAGGCTGGCTGAGCGCCGGCCCGGCCGACTTTTGTCAGGAATCGGTGTGGGCCGTCGACTGGGTCCGCATGAGCACAGAGACAAATACCCGCTTGCACCTTGGCGCCCCGCAGATCTCAGGTCCGCTTGCCGTCTACCCGATCTTCGGTCCTGAAGCCAACTTCCGTTACCGCAGCCTTCGCGACGCCGTCAGCCAAGGCGTCTTCATCTCTGAGGTCCAAAGCCGTGCCAGCGTCAACACTGTGACGGTTACCAACGCTTCGGACCGGCCGGTGCTGCTGTATGAGGGTGAGCTGATCACCGGCGCGCAGCAGAACCGCACGATCGACCAGCCCGTACTGGTGCCCGCGGCCGCCAAGCTCGACGTGGCCGTGAGCTGTGTGGAGCACGGCCGGTGGGACCACAGCCGACACGGCCAGAGCTCCAGCGTCTCAGCGCGGATGTCACACCCCGGACTGCGTGCTGTCAAGCGCGCCGCCGCGAACCGCAACCGGGACGCCGGGCTGGCGGCCAGGCCGGACCAGGGCGAGGTCTGGGCCGTGGTCGGCGCCAGCCTCTACCGTCACGGGGTTGAGTCGATGAGCGACGCGTTCACCGACCTGTTCGAGGCCAAGGACCAATGGCTGGCCGAGATCAGGGGCGAGATCCGCGGCCAGGACGGACAGCTCGGCGCCGTCGCCCAGATCAACGCCCGGCCGGTCGCCTCCGACCTGGCCAACCGCCCCGAGGTGTTCGCTTACCTGCTCCCCGGCCTTCTCGACGGTTACGCGCTGCAAGCGCTCGATGCGATCGATGAGACCAGGGCGGAACCGCACCAGGCAAGCGATACTGCGGCGCTGGACTTCTTTGACATGGTCATCAGCTCCCGGGGCCGGTGGCTGCCGACCGTTGGGATGGGGGATGCCTTCACCCCCACGCGGCGACGGATCAACGGCTGTGGGCTGCGCGCCGAAGGTGAGTTGGTCGCCCTGTCAGCGTTTCCGGCCAAGGCTGCGGCATAGAACTCTGTCGGTGCCGCTGATTACGGAGCTCGCCGTGGTTGCACTTGCCGACGCGGCGGGCGTCCTCACGTTGCCGGTCGACTGCGGG
>JBMFHK010000215.1:0-1277 GCA_049976865.1 Solirubrobacteraceae bacterium | reverse complement strand
GCCTGACGCCGATCCTCGGGTCCTACACGCTGTCGTTCTTCTCCAATGCGGCCGCCGGAAACAAGTTCGCAGCGGCCGCGGTCGGCACGGCGCTCGACATCCTCGTCCTGGTCGTCGCTGCGCTTGGCGTCAAGCTCTCGGCCCGCTTTCAGTGGGGCTGGGCGTTGTTTGAATACGCGTGCCTGCTCGCCTTCTCGGTGGCGGCGATCGCGCTGATCTACACCAACGGCCTCCAGCACACAGTGAAAGTAGCCGGATCGTGGTTCACGATCTCCGGAGCGGGCGGCTTTCACGCTCTGATTGGCGGCCTGGTGATATCGATATTCCTCTACTCCGGCTGGGACACGGCCGCCTATGTTGGTGAAGAGGTCAAGAGCCGCCAAGCCGGCCGTGCGGCGCTGGCCAGCGTGGTCCTGCTGTTTGTCGTCTACAGCATCGGCGTGGTGGCGTTGCAGGGAGTCGCACCCAACGCGGCCATGCAAGCCCACGCCAGCGACGCGCTCGCCTTTGCTGGCCAGCGCATCGCCGGTGGCGTAGGCAAAAACCTGATGATCGTCGCTGTCCTCGGAGGCACACTCGCGTCGCTGCAAGCGGCGATCGTCTCCGCCGCCCGCATCTCATTTGCGATGGGACGTGATCAAGTGTTCCCGACCTGGTTCGCGCAGGTGAGCCCACGCTACCGCACACCCATGAACGCAACGATCCTACTTGGACTGCTCAACGTCGTGTTCCTCTGGGGCTCAACCCTCGTCGGGCCGATCTCCACTGCCCTGGCGGACATAGTCAGCACACTCGGCCTCATGGCCGCGATGTTCTACCTCCTAACAGCCAGCACCGCAATCTGGTGCTACCGGCGGTCAATCGCGTCAAGCGCCGGGTCGTTCTTTCTAGGCGGGGTGCTGCCCGCGTTCGGGGCCGCCTTCATGCTCTTCGTGATCGTCTACGAACTAGCCACCAACGCGCTCAACGGCGTCGAGATCGCCTTCGGCTTCGGGACCGCCGCCCTCGGGCTGGTGCTGTCACTTATCGCCTCGCGGGTCAGCCGGGGGACGTTCTACACCGATCCGACAACCAGCCACGGCGAGACCGCGGAGCTCGAACTGGCAGGATGACCTTGTGGCAGCGCTCCCGGCTCGCGACCAAGGAGCGACCCGTAGCCAGCGGCGCGGCTGCGGACGCGTTGGCAGACGCGACCGCAGCCGCGCTCGTAGCCGTGAAAGCTGTTGCTAAGACGCCCAGTACCCGCGACTGACATTCGGATTCCCCGACCTGCGTAG
>JBMFHK010000214.1:0-1413 GCA_049976865.1 Solirubrobacteraceae bacterium | reverse complement strand
CTGCGTAGGCGGAACTCCTCCCGGACAGATTCCGGGGTCCCCCACATCTGCACAACCTCGGCGCGGCCGGTCCTGGTCTCGCGCAAGGCAAGCTCACCGACGATGCCGGCGTCGTCTAACAGCTTCAGCGCCACGTGGGTGGCGGGCACAGACGCCGCGTGCCCAAAACGATGCGCCACCAGCAGCCGCCAGTGCCAGTCATGTTTGGAATAGGGCTGGGCGTTGCAGGTGACCAGCAGCGTGGCAGCCTCAACGTAGCGGCTCTCATCGAAAATCCGCAAGTCCAGCTCAAGGTCGGTCCAGTCGTCGGCAAGCGAGTCAACTATCTCTGTGAAAGTGTCAGCCAGGCCCATGCCACAGAACAGTACCGGGCGCCGCAGCGAAGCGCTTTTTTGACGGTCCACGTGTGTCAAGCTTCAAACAATGACGGTCTCCCAGACAACCGATAACGCTTACCGAGCCGCCACCGAAACAGCGGCGCTGTTTGACCGCTCGGAGCGCGGCAAGCTCGCGCTGAGCGGCCCGGACGCCCGCGAGTTTTTGCACGGGCAGCTCACCCAGGACATCCGTGGCCTTGAGCCCGGCCACGGCACGTACGCGGCCTTCCTGACCGCCAAGGGCAAGATGCTCGGGGATCTGCGGGTGCTTAACGCTGACGGCGAGCTTTTGCTGGACACCGAGCGCAGCGCCCTGCAGGCGCTCTTTAACATGATTCGCAGCTACAAGCTCGGCTACGACGTGCAGCTTGACAAGCGCACCCTCCAGAGCGGGCTTGTTTCGCTGATCGGACCGCAGGCCGATGATCTGCTGCGCAGCGCCGGCGCAACGGCGCCCGGCCCGGTTGAGCATGATCACCTAGCCCTGCAGCTGGGAGGGTTTGACCTGCGGGCCATTCGCACCGACCTTGGCCTGGATCTGCTGTGCGCGGCCGACGACACCGTGCCGCTGACGGATCTGCTGACCCAGGCGGGAGCTGTGCTGATCAGCGAGCCGACCGCTGAGTGCCTGCGCATAGAGACCGGCCGCCCGCGCTACGGCGTCGACCTTGACGACACCGTGATCCCCCAGGAGGCGGGTCTCAACGACCGGGCTGTGAGCTTTGCAAAGGGCTGCTATGTCGGACAGGAGACGGTCGCGCGGCTCTTCTACAAGGGCAAGCCGAACCGTGAGCTTCGCGGGCTGCGGTCAGAGAACGCGCTGACCCCCGGCAGCGAGCTTTCCCTTGCCGACAGCGGTCGCAGCGTTGGCGTGGTCACAAGCGCCACCGTCTCGCCGCGCCTGGGGCCGCTGGCGCTCGCACTGGTGCGGCGTGAGGCGCCGCCCGGCACGACCGTGGACGCGGCCGGCCAGCAAGCCCTGGTCGTCGCGCTGCCTTTTTGACCAACCGAAACCCAGGGGTTCCGCAGCTGGTAG
>JBMFHK010000213.1:0-1512 GCA_049976865.1 Solirubrobacteraceae bacterium | reverse complement strand
GTGCGGTTGCTCAGGCCCGCGAACAGGTGCTGAAAGCTGCATAGGCATGCGAGTAGTGCCATCACCCTGGGGTCAGCGAAGTGCAGGGCGGGGGCGGGTAGGCCATCCTCGATGGATGGCGACAGCAGACGCTGAAGCGTCTCGGGGTCCGGCGCGCAGGAGCACGCCTGAAGCTGGGCGTCTAACAGCCGGTCATTGGTCTGGTCACCGAGTGCTCGCAGCTGCTGCCAGGTCTCAGCGGTGAGGGTGCGTTTGATGGCGAAGTCGTAGGGGTCGTTGACGGTCGTCTCGGTTCGCAGCGCCCGGCCCTCTTTGAAGTACTGCTTGACCTTGGAGTGTTTGTAGTGCGCCTGGATCACAGGTTCGGCGCCTTTGGTGATGAGCTTCGTCTGAAACCGGCCCGGGGTTGTGGAGAGGATCTTGCGCTCGAAGATGATCTGCACCTTGTCCGGGCGCCCGATGTCCAGCTGGTCGCGGATCGTCTGCTCAAACCACGCACGCCCGGCGTGGGGACGGTCGAACACACGGGTGTCTGAAGAGCTCGATCTGCCGGACGGAGCACCGGTAGCCGTAGCGGCCCCGCTCAGCCCGGGTAAACGGCGAGGGGAGCACGTCACGCATCCACCGGTCACAGAACGCGTAGATGTCCTGCTCAGACAGCGAGTCACAGATCCCGGCGAGCCGCCCGGCCTGGTCGCAGGCACGAAACCCGTTGTCCAGCGGCACGTACTGGATCCCCTGGTGTTCGGCTTGGCGTTTGGCCCACTCATGCCCGTTGAGGTAAACCCACACGGGATAGGGGGCGTAAGCGTTGGTTTTGATAAACGACGGGCCCCACCGCGGATCAAGGATGTAGAAGTAGTAGTGGTTGACGAACACCGCTTGACGAGCGAACTGAAAGTGCGGGTGCCCGTCCGGGCCGCCATCACGCCAACCACGCCACGCGAACGCCTTCTCCTGCGCGACGCCGAGCATCACCACCCCCGTGCGTCCCTCACGCGCCGCGGCCTGCATGTGCGGGCGTGCGACGTCCTCCTTCACATCGGCCTTGGTGAACCTCACCACCGGGATGCCGTTGGCCTTCGCAAACCGGTTGATCTCATCAACATAAGCGCTGCCGATCTTCCCGAGGATCGCCGGTGACGGGATGCTCCCACCCGCCCGCTGGTTCAAAAACGTGATCAGCTGCCCGTCGCACTGCAACCGCGGCACATACCCCGCAAGCAAGATCCGATCAACAGAGCGGACCTGCAACGAGACGTGGTCGGCAAGTAGGCTTGAGATGGTGGCCACGGCGAACTCCCTCCCAGCGCCCGAAAGGTCGCAAAGCCCCCCGGGGCTATCAACGCGTGGGCGTCCACTCGCCCACGCTCTAGATTGGAGAGTACGCCGGGCCACCACCCAGCGTCCCGCCGGGACGCCCCCGAGCGAGACTCATACCGAACCCCAGCAAGCCTCAAGACCACCACGCCGCTCCGACCACTGCTCGGCGGTATGAGGCTCGCTCGTTAG
>JBMFHK010000212.1:0-1574 GCA_049976865.1 Solirubrobacteraceae bacterium | reverse complement strand
TCTCGCGAGGGTCTGACGTCGACATCCGACGGCCGGTATGACGCGTTCTTTGTTGATCTACAGAAGGCTGAGCGCGACTACTCGCCGACCACGATGTACCGCGACTATGCGATCAACCGCGAGCTGTTCCATTGGGAATCGCAGTCGACGCAAACGCCAGAGCAGCCGCGGGTCCGAAGAAGGATTGAGCACGAACAGCGCGGCGGGACCATTCTGCTCTTCGTCCGTGAGAGACGACGCGCCGAGCTTGGCACGCAGCCCTTCACCTTCCTCGGGCCGGTCACGTATGTCGAGCATCGAGGCGAACGCCCCGTCGCATTCACCTGGAGGCTGCTGGAGCCGATGCCCGAGGAGCTGTTCGAAGTCGCCAGGAGCGTCGCCGCGGCCTAGATGAGTAGTTACACGGATTGGGTTAGGTCCGTGGCGTTGCAGGAGACATAACACAGCTGGTCGAAGTCGGCGGTGCTCAATACCACCGCTGACCCGTGAAGGAGGGCCTCGATGCTCGCCGACCTCGACCTGCTGTTGATCTACGTTTACTGCGTCGCTGATGATCTCCTGCCCAAGAAGCCGAAGAACGCCAAGCGGATGTTGACCGATGCCGAGGTCGTGACCTTGGCGGTCGCTCAGCAGATCATGGGTATCCCGAGCGACTACCGGTTCATCCGCACGGCAAGACGGCAGCTTGGGCACTTGTTCCCAGCGTTGATGAAACGCTCGGGGTTCTTTCAGCGTCGCGACCGGCTGGCTGACACGATCGAATGGCTCATCCACGCGTTTGCGTCGGCCAGCCCCGGCTGGGAGGACAACGTGCTGTTGGTCGATAGCACCCCGGTCGAGTTGTCAAGGATCACGAGGAATCCCCAGTCTCGATCATGGAAACTCCCCACCTTGGGGTGACCGCGATCGAGCGCTGACTCGGCCCTCGCGTGCGCGGCGCCGGACGGCACCCCGCGGATGATGATGCTGACCAGCCCGAAAGAGAACGAGCGCGACGTTGCCTTGAGGATGCTTGCGCGCGTCAACCGAGGCGCAGACGGGAAACTCACCGTGATCGCGGACAAGGGCTACAACGGCCGCGACTTCAAAACCCAGGCGGCGAGCCTGAACGCCACGATCCTGCGACCCCGCCGCAAAGACCAGAGCGCTACCCAAGACAACGGCTCAAGCACCCCGGTGCTGATCCCAGCCAGCCAGATCACCACCCACCCCAAACCGCCGCCCCCACGGTTCCCGCACCTCGCAGCGATCCGCCAACGGATCGAGAGCATCTACTGGAGCACCAAAGACCTCCTCACCCTCGAACGGCACGGCGCTCGCACGCTACATGGCCTGCGCGCCCGGATCCTCACGCTCGCAGCGGCCGTTGCGCTCAACCACAAGCTCGGGCTGCCGAGCCGCACCCTCGCCCAATACACCGCATAACAGAACAACCAGCCGTGTAACTACTCATCTAAGAAGGGTGGAGGCGCTCAAGGGTCAGGAACCCGTGCGCGGCGGTTACCAGCGCGGTGTGGTGATACCACCCGAGCCATGAGCGTCCTTCGTAGTGGTCCAGTCCGAGCTGGCCTTTG
>JBMFHK010000211.1:0-1578 GCA_049976865.1 Solirubrobacteraceae bacterium | reverse complement strand
CAAAGTGCGAGTGCGCGCCTATCACGATCGGCCCACCGACCGGTTCGGGAAAGCGGAGCACGACCCCGACCGCCTGGCACGCGGTGCGGCGTGAAACACCAGGGGTTGTGAGCCGAAAGGCACCCCATGCGCCCGGAACCAACTCTATTGACAACGGTTCCGGAAGGCCGCGGTGGGCAAGCTCACGGACGATCTGCTCGTGCGGACCGTCTATCAGACGCCCGCCACGCCGCTTCTGGTGGCGTGGGAGCACGAACGGCGTAACCGAGCGCCAGACCGCAGACGGGCCAGTCAGCTCACGAATCCCCATGGCCTGAGCTTCGCCAAGCGCAACCAGCCCGACCCGACACGGTTCAGGCGCGTCACGGAAGCGAAGCTCCCGTAGTGACGCGATGGCTGCCAACTCGTCCGCTCCAAGTCCGCCGGGGGCCCAGACCCAGAGATGATCCGCTCGCAGGGCGTCTCGGTCGGAGCCGACCAGGTAGTGCGCGTGCTGGTGCTGGTCGCGTCGCACCGCTCCAGCGGCATCGTGACCACTGAGAACCATTGACGCCCCTCCACCGACAACACGATCGAACTGGCGCTGCAGAGCGGCGCGCAGTACCCGGGCGACCTCGACCGTATCGGTCAGGGAAGGGCGTGCGCCGCCGAGCATCCGCAGATGCGCGAGTGTTGGTGCGTGCACAGCGTTGACGGCGCTAGCGGGCGCGCGCGTGGGATCGAGGATGAGATACGGAACGCGGCACACCCCGTCGGGTGTCAGGCGCCGCGCTTTGCGAAGATCGGTGACGGACACCTCAAGCGCCTCCAGCGCATCCGCAGACACCGACCAGAGGCCCACATCACGGGCTTGTGCTTCCCATTCGGGCTGATAGGCGGCTGGGACACAGTTCACCTGCCCCACGATCCGGTCGATGACACGTATGGTGCAAACAGACTCCGAGCGGCCCAGATAACCAACCGCCGCCGCCGCCCGTTCGAGGGCTACGCGCTCCGCGCTTGAGAGCTCAGCCTCCCAGTGGACCTGTAGCTCGGCGGCTGGGTCGATCGCGAGGAATGCGTCGATGACAAGGCTGGTCTTATCGGCGGCGACAGGGCTCCAGGCGGGTAACGGGTAGTAGTGACGGGTGTGTGCGGCCGAGGTCGCTGGCACCACGAACACGGGCGGCGGCGCGCTCGCAAGCACTTTGAGCGCGTCGCGCAGTACCGGGCGCTCCGGAATCAGACCGGCGTTCGCATAGCTAGCGGCGAGCAGCGCGCGCATGATGCGCCACGGGCTGATGGGCCACTCGACGACCGCTTCGTTGACGTGCGTCCCCCACGGCGTGCCGTGCACGCGCCCCAGGTCGAAGGTGACCGCCAACCCAACCACGTGCTCACACCTTCGGCTGCCAGACGGCAGTCCGCTCACCGGGATGCTCGAAAGAGACGTCTGACAGGACGGCTGTGATCTGCGATTCCAGGTCGGCTGACGCCGGCATCGTGAATCGATCCGGCCGGCGGATGACAAGCGACTCAAGCTGCAGGTCACAGGCGGTCCGCAGGCGCAGTGGACGCTCCAGTAGCGAGCCCAGCTCC
>JBMFHK010000210.1:0-1589 GCA_049976865.1 Solirubrobacteraceae bacterium | reverse complement strand
ACAAAGTTTCCGGGGCCGTGGCCGGCCATGCGGGCATCGTGAAAATGTTGGATGATGTTGCTGCCGTCCGGTTGACGCCGCTTCTTCGCTTGGTGCCCGTTGAGGCCCGGACAAAGTTTGGTGCGGGGCTCTTGCCGGAATGCCGGACTGTGCCTTGAGCACGTTTACCAGACTCGTCTGTTGTTGCTGGGCCCCCGTGGGCGGCGTGATACGTCGAATTTTGGGGGTGAGTGGTGGATCGAGTTGTGGAGCGGGCTGGTGGGCTTGATGTGCATAAGGAGCAGGTCACGGCGTGTGTGCGGGTGCCGGGTGAGGATGGGCGCTCGCGGCGTCAGGAGGTGCAGGAGTTCAAGACGACGGTGCGGGGTCTGCTGGCGCTGGCTGACTGGCTGAAGGGCTACGGGGTCACGGATGTCGCGATGGAAGCCACCGGTGTTTACTGGCGGCCTGTGTGGGCGGTGCTTGAGGGCGACTTTGAGCTGCTGCTCTGCAACGCCGCGCACGTCAAAAACGTGCCTGGCCGCAAAACGGATGTTGGTGATGCGCAGTGGTTGTGCCAGCTGTTGGAGTTCGGTCTGTTGCGCGCAAGCTTGGTGGTAGCCAAGCCGGTGCGGGAGTTGCGTGAGCTGACCCGCCGACGCCGGACGCTGGTGCGTGAGCGCTCCCAGGAGACAAATCGGTTGCACAAGGCGCTGGAGGACACCGGGATCAAGCTCGACTGTGTCGCCACAGACATTCTTGGTGTCTCGGGCCGGTTGATGCTCGACGCGCTGATCGACGGTGAGCGTGACCCGAAGGCGCTGGCCGCGCTTTCGAAGGGTCGCTTGAAGACCAAGACCCCGGCGCTGATCGAGGCGTTCGAGGGGGTTCGCTTCGGCTCCCAGAACACGCTGCTGATCGGCGGGATCCTGCGTCACATCGATTTCCTTGATGGCGAGATCACCGCGCTCGGCACCGCGATCGAGACGCACCTGGCCGCAGAGCATGGGGACACCACGCCCCCTTTTGAGCCGGCCGTCCGGCTGTTGTGCTCGATCGACGGTATCCAGACGCGAACCGCCCAGATGCTGCTTGGCGAGTTCGGGACCGACATGAGCCCGTTCCCGACCGACAAGCACTTCGCCAGCTGGGCGGCGCAATGCCCCGGCAACCACCAATCCGCCGGCAAACGCCGCTCAGGCAAGACACGCAAAGGACCGAAATGGCTTGACAGCATCCTGCACGACGCAGCGATGGGCGCGATCCGTGTCACCGACGGACACTTCGCCCGCAAGTACCGGCGGATCAAAGCCCGCTCCGGGCACAAGGTCGCGATCGGCGCGGTCAAACACGCGATCCTGATCGCGATCTACCACATGCTCTCAACCGGCGAGCTCTACCGGCCCCCAACCCCCAACCCCGACGCCGAACGCCAACAAGCGCAGCGCAGCACCCGTCGGCTCGTCGCGCAACTCGAGAAGCTCGGGCACGCCGTCACGCTCCAAACGACGACATCAACGGCACAGGCAGCGATCACACCCTGAACCTATTTTCCTCTCGGGTTTCGCAGTTCATAGGCCGGCGGCTGCCCATGCTTGCTGGACTGCGCT
>JBMFHK010000209.1:0-1603 GCA_049976865.1 Solirubrobacteraceae bacterium | reverse complement strand
ACGCTCCCGCGCGCCAGTAACGACCCACCCAGCCGCTTACTGCAAGATCGAGGTCGGCTGGACCATCAGATAGATGCGCACCAAAAACGGACGCTGTGATCTTCCATGCCTCAGGCAACCAGTTGAGACGGCGATCTGGCGGCCGCGAACGCTGTGACGACGTCACCACGTTGCCAGGCCCTTCAGCTCGCGTCAGGCGACGTCACGAAGCTTCTGCGCTTCAGCCAGGGATTGGAGCTTCTTCAGTGACTGGTTCTCAATCTGGCGGATCCGCTCACGGGTGACGTTAAACGTGCGGCCCACCTCGTCCAGCGTGCGTGGATGCTCACCGCCCAGACCGTAACGAAGTTCCAGGACGCGACGCTCACGGTAGCTGAGGTTCTCAAGAGCCTCGCGGAGCGCTTCTTTGGTCAGGATCTCAGCCGCGCGCTCATATGGCGACTCCGCCCGCTCATCGGCAATGAACTGGCCAAACTCCGACTCCTCCTCATCACCGACCGGCTTCTCAAGCGAAACCGGTGCCTGTGCCGAGCGCTTGATCGACTCAACCTCCTCGGGCTCGATCCCCGTGACTTCGGCGATCTCCTCAGCCGTGGGCTCGCGTCCCAGCTCGGTCACAAGCTTGCGTTCCGCCCTTCCGATCTTGTTGAGCTTCTCAACAACATGAACCGGGATCCGGATTGTGCGCGCCTTGTCAGCCAAGGCCCGCGCTATCGCCTGCCGGATCCACCAGGTCGCGTAGGTTGAGAACTTGAAACCTTTGCGGTAATCAAACTTTTCAGCAGCCCGCACCAGGCCGAGCGTCCCCTCCTGGATCAAATCCAGGAACGGAAGTCCTTGGTTGCGGTAGTTCTTGGCGATCGACACAACCAGGCGCAGATTGGATTCGACCATCTTCTGCTTCGCATCGAGGTCACCACGCTCGATCCGTTTGGCAAGGTCGACCTCCTCCTGGGCCGTCAACAGCCGCACCTTGCCGATGTCCTTGAGGAACAGCTGTAAGGAGTCGGTGGTGATATCCGGCTTCAGATCCAGCGTGGCCTTCCCTTTGCGCCGCCCGCCACGCTTATCCGGCGCGCGTTCCACCTCCGCCTCGGCCAGCGCCGGATCAACCTCCTCAACCAGCTCGATCTCGGCACGCTCAAGAAAGCCGTGCAGCTCCTCTATGTCGGCATCATCAAAGTCGAGCTCGGCCACGGCAACACTGACCTCAGAAAACGTGAGCACACCGAGCTGTTGGCCACGGTTGACAAGCGCCTTGACCTCTTCGAGTTCCTGCAGTTCCGATACTGACATCTGGTTCCGTTTCCGTCGTATTACCAACGCCCCGGTCTGCCGGGCGCACAAGACGAACCCTGACCGCGCAGCCACTGCGACGCGGAGACCACCCACTCAAGCATAAGCATCGATTTTACTTCGCGTACCCGTTTATACGCACGAACTCACAGAACCTTTCAGCTCCGGCCAGCGCAGACACGCTGCAGGGCGCTCACACCAGAACTATCGCACGTCGGCAGGGAACCGCACAGGCTCGGGGTGAAACTTTCATAATGGGTCCTCCATCTCAATGCAGTGACCCGGGTTGATCGCCGTTTGCGCCTGA
>JBMFHK010000208.1:0-1612 GCA_049976865.1 Solirubrobacteraceae bacterium | reverse complement strand
GGGTCTTACGCCACGATGGCATAAGGCTCTCCCCCGGTCGCTGCCAACAAATCGGGTAACTATCCAGGTCCGTTGGGTGGTGTGCAGGATTCGGATGATTTGCAGGGAATGTTGCGGATGTGCTGGATGCAGAAGACGTTGCCGGGCTGACTCATGCGGAGCTTGTTGGGCTCGTTGTTGAGCTGATTGCTGAGAACAATGAGCTGAAGGCTCGGCTCGCGCAGAACTCGGGCAACAGTTCGCGGCCATCATCGACGGACGGGTATAAGAAGGCGCCGGTCGATCCGAAGAAGCGGAGCTTGCGTAAGCGCTCGGGTAAGAAGCGGGGCGGGCAGGAGGGGCACGAAGGTGCGCGGCTTGACCGGGTCGCGGTCCCGGACGCGATAGTTGAGTGTCCGCCGGAGCGCTGCGAGGAGTGCGGTGCTGATCTCGCTGATGCTGAGAGCGTTCCGGGCGGTGAGTCGCGGCAGGTGTTCGACGTGCCCAAGCAGCGGGCGCTTTCAGTGCTCGAGCACGTCACGACCCAGCGGCGCTGTGGGTGTGGGCATGTCAGCTGCGGAGCGTTCCCGGTGGGTGTGGGAGCGCCGACGCAGTACGGGCCGGGGGTTCGTGCGTTGGGTGTGTACCTGCACGTCTTTCAGCATCTGCCGTATGACCGGGCCTGCCAAGCGCTCAGGGATCTGGTCGGCGCGGAGCTCTCGACGGGGACGCTGATCGGCTGGGTGACGGCGGCTGCTGAGGGGCTCACCGATTTTGATGAGCGGCTGCGTGGGTTGCTGGCCGACGCGCCGGTCTGCCATTTCGATGAGACAGGCGCGAGGATCGCCGGCCGGCTCGGATGGGTGCACAGCGCCTCGACCGAGAAGCTGACCCGCTACACCACGCACGCCCGCCGCGGTAGCGAGGCGATCGACGACGCCGGCGTGCTCCCAGCCTTCCGCGGGGTCGCGGTCCATGACGGGTGGGCGCCGTACCGCAACTACACCGAATGCGAGCACGGCCTGTGCAACATCCACCATTTACGTGAGCTGCAGGCCGCGATCGAGGCCGGGCACTCGTGGCCGCTGGCGATGAGCTGCCTGCTGCTGGACACCAAGACGCTCGTCGCCGCCGCCCTCGCGGAGGGCGACGCGAGCCTGAGCACCGAGCAACTCCGCGAGCTCGCCGCCAGCTATGAGACCGTGCTCGGCATGGGCCATGAAGAACATCCCACGAGGACCGGTAAGAAGACCAAGGCGCACAACCTGCTGATCCGCCTGGAGCGCCATCAGGACGACGTGCTGCGCTTCGCCCACGACTTCCAGGTCCCGTTTGGCAACAACCAGGCCGAACAGGACATCCGCATGGTCAAGCTCCAGCAAAAGATCTCCGGGTGCTGGCGCACCACCCACGGCGCCGAGCGGTTCCTCACGATCCGCAGCTACCTCTCCACCGCTCGCAAGAACGGGATCGGTCCGCTCCACGCCCTCGACCTGCTCACCGCGGGAACACCCTGGGTCCCCGCCAGCGCCTCACCCTGAGCGATCAAACCGCGCCCACCTCGACCTGGATAGTTACCAAATCGGATTGCAGCGAGCGGGACATGATCAACGACACCCACCCGACGCCCGGC
>JBMFHK010000207.1:0-1627 GCA_049976865.1 Solirubrobacteraceae bacterium | reverse complement strand
TCAAGTATGACTTGAGGGTCGGACGGAACCGCCCGAAAAACACCAGCCTCCTAGGAGACCAGCGTGCTCGGGTCGATGGCCAGGATGCCCAATAGTCCACCAGTACTCGTATACCGGCGCCGACTGCACCGTCTGGCCAGCACCGTCAGCTGCATCCGTTGGCACGACCTCGGCGTAGGCGGTGTTGAGGAGCGGACTTGTCTCCCCGAACACCTCGAAATAGAACGGCGCGGCGGGGTCTTTCCCATCCCACTGGCCGAGATCCTCCGGGTAGCTAGCCGACTCGATTGTCACGCTGTTGGAGATTCTGACCGACGGCTCGGATCTGCAACGCTTTGTCACCACGCCTTTGGGAGGATCACCCGATGCGATCGGGCGCGACGCTCACGAGTGTCGACATCTACGGACCGTCCCCACTGTTCCCTAGGGTTGTGAGCATGAGTCCTACGCGACTACACCTGAAGACGGGCATCACTCCCGATACCGCGCTGCGAGTGCTGAACGAACTCATCATGACCATCGGCAACGTCACAGCGCGCGTGAATGATCCTGAAGGCTTCAGGGACGAGTACGTGGACTGGGTCGTGAAGGCCGAAAACCAGCTATCGGGACTCACCCACGACCCGGACATCGTCGACCACCTGCTGACGCATCGTTACTGGCAGATCCACCGCCTCCCCGAGCTTGCCCGTCCGTTCTATGTCGTCGATTCCGAAGTTCAAACCCAAAAGGCCTGGCTCACGGCGATCAAGTCGGACTTCGAGCACCGCGTCGCCCGCGCAACTGCCGCTCCGGGGCATCTCACCATCATCGATACGAACGTGCTCCTGCACTATCTGCCGCCCGAACAAATCAAATGGCCGGAGATCGTAGGCAAGCTTCACGTTCGGCTCGTTATCCCGCTCCGCGTTATCGAGGAATTGGATGAGAAGAAGTACACCGGCAGCGCCAGGATCGCAAAACGTGCACGCGAGATTCTGCCTCGGATCGAGAGAAGCGTCGGTGAAGCCGGTTTGCCGGGACCACTTCAGAGCCACGTGACGATCGAAGTGCTTACCGAGCCTGGGCAGCGACATCGGCCAACGGACGCCGACGAGGAGATTCTCAACACGGCCGCCGAGTTGCGGGACTTGTCTGGTGGGGAAGCGACGATAGTAACCGGAGATACCGGCGCACGCCTCCGCGCACAAGCGCTCTCCCTCCGGACTATCCGGCCGCCGGACACGTTCCTCCGCGACAAGGACAGCGGCTGAGCATCTCCCGTGACGGCGCGATCCGGGTGCGCGAAACCTCGCCCGTCATGGTGTCGATCCACTCAGCCGCGATCTGCGCCCGGTGCTGGTCCAAACCCATCACGACAGGCACGACCTCACCTCCCCAGCTAGTGTAGTGTCTCAGATTTAGTTGGTGATTGGCTGGTTGTGTTGAGTGCGACGCGGCCACGCCGGACTTTCTCGAGGATCTGCTCATCGGTCTGGGTCCATATGAACGGTGTCGGGTTTTGGTTGTTGGCGGCCAGATAGGCGTCGATCGCGGCGACCAGATCTGGGACTGAGTGAAAGACGCCGCGACGGATCGCTTTGTCGGTCAGCTTCCCGAAGAACCGCTCGACCATGTTGCACCATGA
>JBMFHK010000206.1:0-1681 GCA_049976865.1 Solirubrobacteraceae bacterium | reverse complement strand
CAAGACCACCACGCCGCTCCGACCACTGCTCGGCGGTATGAGGCTCGCTCGTTAGAACTAACGCCGACCAGTTGGAGGTGGCCTCGTGATCACCAACTCCGGCACCCGCTGCCGTGAACTTTACGCGCCGGCTGATGAAGTCCTGCACGCTCAGGCTGGGCACGGTGTGAGCGCAACCGGTCGCCCGGCCGCTGGGGGTGCGTTTAGTCGCTCGCGCGAGCAGCTTGAGGAGATTGTGGGTTGGCTGGCTGCCGCGGACGCCGACGGCTTGGAGCATGCTGAGCTGGAGGGTCGGTTGGAGAGCGACGGTCGGGAGCTTTTGCGGTTGCTGTTGCAGGATCATCTCGATCTCCGTGCCGCGCGTGAGCAGCGCCTGGCCGCGGTCTCAGACGAGCACGGCATCCTGCGCGGGACGGTTGAGCGTGATCATCAGCGTCAGCTTGCCAGCGTGTTCGGAGAGGTGACGGTCAGCCGGTTGGCGTACCGCCAGCGTGGCGAGGAGAACCGGCATGTCGCAGATGGGGTGCTGAACCTCCCGCTCGAGCGCGCCTCGCACGGCGTGCGGCGGATCGCTGCGGCCGAGTCCGCTGCGGGCTCCTTTGAGCATGCCACCGGGCAGGTTCGTGAACGGACCGGGCTGGAGCTCGGCAAGCTCCAGGTTGAGCAGCTTGCGGTCAGGGCCGCGGTCGACTTCGAGGCGTTCTACGCCGAGTGGGTCGCCGCGACCGACGAGCAGCAACACGACCCCGGTGAGGTGCTGGTGCTTTCCGCTGACGGGAAGGGGATCGTGATGCGCTCAGACGCACTCCGGCAGCAGACCGCCAAAGCAGCGGCGCGGGCCTCACCGAAGCTGAAGACCCGCCTGTCCAAAGGCGAAAAGGCGAATCGCAAGCGGATCGCGGAGGTCGGCACCGTGTACGAGACCCGGCCGGCGCCGCGCGCCCCGGCTGACGTGCTCGCTGCCAGCAAGGACAAGGCGCTGCCGGCACCGAAGGCCAAGCACAAGTGGCTGACCGCCTCGGTCGTGCAAGACGCCGCGAGCGTGATCGCGGACATGTTCGACGAAGCCGAGCGCCGCGACGGCGACCACCAACGTCAGTGGGTGGCGCTGGTGGACGGGAACAACCATCAGATTGACCGGATCAAGACAGAGGCCAAGTCCCGCAAGGTCACGGTCGCGATCATCATCGACGTGGTGCACGTCCTGGAATATCTGTGGGACGCGGCCTGGTGCTTCTTTGACGAGGGCGACCCGGCCGCCGAGCAATGGGTGCAGGAGAAAGCGCTCGCTGTCCTTGAGGGCAAGGCCGGGATCGTCGCCGCCGCGATCCGCCGCAAAGCCACCAAGCTCGCCCTCCCCAACGAAAAGCGCGTCAAAGCCGACCGCGCCGCTGACTACCTGCTCAACAAGAAACCCCACCTCGACTACCCCACCGCACTGGCAAACGGGTGGCCGATCGCGACCGGCGTGATCGAAGGCGCCTGCCGCCATTTGGTCAAGGACCGAATGGACATCACCGGCGCCCGCTGGGGCCTGGCCGACGCCGAAGCGATCCTCAAACTCCGCGCGATCATCAGCAACGGCGACCTCGGCGAATACTGGCACTACCACCTCGCGCACGAACGCCACCGCAACCACGACCTACGCTACACCAACGGCGTCATCCCACGCGAAGCATGA
>JBMFHK010000205.1:0-1709 GCA_049976865.1 Solirubrobacteraceae bacterium | reverse complement strand
TTCCGCGCCCCGGCCAGCCCGGGGCGCGGCGCGTTAATGACTAGTCCGGGCCAGTGGCTCCTCGATCAGTCAATCTCACAGGCCGGACGCCGACTTGCCCAGACGCTCGGCGCTCAGACCTATGACGGAAAGACGCCGGAGCGGTTCTTCACCAGCTGCTACACGGTCCGAAGTCACTTGGTGCACGGAGGCGTCCCCCGCCCAACTTTCACAACGATTAGCGGGATGGCAGCCGAACTTGAACGCTTCGCCCGCGACCTTATAGTCGGAGACCTAGCGGCCGAGACTGAACACCAAGACTGAGGCTGCTCTCGGCATCGCCAGGGTCCACGCTCAGACGATTCCTTTCGCGCGGTCGACCGCGACCATGTGACTAGCGCTTTGGCGACCAAGCGCTTCCGCGGAAGCGTCCGGCCTGCACGATCCCACCGGCACGATCTGGATCTCGTGGGCAGCACCTACTCTTCGGATACGACGTGCGTCTCGCCGTTCACAGAGTGGCACCTCTGCGCGGATAGGAGGCACCGTCGATCACAATCGCTTTCAGCATTTGGGCCATCGACCACTGGCTATCGGATTGGCGACAGAGAGGTTCGCGTTAGAGCTGATCGGCGGTCAGGCTGCCGATTGCTCGGCCCCGACTAGGCGTTCGCCGAGCGCTTGGCTGCTCAGGAAGTAGCGGCCGTGGGACTTCCTGAGCTCGGCCTCGGACGCCGCTGAGATCGCGAGGATCTCGACGTTCTGCTGCACCCCATATTCGGCCTCGGCGGCGAACCGAGCTGCGAGAGCGTCTGCGTCGGTCGCGAACTCCTTCCGCAGCAGGCTGCCGGCGCGGCGATCGTAGATCAGGAGAAAGTGGACCATGCCCAAATGGTAGGGCTCATTGTCCCTGTGGGCGCGAACCAAGCCATTTGATGACCGCGCCCGCAAGCGCAAGGGCCACAGCATTGAGCGGGGGCGCACTTCCTGACTCCTCTGCCTCAGCAATCTGGTCTGCGAGCATGATCAATGACTTCACCATCTGTTGCGCTGACTCGCCGCCACCAATCGGCGGGTCGCCGTAGCGGATTCCGCGCCCGTACTGATCGGCGAGCCGTTCAAACCACTCCGCCCAGAGGTGCTGCCACTCGGTCCGAATCTGAACCTCGATCGGGTACCCGTCGGGATACACGATCACGTGCAGTGCTCGGTAGCCCTGGATCGGATGCTGCCGGCGATCAATCAGCCGCGGGCGCCGGATTTCGTCCGCAAACAGCCGGCCAACCTGATCAGCGACACGATCCTGCTCGCCGCGGCCGCCATGCACCACGAGACGCATGCCGGCGAGATCGTGAATCGAGCCAAGCGTATGTCCGCCGTTGCGGTGTAGCTTCTCGATGATCGTTCCCGTGTTCTTCACCCGCGAGCTCGGAACTTGCCCGACGCCCGCAGACACTGACTCGACGGCCGCCGCGAGAACCGGCCCATACGCTGCGAGCAGTAGATGAAGCTGCTCGATGTCGACACGGTCAGGCTCGTCGACAACGAGGCGTCGACCAAGACGCTCAAGCGCTGACTTCGACAACGGACGGGGCACGGCATGTTTCTAGCGCCCGCACCGGCCGACGCGCTATTGCTATCGCTGCACGAGGTTCTCACGCCTCACGATTGCTTCGGCGACGAGGCGTGTGCCGCCGCGTTTGGCATCGTCGTCGGCATGAGCCCGACGA
>JBMFHK010000204.1:0-1723 GCA_049976865.1 Solirubrobacteraceae bacterium | reverse complement strand
TAGCGCAGCAACCCAACCAAGCGGTCACGGTCGTCGCGGACGGGGATTGTGATCCGCCCGCAGTCGTATCCGAGGTTGAGCTCGAGCATGGTGCTGTAGAGCCAGCCGCGCTCGCGCGTAAGACGCCCGATCAGCATGGTCTGAGCTGTGAGCGCCGTCTCCCAGTGGGAAATGTCCGCTGCGGTGACGGTGAGCTGCGGCATTGCCGTACGCCGCGTGATGCCGCTCCCGGCGACTGTGAGGGACTGCCGTGACGACGGCCGGTCCTCGCCTCCCGGTCCGGACCGTCTGCTCGTGATGCCGTACCGGATCATCAGGTCGATCGCGCCGCGTTCCGTGTGGCCGACTGCGGTGGCCGCGTCAAACGCGCCACCGCGCGCGCCGCAACCGTGGCAGCGCCACGCGCCGTGCTCGAGGTTGACGCTGCATGAGGGGTGATGATCGCCGCGACGGTGAGCGCCCGGTTCGGCGAAGCACCTGACCGTTGCTTCATGTTGTGCCCACTCGGGAAGTTCGATGCCGAGCGCCTCGTAGTAGCCGCGAATGTCAGCGCCGGGGAGCGTGTGGGTCATCTCCCACCTCCGTCGCTGTACCCGAACGGTGTGGTGTGTTTGTAGAGGTGGCAGGCCGTGATCCAGCGGTAGAAGTGCTGCTCATCTAGGGAGCAGGGGAAGCCAACTTCGGAGAGACCGGTGTCCCAGAAGTGCGCGGTCCAGGCAAGTACGGCGTGTTCTCCTGATGACCATCCGCGGCGGTGACGCTCGAGCTCGTCGATCACGGGCGCGATCGAGCCGGTCGCGAGAACCTCTGGGCCGAGAGCCGTCCACGCCTGCCAGCAGCCGGTGAGCAGGTAGACGGCGGCCTGCCACTCCCCCCAGTCGGCCGGCTGTAGCGCTGATGCGCGTGCGAAGGTCGGCTCGGCGTCTCGCAGCTCGTCGAGCCAGCAGTGGAACTGTTGGTCGCGGCTGCGGAGGTGCTCCAGCGTGATTTCAGCTGGGAGTGGTTCATGCGGCGGCACGGTCCGGCCTCCTGCTGTCGGGTAGGTGCACGACGTTGTCCCGCGGCGCCTCAGCGTCATCAGCCCATTCGGGTGTGCGTATGACGTGGTAGGCGAACTCGTGGCCGAGCCGCGGCACCTCACTGGGTCGCTTCCCGCTCCATTGGGTGAGCTGGAACATGGTCAGCCGCCCGGCCCACATCGCGTCGATCCGCTGCTGCTTGGTCATCGCCCAGAGCGCGTCAAGCTGGGCCGGGTCCGGGTGGCTGCGCAGCGGGATCGGTAGCGGCTGGAGCTCTGCTTCGCGGGCGTCGGGCACTGGCGCGAGAGTGCTGGTGGTGATAGAAGTGGCGTTGTTCATGGTTACCTCGGTTCGGGGTGACTGCTGGTGGGACGTCCGTTGCCGCGGACGTCCCACCAGACGTTGCGCGGGCTATGCGGCCGCGGGAACGACCGTCTCGGCCTCTGCCGCCTCCAGCGGCTCGTCAGCCTTGCGGGCGTCGAGGAACTCGACGTTGTCGGCGATCACCTCGAGCTTCTGCCGGCGACCGTTCTCGCCGTCCCATTCGGAGTGGTGCAGCCGGCCCTGAACGCCGATCTTGCGTCCCTTGGCGAGGTACTGCTTGCAGGTCTCGGCCTGGCGGCCGAAGACTGTGACGTCGACATAGTCGGCGCCCTGATCCTCGCCGTCCTTGCGGGGGCGCTGCACCGCGAGTCGCAGACTCC
>JBMFHK010000203.1:0-1725 GCA_049976865.1 Solirubrobacteraceae bacterium | reverse complement strand
GCGGTGGGCGGCGCTTATGGCACGCAACACCAAATCCCCCTTGAGCATCAAAGATCTCGACGAGCACTGGCAACAGGAAGCGATCCGGCACCGGATCAGCCGCGAACGCCTCGAGCTTTTACGCCTCACACCCAAGACCCTGCTTGAGGCTGCAAGCCCAGAGCGGGTACTGGTGGCGCTCACCGAGTTTGATTCCACGTTCGCCGCGCGTGAAGCCCGAGCAGCCGCCTTGGAGCAGTCCGCTGGCACGCCGATCCTCGTGGCCCTGGACCAGCTCCGGGCGCTGCGCGCGAGCGGTGAGATTCTGTTGTTGGCGGACGGGAGCGGCACCACCAAAGACCACCGGGGGTATGAGCGAGCAGTCATAGCGATCACCCAAAAACTCGCCGCCACCAGGCTTGAGCCCATCCCGCACGAGACCACGGCACGGGAGACGGTGCGTCTTGACCAAGAGCTCGCCACCCACGGTGGACGCCTCTCTGACGAGCAGCGACAAGCCATCCAGCTCGCCTGTGGTGAGCATCCGCTGGTTGTGATCGTGGGGCATGCCGGTACTGGGAAGAGCACCACCCTGACCGGCATCGCACGCGCCCACCAAGAAGCCGGCCGACAGATCATCGTGACAAGCACCGCCGCCGTCGCAGCAGAACGGCTCGCCAACGAGCTACAGGCACAAGGTGTTGCGTGCACGGCGTTCTCGACCGCCGGGTTGCACGCCGCGATCAACCACGGCTGCATCGAGCTCGGGCCCGACATAACAGTGATCCATGACGAGGCCGCACTCGCGTCCACCCGGGAGCAGCTCAGGCTGCTACACGCCGTCGAAACCAGCGGTGCGAGGTTGATTGCTGTTGGGGACCCGCAACAGAACCAGCCGGTCGGTGCCGGCGGACTATGGGACCGGATCGAGACCATGACCCGGCAAACCGGGGCACTGGTGGCGTTGACGGTCAACCAGCGCGCCCAAGACCCCGGTGACCGCCACAGCCAAACCCTGTTTCGCAAAGGCGAGACCGAGCTGGCGATCCGCACCTACGCCGCCCGCGACCGCATCCACCAAGCAGAGAACCAGCAGCGTGTGGAGGGCCAGGCGTTGGAAGCCGCGCACCAAGACCGGGCCGCCGGCAAGCGCACCTTGGTGGTCGCGCAAACATCGAACGAGCATCTGGATGAGCTGAACGCACGCGCCCAAGCGATCCGCAAACAACACCACCAGCTCGGCAAGCACGGGCTTGAGATCCCGGGCCGGCCGTATGAGCTGCACGAAGGCGATCTGGTCCAGGTCCGGCATACGATCAACCACCCCGACCACGGCCCGCTTCGCAACGGCACAGGCGCAACCATCGCGGCCGTGGACGCTGAGCAGCGTGAGATCGAGCTACGTCTCCCCAACGGGGCCTGCGTGAAGCTCAACCAAGCGCAGTTAGCTGACGCCGGTCTGCGGCTCTCATATGTGCAGCACCCGTTCCCCGCCCAAGGGCACACCACCGAGACCACGCACGTGATCATCACCGACCAGGCGACCCGGGAAGGGACGTATGTGGCGCTCACCCGGGCACGCCAGCAAACACACATCTACCACGCCGACCAAGAGGGATCAGCGCCAGCCGTGGATCCGCTGGCGCGGCTTGCTGAACGGGTCAGCCAGAGCGAACCGGAGGTCCCGTCGATCAGCACCCCGCTCGCACACGAAACCAACGTGACAGCGACCGCGGAGCTTGAAGC
>JBMFHK010000202.1:0-1786 GCA_049976865.1 Solirubrobacteraceae bacterium | reverse complement strand
GACTCCCGGCTGGTTGCGCTGGTCGGGACGCTGTCGGCACTGGGGGCGCTCGGCCGGATCGCGTTTGCGGCTCTGCCAACGTCAAACCGACCACCGACATTGTGCTGGTGGCCGGGTACACGTTGGGCGGTGCGCCAGGGTACATTGTCGGCGCCAGCTCGGCACTGGCTTCCAACTTCTTTTTTGGCCAGGGCCCGTGGACACCGTGGCAGATGGCCGGGTGGGGCGCCGTTGGGGTGATGGGCGCGCTTCTGGCGCGAGTCACGCGGAACCACATCAGCCGCGGAGCTCTGGCAGTGGTCTGCTTCCTGGTGGGTTTCTGGTTCACCGCGCTGCAGGATTTCGGCGACTGGGTCATGTACAGCGACCACAGCCTGGCTGCGCTGGGCCTCTACGTAGGTCAGGGACTGGGGTTTGATCTCATACACGCGGTCGGCTGTTTCGTGTTTGCCATGGCTTTTGGGCCTGCACTGATCGCTGCGCTAGGGCGATTCCGTGCCCGGATCGAAATCCGCTGGCTGCCACGCGTACCGGAACAGACATTGCTGGTGGTACTGGTAGCCGGGCTCGGTGTTGGCCTTGCACAGGCGCACCTCAGCCGGGCAGCTGAGGTGCGCCGTTCGCCCACCGCATACCTGCTCAGTGCGCAGAACCGGGACGGAGGCTTTGGGATGGCTCGTGGACAGGCGTCCAACGACATGGTGAGCGCGTGGGCGATGATGGCGCTGGGTGCCTCCGGCGTGGATGTCAGAGATCTGTCAAAACCGGGTGGAAGCTCCGCGATCACCTACCTTGAGCACCACAGGCCAGGCCGAAGGGACGCGGCGGGCCTGGAACGGACACTGCTGGCGGCCGGTGCCGCCGGTGCAGCTTCTGAGTTTCGTGCCCAGTCGCAGGATCTCCGGCTGCTGGTCGCCCGCGATGGTGCGGTAAGCGGGCAGGTCAACATGACTGCCTTTGGCATTTTGGCGTTGCGTGCGGTGGGAGCGCCGGTGCCGGCGTCAATGCGTGCCTGGCTTGTCCGCCAGCAGGACAGAGATGGCGGCTTCAACTATCTATCCGCGCCGGGTCAAAGCGATGTCGACGACACTGGCGCGGTGCTGAGCGCGCTGGGCGCTGGCGGACCTCCAAAACTTGTCGCACGCGCCCGTGCCTACCTTGTCCATGCGCAGAACCGTGATGGCGGCTTTGGTGAGGAGCCCGGAATGCCGTCAAACGCCCAGTCAACCGCCTTTGCGGTGTGTGGCCTTGACGCGGTCGGGGTCCGGGTTGGTGCGCTGCATCGGCGTGGCGCACCCTCACCATTGGCATACCTCAAAACGCTGATTTCCTCAAACGGCTCGGTTGACTATGCCCGCGGAGTGTCTGAGTCACCGGTCTGGGTCAGCGCCCAGGTGCTGCTGGCGCTCACCGGCCACCAGCCCTGACGCCCAGCGCCGGTGGAGTCGCCGCGGCGTGGCCGCGTTGTGACCAAGCAGCGTCCTCGCACGCAGAGCCATTGAGCGTGCTCTACCTCTGTCGCAGGCGCCACACGGGCGCCCCGGGAACGCACGTCACAACCAGTGCGTGACGCCGGCTAAACGTTGCTCTCTGGCTGTCCGGAGCCGGGCTTCCCGTCCGGCTCGCCCGTCCAACCTGTTCAGCCCGATCCTCCCGTCCTCCCGTCCAGCCGTCCGGCCCGCCGGGCCTGATCCACCCGTCCGGCCGGCCCGATCCTCCCGTCCGGCTCACCCCTTTAGCAACGTGGGGAAGGAAATATCCCGTGGCGGGATATTTCCTTCCCCAC
>JBMFHK010000201.1:0-1797 GCA_049976865.1 Solirubrobacteraceae bacterium | reverse complement strand
GCCACCACCCCCCAAAATCCTGCCACACCGCACTAATTCATTCGTGAGTCCTAAGGGCGTCAGCTTTGAGGTGCCTCCCGCCGAAGTGTTCGGCTTCCTCGGTCCCAACGGGGCCGGTAAGAGCACGACCATCAACATGCTCTGCACGCTCACCAAACCGACCAGCGGGTCAGCTCGCGTAGCCGGTCACGATGTTGTGCGCGACCGTGACGACGTACGCCGCAACATCGGCCTGGTTTTCCCGGATCCGACGCTTGACGGGTACCTGACGGCAGCCCAGAATCTGAGACTGCACGCCGAGCTCTACGGTGTCCCATCCCACCTTGTCGCCCCCCGCATGAAGCAGGTGCTTCGCATGGTGGGGCTGTGGGATCACAAGGACGGCGCTGTGCAAACGTTCTCCGGCGGGATGCGGCGCCGGCTTGAGATCGCCCGCGGACTGATGCATTCGCCGCGTGTGCTGTTTTTGGACGAGCCGACAGTCGGCCTGGACCCGCAGACCAGACGCTCGATCTGGACCTACATCCGCGAACTCCAGCAGCGCGAGGAGATCACCATCTTCATGACCACGCACTACATGGACGAGGCCGAGTGGTGCCACCGGATCGCCATCATGGATCAAGGGGAGATCGTCGCGCTGGACAGCCCCGAAGCGCTCAAAGCTGGCGTCGGCAAGGATCGTGTAACCATCCAGACCGATGACAACGACGCGGCGATCGCAGCACTGCGCAAGCAGTTCAACATCGGCGCCAGCGTTGCAGAGGATGCAGTCACCTTCGGGGTCCCCGAGGGTGAGCTGTTCGTGCCGCGCTTGTTTTCAGAGTTTGAGCTGCCGATCCGCAGCGTAAGTGTCTCGCGCCCCACCCTGGACGACGTGTCCATGTCGTTTACCGGCTCAACAATCCGAGACGCCGAAGAGGATCCTTCAAAGCACCGCAACCGAGTGATGGCACAGATGATGTCGAGGCGGCGATGAGTTCAACCGACAATCAGGAGCTCATAATCACCGGCGGCCAGACCCACCTGAGTACAGGCTTAGCGGTCGGCGGCGAGGACCAGGTGGTCCGCGTACAGGTGCCAAAACGCAGTACGCGTTCAGAGCTACGGGCGATCCGGATCGTTTGGCGGCGCGAGCTGATCCGTTTTTTCAACGACCGCATGCGCATTGCAACCTCGCTGGTGCAGCCATTCCTGTTTCTGTTCATCCTCGGGACCGGCTTGCAGCAGCTGGCAAGCGCCGGCACGCACGGCGTGAACCTGAAGACATTCATCTATCCCGGGATCCTGTGCATGACGGTGATGTTCACAGCGATGTTCTCAGCCGCATCGATCGTCTGGGACCGGGAGTTCGGCTTCCTGCGAGAGATGATGGTGGCACCTGTACGACGCAGTTCGATCGTCATCGGCAAGACGCTGGGCGGCGCGACCGTAGCGGCCCTGCAGGGCGTCGTTGTGCTCGCTGTCGCCGGCCTGGTGGATGTTCCCTACAAGCCGGCGCTGATGCTGGGCGCCTTTGGCTTGTAACTGCTGCTGGCTTTCTCCATAACCGCGTTTGGCATCGCCGTCGCCGTGCGCATCAAGCAGATGCAGTCGTTCATGGGCGTGACGCAGATGATCGTGATGCCGATGTACTTCATCTCGGGCGCGATGTTCCCCGCGTCGGGCCTGCCCACCTGGCTGACCGTGCTCAACCGCATTGACCCGCTGGCTTATGCGGTTGACCCGATGCGACGCCTGGCCCGAACTAGTCATTAACGCGCCGCGCCCCGGGCTGGCCGGGGCGCGGAAACGTCCGCC
>JBMFHK010000200.1:0-1805 GCA_049976865.1 Solirubrobacteraceae bacterium | reverse complement strand
GCTGGTTGCGGGCTGGGTGTCGTTGTTGAAGCGTCGAAAAGACACAGATGGCATCGAAACCGAGGGTCCTCAACTTGCTCTCGGGATGAGCCTGGCGGGTGCCCGAGTATTGGCCAGGTGGTGCCCGGCGTGAAGACGGCGTGAGCCTGGTCTGCGGCTCTTGCACGGAACGTGGGAAAGCTGGTGTCGATATGGCGTCCCGGGGTCGTAGGCCTCCAAGGGGCGCGAGAGGGAGCGTGCCAAGGCAACAACCGGAGGCACTGAGTACCGATGCGACGCTGGCTGGCGGACCGGCTCGTATTAGCTGAGAAGCCGCTGCTCGCTGGGGTGGTGGTGGAGCGAAGGGGCCGGCTGATCTGGAATGTCGTTTCGATCAACTGGGGCTTTGGTCCTGGGAGGAGTCGATAGTGAACATGCCAAAGACGCACGGCAAGTCGTTTGCGATCCCGAAGCTGTTGGTGTGGGAGGCGTGGCGGCGGGTCAAGGCAAACAAGGGTGCGCCGGGAGTGGATGGCGAGGATCTTGAGCAGTTCGAAACCGACCTGAAGAGCAACCTCTATCGGGTCTGGAACCGGATGAGCTCGGGAACCTGGTTTCCGCCGCCGGTCAGGGCTGTCGTGATCCCCAAGCCGCATGGTGGCGGGATCCGGATGCTAGGTGTGCCAACGATCGCAGACAGGGTCGCTCAAACGACCGTGGCCATGTTTCTGGAGCCGCTGGTGGAACCGAGGTTCCACCCGGACTCCTATGGCTACCGGCCGGGAAAGTCGGCTCATGACGCGCTCGCCACATGCCGACAGCGGTGCTGGAGATACGACTGGGTGATCGATTTGGATGTCCAGAAGTTCTTCGATGAGGTGCCGTGGGATCTCACGTTCAAAGCGGTACAGGCGGTGACAGACAGTCCATGGGTGCTGTTGTATGTGAAGCGGTGGCTGGCTGCACCGTTGCAGCACCCGGACGGCACCCTTGAGCAGCGCGAAAGAGGAACCGCTCAGGGGTCGGCGGTCTCGCCGATCCTGGCGAACCTGTTCATGCACTACGCGTTTGACACGTGGATGCTCCGGGAGTATCCGGGCTGCCCGTTTGAGCGCTTTGCTGATGATGCGATCGTGCACTGCGTAAGCAGACGCGAAGCGGAGGCGGTGCTGGCCGGGATCACCGAGCGGATGACCGAGGTGGGCTTGAGGCTTCATCCCGACAAGACGAGGATCGTCTACTGCAAGGACAGCAACCGTCGCGACAAGCACGAGCACGTCTCGTTCACCTTCCTCGGGTACGCCTTCCGGCCACGGCAGGCGCGCAACAAGAACGGCGTGATCTTCACGTGCTTCTTGCCAGCGATCAGCCCCGAGGCGCTGAAAGCCAAACGCACGGTGATCCGCAGACTGCGGATCCACCGGCACACGACCATGACGCTCGCTGACCTGGCGAGATGGCTGAACCCCATCATCACCGGGTGGATGAACTATTACGGCCGGTACCGCCGGACCGCAATGCGTCCCCTCCTCGAGCAAATCAACCTCTACCTGAGGCGCTGGGCAGGACGGAAATACAAACGACTGAAGGCCTACAAACGGTTCAAACAGTGGCGCATCAGGATCGCGGCCCAACAGCCACGCCTGTTCGCCCACTGGCAGTGGGTCGCCTGGTGCTGAGCGTCTGATCAGAAGAGCCCGGTGACGGGAGACTGTCACGCCGGGATCCGAGGGAGCCGGGAGCTGAGACGCTCCCGGCGACCCGACTCCGTAGACGTCTTGCAAGACGTCCCAAGACGTCCTTGAGACGTCCCGGCTTGTTGTGCA
>JBMFHK010000199.1:0-1840 GCA_049976865.1 Solirubrobacteraceae bacterium | reverse complement strand
CGCTCAGACCTAATTCAGTGAGTAGGGCCGGGTTTGGTAGCGCTCGGCCGGATTCCCGGTGGTGGTGGGTGTTGGTGATGGGTGTCGGCGGCCGTGAGCGCCGTGGCAGCCGGTTTGGGGGCGTTCGCCGGCCGGTGTTGACGTGTCGGAAGGTGTGTTCGGGGTCGCCGAGCGGGGCGGTGCGGCGGTGTTGGTGATCGGCGGCGGGTTGGCGCGAGTTGCTATGGGGCGCCGAGCGCGTGGGCGGCGGTGTAGGTCGCCTGGAACACGTGCAGGTCACGAAACCCGGTGGGGAGGCGCACGATCGTTTGCCGGGCGCTACGGGTGACACGCGCGGGGACGCAGAACAGGATGCGCCTGAGCGCTTTGCCGTGCCGGCGTAGCGGCGTGTTGTTGGGTGCGCTGCCGGACGCGGCAGCGGCGGGGCTGATGTCGCAGACTAGCGCGGTGATGTTCAGCGCCAGCAGGCAGCAGGTGAGCCATAGGCGGTTCGCGTTCAGATCGCCTGAGGGGAGGTGCCGTAAGGGTTGGCCGAGCTTGGCGTCTTTGAAGCGTTCCTCGATCTGCGCGCGGTGGCGGTGGTAGTGCTCGACCTCGACCGTGGTCTTCTCGCTGGCGGGGATGTCGGTGGCGATGAAGCTGTACGCGTAGGTCGAGTCCAGGGTGCCGTCGAGGACCATTTGCAGCTGCTCGGCAGGGATCGTTGAGCGTCTGCGTGCGTGGGCATGCCCGGCGAGCAGCTCGCTGGCGGTGACGCTCACGCGACGGACGATCAGTCGCGACGGCTCGTGATCCCAGCCGGCCGGTGTGAACGATGTTTCAGCGACCTGCGCGCCGCGCATCCCGTCCGCGTCAGCCCACCCATCCTCGGGGATCTGCGTCATCGCGCTCCACATCCGCGTGATCCGTGGCGCGGAGAACGTGAACCGGGTCTGCTGGGCGCGCAGCAGCATCATCAGCTCGCTGCTGTAGAAGCCGCTATCCCCGCGAACGGTCACCTGCCCATGCCCGCAGGGCAACAGCGCCGTGGCGCGGGCGATCATCGCCGCGGACTCGACCGCGGTGATCCGGGAGCGGTTACCGCCCTGCAGCTCGCTGGTCAGCGCGCGGCCGCGCTGCGCCCACGTCACGACGTAGGAGTTGTATGCCAGCGCACCGCTGTGGCTGCGTGCCGCACCCTGCTTCTGGGAGCCGTACACCTCGGTCTCGGTGCCGTCCAGATCAAGATCGACCGGCTCGCCCGCATCCCGCCCGCCGGCGCGGTCAACCTGACCGGCGACGCGAGCGCCGGCACGCTCGATCGCGCGGACATGCGCCCGCTGGTAGCGGCGCGCTTGCTGCCGCGCCGTCGGTGCGGACGGCGTCGCTCCGACCGCACGCAACGCTGCGCCAGCCCTGTCAGCACGCACGTTCTCGATGTCGTCAAAGCAATCCGCCCCGGCGATCTGACACTCCGCCAACGACACCACCAGCGCGCCGGGGGACAGTTCCCGCCGACGCGTCTTCACGCGAACGCCCGCGACCGTCCCGAGCTCCGCGTCGATCAGCTCAACCAACCTGCTGGCGCGCGCCAGCTCCCCAACGATCGCGAGCCCGGCATACGGCGTCAACGCCGGATCGTCACCCCGGACCGTGAGTCGTCCGGGGCCTCTGCGATCGTTACCAGCGTTCACCCGCAAGGTGACGCCGCCTCACTGTCATAGTTTTTCTTCACACCCGTAACATGCCAGTGAGCGCGGACGGAAAGCCCAGCAAAGCTGGGCTTTCCGCTTTCCGACCCAACGGAATCCGCGGACCGAGCTCAAACCCTCAGCGCGCTACCCACTGATCTAGGTCAGAG
>JBMFHK010000198.1:0-1842 GCA_049976865.1 Solirubrobacteraceae bacterium | reverse complement strand
CCGCATGACCCCGCGGCTGTGTATTGCGCACTGCGCGACGGGTTCCCCAGCTGCTTTGTCTACGCTGTCGGGCGCGGGGGGGCTAGTTTCGTGGGCGCCACCCCGGAGCTGCTGGTCCGCAAAGAAGGGATGCGCGCCACCACGGTGGCGTTGGCAGGCTCGATCCGGCGCGGCAGCGACCCGGCGGTGGATGACCAGCTGTCAGAGACCCTGCTGCACAGCAGCAAGAACCGTCATGAGAACCTGGTCGTCGCCGAACGGATAGCCCGCCAGCTTGAGCCGTTCGCCGTGTGGGTGACCGTGGCTCAGGCACCCGCCGTGATCAGGGTTGCCAACATCCAGCATTTGGCCACGCCGATCAGAGCTCAGCTGCGCGAGCCGTTCAGCGTCCTGCGCCTGGCCGGCGCGCTTCACCCAACACCGGCGGTGGGTGGTGAACCGTTGGACGCCTGTGTGGAGCTGATCCCGGCTCTTGAGGGCATCGACCGTGGCTGGTATGCGGGCACCTTCGGCTGGATTGACACCGGTGGGGACGGCGAGATGTGTGTCACTTTGCGGTGCGCGTTGCTGCGCGGCGATGTGGCGCACTGCTATGCCGGCTGCGGGATCGTCGCTGACTCAGATCCGTCTGCCGAACTGGAGGAGACCGAGACAAAGCTGCAAGCACTGCTGCCGATCCTCACCGCTACCAGTCCGGCAGGGTTCTCATGAGCGCCGCGCGGTTCACGATCCGGGTGCGAGCCGGTTCAAGTCGTGAAGCTGTGGAGGTTGACACGCACGGAAACGTGACGGTGCGTGTCCACGCGCCGCCGGTAAACGGGCGCGCCAACGACTCTGCCTGCCGGCTGCTGGCCGGGGTGCTTGGGGTGCCGCACACGCGCGTGCACGTGCTCCGCGGCGAGCGCGCCCGCACCAAGGTGATAGAGGTGCAGGGGCTGACTCAGGACGAGCTTGACCGCAAGCTCGCCAGGGCGGCGGCCTCCACCTCCGCGTGAAGCCGCCGGTTGGCGCCACGGTCGCCGGGCACCTCGATCAGTGTCGTGTGGTCACCGGCCAGGGCGTTCAACAAGGCGGTGGTGAAGCCGTCGAGGTCGGCAACTGCTACGTGCTCTGCGCCGTACAGCTCCGCGGCACGCGAGAAGTCAAGTTCCGGCGGGGTTGCGATGTGACGTTCAAACGCTTCAGCCGCAGAGGAGACCGGCAGGAAGTTGAAGATCCCCCCGCCGCGGTTGTTGAGCAGCACGATCGTCAGCTTGCGCTTGTGCCGGCGCAGGGCCAGCAGCGCGCCCAGGTTGTGCGTGAAGGTGACGTCTCCCAGCAGTAGTACAACCTCCCCGTCGCTGGCTGCCTTGACCCCCAAGGCGGTGGCCACCGTCCCGTCGATCCCGTTGGCGCCACGGTTTGCCAGCACGCGTGGCGGGTCCTGCAGGACCGGGAAAAACTCTTCAACGTCGCGGATCGGCATTGAGGCTCCGACAAACAGCGTTGCGGTCGGCGGCAAAAACTGCGCAAGCGCGGTGATCACCGCCGGTTCACTGAGTCCCGCGTCGCTGAGTCCGGCCTCGCTGAGTCCCACCTCGCTGAGTCCCACCTCGCTGAGCGGGGCCGTGATGGCGTGGGCGACGGTCCGGTCAGCCTGTGTCCAGGCGTTCAGCCAGTCCGTGTCCTGGGCGACCGGGACCTGTGTCTCAAGCGCGTCGAGCGCCTCCTCCAGCGACCCGGTGAGGCGCGTGCTGAGAGTCGCGGCCGGGTCAACCCACTTAGAGCCTGCGCCGACGTGCACCTGTTCCACATCGACAAGCGATGACAGCCAGGTCCGTAGCGGCTTGGAGGTCGGTAGCT
>JBMFHK010000197.1:0-1873 GCA_049976865.1 Solirubrobacteraceae bacterium | reverse complement strand
CCGTGGCTGTGCAGCTTGACCCGATCGAGCAGGTCACCGTCGGCATTGACCGGATCCACCGCCAAGTCGCAGACGAGCTGCTACGCCGCCTACACCAACAGGACCCAGGCTTCTTCGAACGCGCTGTGGTTCAGCTGCTGGTCAAGATGGGTTACGGCGGTGCTGACGGCAACGCGACCGTCACAGCACAAACCGGGGACGGCGGGATCGACGGGATCATCGACCAAGACACCCTCGGGCTAACCCGGGTCTACATCCAAGCCAAACGCTACGCGCTAGATGCCACCATCGACCGGCCCGTCATCCAAGCGTTCGTCGGCGCGCTCGACGGCCGCGCCGGCAGCGGCGTGTTCATCACAACCGCCTCCTTCACCAAAGGAGCCCGCGACTACGCGGAAGGGCGATCAACCCGCGTGATCCTGATCGACGGCCAACGCCTCGCCAAGCTCATGATCCAATACGGCGTCGGCATACAAACCAGAGAAACCGTCCAGATCGTCGAGATCGACGAGGACTTCTTCGAGTGACCCGAATCGACGAGCTGATCGCGGCGATGTGCCCGGACGGGGTGGCGTTCGCAGAGGTTTCGCGGCTATTCACTCTCCGTAACGGCTACACGCCTCCGAAAGCCGCTGCATCGCTGTGGGAAGATGGGACAGTGCCGTGGTTTCGCATGGAAGACATTCGCGAGCACGGACAGATTCTTGCCGATTCGATGCAGCACATCTCGGAGGCCGGCGTGAAGGGTGGCAGTCTCTTCGCGGCCAACTCCCTGATTGTTGCCACCTCGGCGACTATCGGAGCGCACGCGCTGATTACAGCGCCGTTTCTTTGCAACCAGAGATTCACGTGCCTCACGCTGAAGCCAGAATTCGAGAACCAACTCGACACCAAGTTCCTCTTCTACTACTGCTTCGTGCTCAACGACTGGTGCTCGGCGAACACGACGACGTCAAGTTTTGCCTCTGTCGACATGGCAGGCTTCAGGCGGTTCAAATTTCCTATCCCGCCGCTCATTATCCAGCGTGAGATTGTTGCGGTTTTGGACCGGTTTACGGAGCTGGAGGCGCGTCGGGTGCAGTACGAGCACTACCGCGACAGGCTGCTGACTTTCAAGGACGGTGTCCGGACATCTAAATTCGGGGATTTGGCAACGATCGTCCGCGGCGGGTCGCCTCGGCCGATTCAGGCTTATCTCACCGATGATGACGACGGGATCAGCTGGATAAAGATCGGTGACGTGGCCGCCGGCAGCAAGTTCATCACGTCGACGGCAGAGAGGATCCGTCCCGAAGGTGCCGGCAAGTCGCGGTGCGTTTCCCCCGGCGACTTCGTGTTGTCCAACTCGATGAGCTTCGGGCGCCCCTACATCGTCCAGATTCACGGCTGCATTCACGACGGCTGGCTGGCCATCAAGGACTTCGGCGAGAGCTTCAACTCAGACTTTCTCTACCACCTGCTGCGATCAAGCTCCGTCTACCGAGCGATGGCGCGGAGGGCGTCGAGCGGCACGGTCCAGAACCTGAACGCCGACATCGTCAAGTCGCTAGTCCTACCCGTCCCCGACATAGAGGAACAGCAGCAGATCGTGTCGGTCCTGGATAGGTTCGATGCGTTGGTCAACGACCTCTCTGTGGGGTTGCCGGCCGAGCTGAATGCTCGCCGGCAGCAGTACGAGTACTACCGGGACCGGCTCCTGACTTTCAAAGAGGCAGCATGACCTCGAGCTCTGGTCCGGCGTTTCGGTTTGAGCCGATTGCGGTTGGTGATGAGTCGACGGTTGTCGCGGAGTTCGTTTCGGATCCGGCGCGGGAGGTGGCGTATCAGTCGGAGGCGCAGCTTGAGCGGGTGTTCGTCGAGCAGTTGCGGGAGC
>JBMFHK010000196.1:0-1924 GCA_049976865.1 Solirubrobacteraceae bacterium | reverse complement strand
CTGGACTGTTTGCACAATGAAAAACGCGAAGGAGGCAGTGTGAAACCGGATCGGACTCGCCGATCAGGATGATCGACTCGCGTGCGTCGATCCAGGAGCCCTCCGCGAGCGTGGCGATCGTTGCTTGCGGGACCTTGGGGTTATCGGCGAAGCGGAAGTCCTCCAGGCGTTTGATGATCGGGAAGCGGGCGTCGAGCAGCCGTCGTTTCTCGCGTCGTTCGGAGCGTTCCTGGACTTCTGCTTCAAGCAGCGCGGCGAGGTACGCCAGCGGGGTTTGCTGCTCGCGGGTCGCTTCGGCTGCCAGTGGCCTAAAGCGTGAGCGGATCGCGGGGAGGTGCAGCTCGCGGGCGTGCGCGTCGATGAGCGCTTCGAGCGCTTGGGTTCTCGCGGGGGCGCTCATCGCTTCATCTCCTGTGTGGTCGGTGGTTGCCAGGTGCCGGCCGCGAGCTCTTCAACGTTCACGCAGCGGGCTTGCTTGCGGCTATAGCCGCAAGCGCTCAACTGGTCGGTGAGCTGCTGGGAGAGCTCGCCGACATTGAGGGCAAGCTGGCGGCGGCGCTCTGATGCGTGCTGGTAGGCGCAGAACGCGCTGTGAACCTCGTGGTGAACCCCGAGCGGGTCGAGCATAGATTCTGTCCACAGCCGGTCGTTGGCCCTGGCGAGCCGGTGGTGAGCATCGTTGAGCGCCACGACGATCTGCTGGTCTTGCTCAAACAGCGCCAGCAGCCTGGCCGCGAGCGTCTTGGTGTCCTCAGGCGCGGCGGCTTTGGTGCTCAGCACGGGTGCTGTTTGTGGTGTGTGCGCGCAGCTCACTGCCCCACCGCCTCACGGCCGAGCAGCTGGTCATACTCACCAAGCGACGGGGCTGGGCGATCATGCGCAGCGAGCCGCTCAGGCAGCTCGATCCCTGCGGCAGGCGGCCGGGTCTTACGGTCCAGAAGCAGCGCGACCGCACGCCCATCAACAGCACCGGCGGCCAGGGCGCCACGGACCGCCAGCTCGACAACCTCCGGATCATGCTCACGGCAGAGCAGCAGCACCTCAACGATCTGCCGGGCCGCCTCGGAGGCACCGATCCGCTCCCGCAACTGCTGCCAGAGCTCGTCAAAGCACTCCGGCCAGTGGCCCAGCTCACGCTCCTGGCGCAACGCGAGCGAGTGCTCAAGCGCACCGGGCTTTCGCGCCAGCAGCTCAAGGTAGTGATCCAGCCTGGCGGACCGCAACTGGCTGCCACGCAACCGCGGATGCCTGGCGACAAGCTCACCGCCTGAGAGCACCTCGATCTCGCGTGCCCCGACCCGCGCGCTGACCTTCGTGCCGACCAGCCTGACCGGAACCGAGTAATGGTTGCGACGCACCACGATCATCGACTTCTGGTTCACACGGTGCGTTGACTGCTCCCAGGTCGCAAACGGCGCAGCCGGCAACGGGCGCAACATGTCGATCTCCTGTGACAGACGCGCACCAACGGTCCCTGACTGCCCGGTGATCGTGCGGCCCAGATCCCGGATGCAGCACACCAACAACAGATCGTTGAGCTCCTGCAGATCAGCGACCTCCGGGACCGGCACCAGATGATTGCGCCGAAATCTCCCAACCTCGTTCTCCACACCACCCTTCTCATGGGCGCCCTGGATACCCACCAGCGTGAACCACGACTCATACAGGTAGTGCGAGCGCAACGCAACAAACCGCTCGCTCTCAACCCGGTTGCGGCCCTTCAACGTCTTCTTCGCCGCCGACTTCAGATTGTCGTATCTGATCGTCTCAAACACGCCCGTGAACCAGTCCAGCGCATGCACATGCCCCTCCAAAAACGCCTGCTGAGACTGCGACTCAAACGCCATCACAAAACACGCCCCCGAAAAGCAGGGGTTCCGCAGCTGGTAGGTGCACGAGGGGCTGTGAACCCGGGTTTCCCCTT
>JBMFHK010000195.1:0-1943 GCA_049976865.1 Solirubrobacteraceae bacterium | reverse complement strand
GCGCGATCGCAGACGGCGAAGCCAAGCCCGGAGAGCGGCTGCCACCCGCCCGGCACCTTGCCGCTGTGATGGGCGTAAACACCAACACCGTGTTCAAAGCGCTACGCGCCCTCCGGGATGAGGGCCTGCTTGAGATGGCGCCGCGTCGCGGCATCAGAGTCATCGGCACACCCGAGCAAAGCGAGCTGCGAGCCAAAGTCGCAGAACTGCTACAGCTCGCCCGCCAGACCGGCCACACCCGGGCAGACCTGCAGAAAATGCTCGCCGACAGCCGCTGACCGGCGTCCGCGACCGCCACCGCCAGATCCTGGCGCAACGACCGCTCAAGCTGGACGCAGCCGGCACGGGGCTGACAGTTCGGTGCCAGCCTGGCGGTTTCTGGCACCGCTGCCGATAAACGAGACATGAACGAGCCCTTTGACAGCTCTGAGCCTGGCGGCTCGCTGAACACGGGTGCCGGCTCGGCGACCCGGGCCTTTGCCGCTACAGCCACCACCACACCACTGCTGGGTAACAGCCCCTTCCCGCCCATCGCAGACTATGCGTTCCTCTCCGATTGCAACACCACCGCGCTGGTGGCACCGAGCGGCGCGATTGAATGGATGTGCCTGCCGCGCATCGACTCGCCAAGTGTCTTCGGGGCGCTGCTGGACCGCGACGCGGGTTCGTTCCGGCTCGGTCCATCAGCCGTCCATGTCCCGGCCGCACGCCGTTACCTACCCGGGACTATGGTGCTTGAGACAAGCTGGGGTACTGGTTCAGGCTGGATCATCGTGCGCGACGCGCTGCTGATGGGCGGCTGGCACCACCAGGATGACCGCTCCGACACACATCGCCGTGCCCCAACCGATTACGACGCGGAGCATGTTCTGCTGCGCACCGTACGGTGTGTCAACGGCGAGGTGGAGATCACCCTGGACTGCGAGCCCGTGTTTGAGTACGGCGCCAAGCCGGCCATATGGGAGTACACCGGGCCCGGCTATCACGACACTGTCGCCACCGCGGCAGACACGACGGTGCGGCTCGGGCTGAAAAGCAACCTGCGGATCGGCTTTGAGGGTTCCCGGGCAACCGCACGCCACCGCATGAAACAGGGTGAACAGGTCTACTGCGCGCTGTACTGGTCAAAGCTGCCACCGCCACAAGACCTCACCGACGCATACAAACGCCAGGTCTGGACCGCCCACCACTGGCAGCACTGGCTGGACCGCGGGACTTTCCCAGACCACCCCTGGCGGGCCCATCTGCAACGCAGCGCGCTGACGCTGAAAGGCCTCACCTACGCACCGACCGGTGCGCTGATTGCAGCCGCCACGACCTCACTGCCCGAAACTCCTCAAGGCGAGCGCAACTGGGATTACCGCTACAGCTGGATCCGCGACTCCACCTTCATGCTGTGGGCGCTTTACACGCTTGGTTTTGACTGGGAAGCCAACGACTTTTTCTATTTCATCGCCGACGTGGCCGGCGGACAGGATGACCTGCAGGTGTTGTACGGGCCGGGCGGCGAGCTCAACCTGCAAGAGCGCACGCTGGACCACCTCGGTGGCTATGAGGGCGCCCGTCCCGTGCGGATCGGTAATGACGCGTTCCGCCAGGACCAGCATGACGTTTGGGGGGCGCTGCTGGACTCCGTGTACCTGCACACTCGCTCACGTGACACGCTGGATGAACGCGTCTGGCCGATCCTCAGTAAACAGGTTGAGATGGCGGTTGCTCACTGGCGTGAGCCTGACCGCGGCATCTGGGAGGTGCGTGGCGAACCAAAGCACTTCGTCTCATCAAAGGCGTTCTGCTGGGTGGCGTGTGACCGTGGCGCCCGCCTTGCCGAGATCCGCGAGGAGTGGGAGACAGCCGAGCGGTGGCAGGCGGTTGCCGACCAGATCCACGACGACATCTGTGAGAACGGCGTGGATGACCGCGGCGTCTTTGTTCAGCACTAC
>JBMFHK010000194.1:780-1949 GCA_049976865.1 Solirubrobacteraceae bacterium | reverse complement strand
CTGGCAGACTCCCGTTCGTTATGGGAGCCAAGGAGGTTGAGCGAGGAGAGCTTCACCGCACGATCTGGCGGATCGCTAATGATCTGCGCGGGTCTGTGGACGGCTGGGATTTCAAGACCTATGTGCTCGGGATGCTTTTTTACCGGTTCATCTCCGAGAACCTGACGGCGTATCTGAACGAGCAGGAGCGTCGTGCCGGGGATCCGGGGTTTGATTACGCGAAGCTGAGCGATGTGGCGGCGGAGCGCGGCCGACGGGAGACGGTCGCTGAGAAGGGCTTCTACATCCTCCCAAGCGATTTGTTTGAGAACGTGCGTGCCCGTGCCCGGCATGACGAGAACCTGAACGAAACGTTGAGCCGCGTGTTCCGCTCGATCGAGTCCTCGGCGGTCGGGGCGGCGAGCGAGGATGACCTGAAAGGCCTTTTTGATGATCTGGATGTGAACAGCCAGAAGCTTGGTGCGACGGTCGCTAGGCGCAACGAGAAGCTCGTGAAGCTGCTTGACGCGATCGGTGATCTGCAGCTCGGGGCGTTTGCGGATAACACGATCGACGCGTTCGGGGATGCTTACGAGTACCTGATGGGCATGTACGCGTCAAGCGCCGGCAAGTCCGGTGGTGAGTACTTCACCCCACAGGAGGTCTCAGAGCTTCTGGCCCGGATCGCTGTCTATGGCAAGAGCGAGGTCAACAAGGTCTATGACCCGGCGTGTGGCTCGGGGTCGCTGCTTTTGAAGTTCGCGAAGGTGCTTGGCGCCGAGAACGTGCGCCAGGGATTCTTTGGGCAGGAGATCAACCTGACGACCTACAACCTGTGCCGGATCAACATGTTCCTGCACAACATCAACTATGAGAAGTTCGACATCGCGCACGGCGACACGCTGACTGACCCGCAGCACTGGGATGATGAGCCGTTTGAGGCGATCGTCTCAAACCCCCCGTACTCCACCCGGTGGGACGGGGATGCGAACCCGCTTTTGATCAACGACCCGCGCTACACGCCCGCCGGTGTGCTCGCCCCCAAGAGCAAAGCGGACCTGGCGTTCACGATGCACATCCTGAGCTGGCTCGCCGTGAACGGCACCGCCGCGATCGTCGAGTTCCCCGGGGTGCTCTATCGCGGCGGCGCGGAACAGAAGATCCGCAAATACCTGATCGACAACAACTAC
>JBMFHK010000194.1:0-770 GCA_049976865.1 Solirubrobacteraceae bacterium | reverse complement strand
CCGTCATCCAGCTCCCACCAGACCTGTTCTTCGGCGTCGCGATCGCGACCTGCGTGATCGTCCTGAAAAAGTCCAAGACCGACAACAAGACGCTTTTCATCAACGCCTCCAAGGAGTTCATCCGCTCCGGCAACAAGAACCGGCTCGATGTCGTCCACCAGGACAAGATCATCGACGCCTACGCCGCCCGCGAGAACATCCCCCACTTCGCCACACTGGTGGACAACAGTCAGATCGCCGTGAACGGCTACAACATCGCCGTCAGCTCCTACGTCGAGGCCGAAGACACGCGCGAGCAGGTTGACATCAAAGCACTGAACGCACAGATCGCCCAGATCGTCGCAAGGCAGACCGAGCTTCGGACTCAGATCGACGCGATTGTCGCCGAGATGGAAGGAGATTCGTGATGGCTGAGATCCCGACCTGGGAAGGGTTCCTGCGACCGGTGCTCACGGTGATGGCTGACGGCAAGGTCAGAAACCGGCGTGAGATCAACGACGCGGTCGCGCGCGAAGCGAAACTTACGCCCGAGAATATCGCTGAAACCCTGTCCTCCGGACAGCCGAAGTACGCCAACCGGATCGGGTGGGGGCTGTCGTTCATGGCAAACGTCGGAGCGCTCGAGCGCGCAGCCCGCGGCCAATACCGGATCACCAACGCCGGCCGAAACGTCCTTGACAAGTTCCCTGACGGGATCTTTGAGAAGGACTTCGCGCAGCTCGCAGAAGACCCCACCACAGGTATCAGCGCGTACGCGACTACCGCAAAAC
>JBMFHK010000193.1:0-2005 GCA_049976865.1 Solirubrobacteraceae bacterium | reverse complement strand
TGCCCGCCACAGGCCCGCACACTCGCCCGCACATCCGGGCACGCTTGGACCGGCCATAAACCAGCCTTCCGCAAAACCTCAGACAACACCAAGCGCAGCACGCCGACAGCAGTCACGCCCGCCGGTCTACGCCGCGATCACCGTGCCGACAGCCCGCAAAGCCAACAGACGACGTGAACAGTTAGCTCAACGGGCTAAGCCCAACCGACTCATAGATGGAAAGCGCGTGGTAAGCCGGGTCGGCGGCGATGATGAAGCGCTCAACGCGCTATGAAGCCGCGATCCGTTCGGCGGCCTCCACCACCAGACGCGTGACGATCCCTTGCCGACGGTGGCCGACGGCAGTGTCAACCGCCTGGTAGCGAGCCAAGCCCTCACTTACCACCACCCCCAGTGCGGCTACCACCTCGCCTCCCGTCATCGCGACATACCATGCGCCGTCTCCAGCTATGAAGCGCTCACGCGTATGTTGGATTGCCTGGTGAGATGACGACCCAGTGATCTGCACGGCGCCGCAGCTGTCGGTTGCGGGCTAAGACCAATACCGTTAAGTTAGGCTGCAAGGATGGTGATGGCGTCTTCGGGCTGCTTGGATGGTTTGGGCGGGTCGCGGTGTTCGGGGCGTTTGACTGGCCAGTTGCTCATCTTGCGTTTGATGACGCGTGGGTTGCGACGTAGCCGCCGGCGCGGGAGCGGCTGGGCGAGGATCTCAGCGATCGCGTGGTCCTGAGCGCTCGCGAGTGTTCTGGGGGGAAAAGCCCGGCTGGGTGCGGGCTGAGCGCTGCGCGGCGTGCAGGCCGCTGGTAAACGACAATCGGTCGGGGTCCAGATCGGCTGAGAGCGCGGCGTCGTGCATCAGCCGGCGGATCGCGTAGTGGGTGCACAGGTACCCGTAGGCCTCTTGGTAGACACCGTCCGGCTGTTTGGAGCGCAGCACCACACGCGGTCCGCGCTGATGGGTTTTCAGCTCATCCAGGGCGTTCTCGATCTCCCAGCGCTGGTGGTAGAGCCCACCAAGCTCTGCGGCGGGTGCGGCGTCGTGATCGAGGATCGTGCACAACAGCCGGTAGCGCTGTTCGGGGTCTGAGCGGGCGCCGTCGTCAAGCTGGTACTCGATCACACGGACCCGTTCACCGTCGCGTCCTGTGCGCTGGTCTTTCTGGCTTGGGTAGATGCGGGTCAAATACGAGCCGTCCGGTAGCTGGCGCTCGCGCGGCAGGACCATGTTTGACTTCACCCGCCACAAAAGCTGCGCCCCGGTGCTGCGGGCGTTCTGGAAACGCTTGAAGCTGTAGAAGCCACAGTCAGCCAGGCACAACATCCCCGTCTTTAGCGTGCCCACAAGCTCGTCGGCAAGCGTGTTCTCCCCGGTCGTGTACGGGCCCAGCGCCACCTCGCAGATCGCGTGCGTGCCCGCCTCTGAGAGCGCCACCATCCGCAACTGCGGAAACGCGCCGCCACCCTCACGCCGCGACGATCCGGGCCTGCCGAACTCCTGCTCGTTGGCGGGCGTGTCAGCGACATCCAGGCACGTGCCATCCAGGCTCATCAACCGCCACTGGCGGTAGAACGCCCCCTTGGTCGCCTCGCTGGCCAACGGGCTGGCAGCCGCGCCAAACAACAGCTCAAGCGGCTCTGACCCGAGCCGCTTACGCGCGAGAAAGATCGCGACCTTGGAAGGCACCTCCCAGCTCCGCGACCAGCCAGACTCCCACGCCAGCCCCTCCACCAGACGGCGCATCACCTCCTCATAAGAAGCATCGGCAAACAACACCAACGCCAACACGTAATACACCATGACCCGCGCCGGCAAAAGCCGCTGGCGCTGCTCCCGCCGCCCCGCCTGCACAACCACACGATCCACCAGCTCCGGCGGAAAAACCCGCGTCAGCACCCCGATCGAGATGTGATCTGAAACGCGCTGATCAGACTGCGGCTTGACCCAACCAGACCGAGGCACGCGACAACAATAACCCCACCCCCGGACACTAACTTAACGGTATTG
>JBMFHK010000192.1:0-2016 GCA_049976865.1 Solirubrobacteraceae bacterium | reverse complement strand
CTTCACCGCGCGCGTGACGGTTTGCCTGCCACGATCAACCTCAAACCGGCCGCTGACACGGCCAGCAAAACCAAACCAGCTGTAAAGCGCCGCCGTTCGGCGTCGCCGAGTGAGGTTGCGAGCAGCGGCGCTCAACACCAACCCCCCGCAACCGGATCCCTGACACTTCCGTAGCGCCCCGGCCCAGGCCGCCGCCAGATCACAGCCCAAACCAAGCCGCCCGCACCGCAATACTCACGTTCAACCTACCGAAGTCTTATAAGACGGTCGGTAGAGAACGCCCTCCAATCCAAGCCAGAACTCCGCGGACAGAGCAAGTCCTGCTATCCAGTCGCCCGGGCAAAGTGGAAACCAGCGGGCGTTGAGGACGCTTTAGGACGTTGCGCGAAGCTTGCCCACAGCCGGGCGCCGGGCTCGGGATGGCCAAAGCCCGGTCAACTCTCGTTCGGACCCAACCCGTGCTCCAGCACACCCTTGACACCGGCGTCCAGCGCATTGATGCGGTAGAGCGCCAGCGCCTCGGGGGTAGCAAAGCGTCCACCTGGAGCCGGCGCTGGGCCGTGATGGGTGAGCACACAATGTGCCAGGGCCAGCCGGCGCGGCTGATCAAGCACCTCGCCAACCACGGCGAAACGCTCCGTGAGCACCTGCTGGCCAAGGACCAGGTGCCCGAGCAGCTGGCCCTCATGGGTCAGGCCGATTTCAGCGCCGTAGGTGAACTCACGGGTACGACCAAGGTCGTGCACAATCGCAGCGGTCAGCAGTAGGTCGCTGTTCAGGCGCGCGTGCAGATCACAGGTCTCGCGTGCCAGTGTTGCCACTGCCACCGTGTGTTCGAGCAGGCCGCCCAGGTAAGCGTGGTGGCCGCTGCGCGTGCAGGGCGTGCGACGCAAGTCAGCACGCAGCCTCTGGTCGTAGAGCAGGGTGTCAAGCAGCGCACGGTAGCCAGGGTCATAGACCTCTGAAGCGAGGTGCTCGAGGAAACCGTCCAGCTCGTCCAGGTCACGGTAGGCCACCGGCAGAAAAGACTGGACAAGTGTGTCGTCGTCACTGCCGGGCTCGCCCGCGCTGCGGATGTCAGAGATCTCAACCACAAGATCGTTGCGGAACCGCTCTACACGCCCCACGACCCGAACCAGGTCACCGCGCTCAAAGCGACCGGCGAGCGCATCAGCGTCGCGGAAGGCGCGTGCCTGGATCACCCCCGAGCGATCACGCAGCTCAAGTGCCAGGTAGGCGCTGCCGGTGCGAGTCTTGAGACGGTCCTTGCGCACACAGGCAAACACGCCCTGCACCTCCTGACCGGCGCGCAACGAACTGATGATTTGATCTGCTGCCATGTGAGCCATGATGTACGGTAAACCGGATGCAGGCACTGCGATGGCATTACAGACCAGACGGGCTGAGGGCCCCAGCGCTGGTCTGCGCGTTCAAAGGCTGGAACGACGCGGGGGATGCCGCATCCGCCGCCGCACGCTATGTCGGTCAGGCCTTCGGCGGCCGCCAGTTCGCCACAATCGACCCGGAAGAGTTCTACGACTTTCAGGCGACACGGCCGCGGATCCGGCTTGACGAACACCAGATCCGCACGTTGCAGTGGCCCGAGGTCAAGCTGTATGAGGTCAGGATCCCGCGCGCACCGCGCGACCTTGTGGTGCTGCGCGGGTATGAGCCGTCGTTCCGCTGGCGCACATTCTCCAGCCTGGTCGTTGAGCTGGCCGAGGCGCTCGGCGTCCAACTGGTGGTCACGCTCGGCGCCCTGCTGGCGGACGTCCCACATACGCGTCCAGTCTCTGTTACCGGGTTTGCAACCGACCCCGTGCTCGTCTCGCGGCTGGGTCTCAGCACCTCCTCATATGAAGGTCCCACCGGCATACTCGCGGTGCTTCAGGACGCCTGCCGAACCGCCGGGATGCCGTCCGCCAGCCTGTGGGCGGCGGTTCCGCACTACATAGCCGCCTCACCTAACCCCAATGCCTCCCTGGCGCTGATCCGCAAACTGGAGGGTCTTGTCGG
>JBMFHK010000191.1:0-2036 GCA_049976865.1 Solirubrobacteraceae bacterium | reverse complement strand
CAGGGGTTCCGCAGCTGGTAGGTGCACGAGGGGCTGTGAACCCGGGTTTCCCCTTGGGATACGGGGCTTTCGGGTCGCTGACACCAAAAATAGTGTAGGCACACGCCTCATGGTGCTCGGATCGGTGCTGTCTGGTGATGCTGCTAGCGTGGTAGGCACATGTATTTGCGGGAGACGAAGCGGCGTAACGCGGACGGCAGCGAGGTGTCCTATCTCGCGCTCGCGCAGAACGAGCGTGATCCTGGGACGGGTGTGCCGCGCGCAAGGATCGTGCATCGCTTCGGGCGTGCCGACCAGGTTGATCGCGAAGCGCTCGCGCGGCTGGTGCGCTCGATCAGCCGGTTTTTGGATCCCGGCGACGCCGTCGCTGCGACCGCGTCGGGCGAGGTCCGGGTGCTGGACTCCAGGGCGATGGGAGCTTGCTGGGTGGCTGACCGGCTGTGGGAGCGCCTCGGGATCGGTGCCGCGATCATCAAGGCCGGCGGCGTGCGGCGCGCGGACGCCCAGGCGGTGGAGCGCACGATCTTCGCGATGGTCGCAAACCGCCTGTCGGTCAAGCCGCTATCCAAGCTAGCGGGCTGTGACTGGGTTGCTGAGCGCGCGTTCGTGCAAGGGCTGGCCGGGGTCTCAGACGGTGCGTGCTACCGGGCGATGGACTTCCTGCACGCCACGCTTGCGGAGCTGCAAAAGACGGTGTTCTTCGCGGTCGCGAGCTTGCTTGACCTTGAGGTCGACCTGCTGTTTTTCGACACCAGCTCAACGTACTGGGAGACCAGCCGGCTGCCTGAGGAACTGACCGAGGAGGACCAGGACATGAGCCCCGAGGCAGCACCTAACCCTGAGCCGGTGACGGAGCCGGAGCCGGACGCGCAGGAGACTCTCAGTGAGTGTGGGCGCCGCGCGTATTGCAAGCACAGCAAGGACCACAGACCTGATTTACCGCAGGTCGTGATCGGGATGGCGGTCACACGCCAAGGGATCCCGGTCCGGGTGTGGACGTTCCCGGGCAACGCGTCTGATCAGGAGATCATCCGCAAGGCCCGCGATGATCTGCGTGACTGGAACCTCTCACGCGTGATCTGGGTTCTTGACCGAGGGTTCACCAGCGAGCAGAACCGCCGCTACCTGCAACGCGGCGGCGGGCATTACATCGTCGGGGAGAAGCTCCGTCACGGCAGCCGCGAAGCACGTCTCGCGCTCGCGCGTCAGGGCCGCTACCACACCGTCGCGGGGAACCTGCGCGTCAAAGAGGTCCGTGTTGATGACGGCACGAACCGTGACCGGTTCGTGATCTGCTCAAACCCCGAGCGTGCCCGCCGCGACCAAGCGATCCGCGAGCAGATCCTCACCCGCCTGCGCGAGCAGATCACAGGCTCCGATCAGCTCACCACCGCCAAACGCCGCGAGCTCTACGGCAAGCTGTCCACCAAGCCCGCGTTCAAGCGCCTGTTGCGCCAAACCCCGACCGGCAAGCTACGCATCGACCAGGCCGCCATCAGCCAGGAAGCCAAGCTCGACGGCAAGTTCCTGCTGCGCACCAGCGACGAGAGCCTCAGCAGCGAGGACATCGCGCTTGGCTACAAGGCACTGTATGAAGCCGAACGCGGCTGGCGTGATCTGAAGTCAACGATCGACCTTCGCCCCGTCTACCACCACCGCGAGGACCGCATCGAGTCTCACGTCCAGCTCTGCTGGCTGGCGCTGCTGCTGCTCCGCGTCACCGAAACCGAGACCGGCGAGACCTGGCGCAACATCCGCAACGAACTGGACCGCATGCACCTGCTCACGCTTCACACAAGCCACGGCACGATCGCGCAACGCACCGAACTGACCGCAGGCCAACGCCACATCCTCCACGCGCTAAAGCTCCCCGAACCACCCCGCTTCTACGACTTCACCCCCGCCACCGATCAGCCCGAGTAGCCCCAGCGCGCGCGCAGCGCCAACGACACAACACCCCGCCAGACCCCGCCGGGCGTAGACACACGGCCCCCAGCCCGCTGATCGCCCAAAAGCCCTGCTCAACGCCTACTTTT
>JBMFHK010000190.1:0-2104 GCA_049976865.1 Solirubrobacteraceae bacterium | reverse complement strand
CTCGGCGGTATGAGGCTCGCTCGTTAGATCTCGGCTGCCGCTGGTTCTGCAAGAAAGCCGCGAGAGCTGGTAGCGGTCGACGCAGCCCCTCCCAGACGCTGTGGCGAGAGCTCGACGATCTGGTCGCGCACCGCAAAGGCCACAGCCTGGGCCTGGCTGTGGGCGCCGAGCTTCCCAAGGATGTGTTCGATGTGCGTCGTGGTCGTCTTGCGCGTGATGCACAGGTGTGTGGCGATCTCAGCCGAACTGAGGCCGCTGACAAGCATCGCGAGCACCTCGTGTTCCCGCTCGGTCAGCGCCGGATCGGCGATCGTCGACGGAACGGTCTACTGGGGCGCGGGCTACGCCCACCTAGGCTCGTTCCTGCCCTTCACGGGCAACGACCAGCTTTACGCGTTGAGCCTATACCGACACTGAAAACCCGGGGCTGTCCCCCTGCGGTTTACCACCGGGGAACAGCCGATACTAGCCGGCTCCCCAACCGGGCCCGCCCGCTGGACCGCCAACCGGACCGCCCGCTGGACCGCCAACCGGACCGCCCGCTGGACCGACCCACTCCACCCTTTAGCGACGTGGGGAAGGAAATATCCCGCCACGGGATATTTCCTTCCCCACCTTTGACTTCGCTCTCTCCTGGCGCGTCTTCCCTACATGTGGCGTCGTTGCCTCCCGTGAGGTCGTCCCCTTTCCCGAACCCCCTGGGCTCGGTCAATCGGGTAGACACCGCGCTTACCACAGCGCCAGCGACCGGCTGAACTACCTGGACGGACCCCGTTGGTCGGTCCACCACGAGTGATCATGTGAGTGCATGTGACGGCCAGTAACTCAGCGTGACTGACTGACGGACACCTCCGGGGTCTGTGCCGCGGCCGGGATTAGCATCCCGAGCGAGCTATGCGGACTGCGGTGCCCGTAATCCTTCCGGCAGTCCTCAGTCACGACCTGCGCTTCAGCGAGGCAGGAGAACTCCTCGATGTCAACCAGGTCGTCCCGGACACGTCAGCGAAACAACTCGACGTAGCGGTTGGGCCATTATCCAGCCGTGCCCGCCGTCGGAGTAGCGAATCGTGAAACGGAGTGTGTCGCCCTTCTCGTTAAGGTTACCGGCGATCTGAAGCTGGCCTTGACTCGGCTCCAGCGCCAAGCAGGGTGCGCGCAACCCAGGTCCAGTCAGCATGGACGCCGACGATTCGTTTGGCGACGAGGCACGTGTGGCGTTACTGGGCGGCCTGGTGCGGTGATTGGACGTTGACGAGATCGCTGATGATCGCGAAGTCATCGGTGTTTTCGGTGACGAGGGTGGCCCCGGCCACGTTGGCAGTGGCGGCGATCACCAGGTCCGTCGCACGCCTGCGCGGCTTGCCGCCGCGTTCTGTAACAGCCGCGGCAAGGCGTCCCCATTCACGGGCTATTGCGGCCGTCACCGGGATCGGATCGAACGTGGACTCGATCGCTCCGAGTCGTTGTGTTCTGCGTCCGCGCTCGTCGGCGTCTAACGCGACTTGAACGCCGAAGTGCAACTCGGCCAATGACGCGAGGCTGACTGCGGCCTCAACACCAATAGGCGCAGAGTCACTGATCAGCACGGACGTGTCGAGAAGCGCTCGCACCGCCTACCCGAACGGATCGACCAAGCCGCCAGGAAACCGCTCAAGATCGCCATTCAGTGACTTTGGTGCCGGCGTTTGCCATACCGCAGCCAGGGCTGGGCCGCTCACCCACTGACGACGGTGGGCTGGGCCAAGGCGCCACTTCCCGTCCCTGAATCGTGATCGTGATTTCTTCACCGGCTTCGGCTCAACGGAGGACCTCGCCGATGTTGTTGCGCAGTTCCTTCTGAGGGATCGTCGGCATCAGGTCATGGTGGCAGAAGTGCTACCGGCGTATCCACTTGCCCGCGACGAGACGCTCGCCGAGCTCTTGGCTGCTGAGCAAATAGCGGCCGTGTGAGTTTTTGAGCTCCGCCTCGGAGGCCGCAGAGATCGCGATGATCTCAACGTTCCGCTGTACGCCATATTCGGCCTCCGCCGCGAACCGAGCCGCGAGCGCTTCCACGTCGGTTTCGAACTCCTCCTGCAGAAGCAGCCGACCGGCCGCGCGGTTA
>JBMFHK010000189.1:0-2143 GCA_049976865.1 Solirubrobacteraceae bacterium | reverse complement strand
GACAAGCTTGACCCCACCCTCACGAAAGGGGCTTGCGCCCTAAAAACTGGTCAAGTGAGGCTGGATGGTACGGGTCTTGGTTTGTATCACCGCCAGCCGGGCGTGTTGGCTGACTTGTTTTGCGGTGCGGGGTGCCGCTCGCTGCGCTCGATGATCGTTTCGGCGGCGATGGTGTTAAAGCGCTGGAGGAGTGTTTTGACCGGCAGGCGGTTGACCGGTTCGCGTTTGACGCGGTCGCGACGATGAACACGGTCACGCTGATCGGTGCAGCGATCAGCCAGGTGCTTGCGGCATGTGAGAGCAAGTCCGACGCCTGGTTGCAGGTGGTGCTCGCGGTTCTGGACGGCTTGGAGCTTGACCCGGTGTTGGAGAAGACGGCCGGGCTGTTGGCAACGGTCGTCGAGCAGGGTCTCTGGGGTGGTGAGGAGGTCCGGCTGCGGATCGCTCGCAAGTTCGTGAGGGACCGGGTGATCTGGACTGCTGGCCCGGACGCCCGCCACGGGCACAAGACCGCAGCCCGCAGGTTTGACGGTTGGAAAGGTCATGTCGCGACCGACCCGGACCCGAAGATGATCGTCGCGGTCGGGGTGACTGCCGGGAACGACATAGGTCATGCCGCCAGGTTTGAGAAAGCTCTGCGCCTACTGCCCGCTTGTGGTTTGTTGCACGCTGAAACCCCGGGGACACAGCATCCAGCTCAGCCAGCACGACCGTCAGCTCGCCGCCGAGTGAGCCGAACCGAACACTCCAAGCCGGCGGGCGGGTACCCAGCAGAAGCTATAGACATGATCGACAGGAGTCCAGAACGTCTCCGACGGCCAAGAACGGTGTCTGCCGCCAAACTGACGGCAACGTCGCGCATGCCGCGCACAGCAGGAGGCCGCGCAGCGACCGGTCTTCGTCGGAGACACCCTCAGGGAGAGCCCCGCTCTCCCTGCTTCCAAAGTCTGCCGGACACCCGCCTCTCAGCCACACGCCGACAAGACACCACAGGTGGGGAAGGAAACCCCCCGCCACGGGAGATTTCCTTCCCCACGTTGCTAAAGAGCGGGCCGGGCGGAGTGGGCCGAGCTCAGCGCCCCGGGCTCAGCGGGCCGAACTCGCCAGCCGAGCCGGGCTCAGCGGGCAGGTTGGGCGGATCAGCGAGCAGCACGTCCGCAAAGATGAAGCCGTCGCGCGCAACCACTTCCCCGGTCCGCACGGCGATCGGCGCACGGAAGCCGGGGCCGTCAACCACGACCGTGTGAAACTCGCCGTTCTCACCGCAGGGGTCGACGCCCGCCGGCAGGCGGGCGAGCAGAGCCTCGTCGTACCAGCAGCCGGCGACCGGCTCAGCGACCTGGGCGCTGTCGACGCAGGCGACAATCGCCTTCACACCGCTACTGAGCGCCTGACGCGCCATCTCGGCGGTTGGCCGTCCCCAGAGCGGAAACTGCGGCTCGATCCCCGACCCGGCCAGTGCCCGCTCGCGATACTGGCGCACGTCCTGCAGGTAGAGGTCGCCGAACACCATCACCTTGATCCCCTCATCGCGCGCCCTGGCGACCGCCGCACCCATCAGCCGCTCGTATTCCTCGTTGCTGCACGGCCACGGAAGCTCCACCACGTGCAACGGCAGCCCCACCGCCCGAGCCTGCGCCTCGAGCACAGCACGGCGCACCCCGTGCATGGCAACGCGGTCAAACTCACTGTTTACGGTTGTGAGCAGGCCAACCACCTCAAGCTCGCCTGCCGCACGAACGCTGTCAAGCGCCATCGCACTGTCCTTACCCGAGGACCAACTCACCCACGCTCGTGGTCGGCTGCTCACCAGGCGCAGAATACCCTCCCGGTCCGCCGCCCGTACCGAGTGCGCCCGCGAAGCCTACGCACCAAACGAGCAAGGACACGGCCCCACAGGTCGCGCGTTTCTCCCAGGTTCACCAACGCGACGGCGACGACAGCTTCCAGCCGGACCTTGGCAAGTGCTGCTGCCTCGTAAAAACCGAAGGGGCGTCCTGGTCCTCGGAGTTGCGGACAAGGGCATCGGTGCCGACGCGCTCGTCGGCACCGAGCCGGACGCCGAGTGGCTGCGCGAGAGGATTTGGGAAATGGGTCCTCCATCTCAATGCAGTGACCCGGGTTGATCGCCGTTTGCGCCTGA
>JBMFHK010000188.1:0-2242 GCA_049976865.1 Solirubrobacteraceae bacterium | reverse complement strand
GACAAGTACCCAGAGACGCGATCAACGTCAATCCCCGAGCCGAGATTGCCGCTGCCTGCCACAATCTGGGTTGCGCCCAGATTGAGTCAGAGCCTCAATCACAGGCGATGGCGGAGAACTCCTGAAACGCCAAAGGCCCGTGTCTACGGGCCTTTGGCGCAAGTACCGCTACCGGGATTCGAAGCCGACCTAAGCGCGAGGTGTAAGCCGCTTCACACCTGCAAATGCCGCAGTTCTGAGTTGGCCATGAACCGCGTTCGGGGGCTCCTAACCGCTCGGTTCAGGTAGCGACTGGGGCGCAGCTGTGGCGCGGCAATCTCGCAGACGGCGACTTCCGAGGATCCAACGGCGAGGTCCGTGCAAGGTTGGCGAGCGCGCTGCCATCAGCTACTTGCCGCTCCTATGCGGCGGAAGCAAGATCCTGCCGTCTCGCCGGGTGACGTCACGAGACGCTGATCACGAAGGCAGTGCACCACCCTCGTACCGGCTTATCGCAGTAACGTGTTTTCGCCCCAAGCGTCGCAGTGCCGGTGCCCCTAGCGACGTAGCTTGTGACGAAGGGCTTTCTCGACGTGACTTTCACTGCCGACCCTCGGACGGTGAGCGGGGGAAACCCGCGGCCCGCACTCCCGATCCTCCCGGCGGCCACGACAAATCGCTCCCCTCGACTGAGTGCTACACGGGCGGGCGGATAGCCAATAACCCCCCCGCAAGCCGTGCTGACGTGCGTTCTCGAAGCCGTCAAGGTATATGCCATTCCACAGAGATTGGGTGTGGTCGACGACGCTCTTGTGGTCTGCTTAGGGGTGCTGCTACCGCAGCCGACGAGTAGTGCCGCCAGACCGGATGCTGACGCGAGGACGAGTGTCGAGCGGCTAAGAAGTGTTACTTTGCTCACGTTTCCTCCCAAACGCCTGGACGGAGACCGGCGCCTTTCAATATGCGGGTTGCACGGGGCAGAGGTGCGTACGCGGCGGGCGTACGCACCTCTGTGATTGTCGCCTAACCGCTGCACGAATCGTGCGTGACGGTGAACGATCCGCTGCTGATTCCGCTCACAGTGTCATAGCCAGGCATGGTGTCTTTGGTAGTTGGGTTCATGGGAGCCAAGCCCCGGCCAACGTATGAAGTCATAGTCACGGGTTCGTTGAAGTTCATTAGTGAGTAGCCGATTGGCATCTCCGTGATCGCTTCCGTCACGCTTCCGTCATAGCCGCCGCTGCCACCGTAGTAATAGTTATCCCCCCCGACGTTCATGTCGTAGCTCCATGTGTTGCTGCCGTCATAGAGAACCTCGGAGATCACCTGGGTGTTGGGAGGGACGGTGACGCCGGGAAACGAGGGGTTCCCGGGAAGATTCTCATGGAACAGCTGGTGTAGCGCACCGCTATCCAAGCCGCTCACGGTTCCCGACTGTCCAAGAGCGTTGCTTTTGTCGCCGATCCCGTCCCAGAATCCGACTGCCGGATCCGAGCAGTTTGTATTACCCAAGGTGGGCTCGTAGTAGGCAAGCCACGTCTCAGTCCAGCCGGATCCTGACTCCTCGTACCCCGACCAGTTGCCGGTGACGCCCAAACTCCCATCCCCGCTAGATGGAGCGGACGAGCCCGTCGGTCCGGTGAGAGGCTGATCAGCGATGACGAGCGACTCCCGAGGCGTGACCGGCGCGTCGGACCCATCCACAAGAGCCTTCCAATCGGCGTAACTGGGCGATTGGGGTGAAGGAGCCGGTGGAATGCCGTATACCAGATCGTCCGCTGCAGATGCGGTCTCAGGGTTGAAGCCAGTGGGTGGTTGAATGATCGAAGAAGACTGCCCGTCGGGCAGGGCATAGTTGTAAGAGATGCCACCGTCCGGCAGTGAGGTGGTGCTAGTGAGTGGTGCATAGCTGTAACCGCATGCCGCAAGCTGAGCACCCGTCACTGCGTAGAGGTTGGTCACCTGCGAACAAGGTTTAAGCGAGCTGTCGGCAGCGCTACTCGCTGCCTGAAACCCGAAAGCGGCAACTAAGACAACTACCGAGAAAACTCTGAGCGTCATCCCTGCCTCCTGCCGTCTCGACCGTCAACGCAAGTTCGACGCTTTGCATCCTCAGCCGACATACAGCTGACCGTGTCGGCGGAAGCATAACACGATCCTTATGAGTTGTCCAATCACCCTCTGACCGGATCACTAGTGGCTCGCGCGACTGGCCCGGACTAGTCATTAACGCGCCGCGCCCCGGGCTGGCCGGGGCGCGGAA
>JBMFHK010000187.1:0-2311 GCA_049976865.1 Solirubrobacteraceae bacterium | reverse complement strand
CTCAGACCTCCGGTAGTGGGGTCGAGATAGCCCGGTTTTGTTGATGATTTTTGCCGTCCCGGTCTTGCAAAAGTTGGCAGTATTTGGTATGTTTTGGGGGTGTTGGGCGAGACGACAAAGGCGGCTGGGCGCACGGGCGAGCTGCCGGGGATGCCGCCGGCGTTGGAGTTGCGCTTGGAGGTGGTGGGCGAGAGTGTGGTGGTGTCCTACGGGGGCCGGGCGCTGGCGTGCTATGAGCGTTTAGATCAGGGGATGCGCAACCTCGCGATCGTGTCGTTGACACGGGCGGGGGTGAGGTGCGTTGAGGTCGGGCGGGTGTTCGGGATGCGCCCGGAGCATGTGAGCCGTTTGCGCCGGCAGGTGACCGAGCAGGGGTCTGGTGCGCTGGTGCGGGTGATGGGCCGCCCACGCAAGCTTGATGAGCGTGAGCGCGCACGGGTGTATGAGCTCTCTGACCGGGGGGTCGCGGGGGTTGAGATCGCGAAGATGTCCGGTGTCTCGGAGGCGACGATCTCCCGGCTTTTGAAGCGCCGCCCGGCGCGTGAGACGGAGCGGTTGGTGTTCGGCGAGCCGGTCCAGGCCGGTGAGACGACGGACGTGAGCGGTGTTGCTGAGGTGACGGGGACGGATGTGGCCGTCTCGGACACCGCTGAGCTGGGCGACACCGCTGAGCTGAGCGAGCGGGGTGAGGTCAGCGAGCTGTCCGGGGTGCTCAGCGCGCGGATCGGTGAGAGTCAGGGCCGGTCGGTGTATGCGGGCGCGATGCTGCTTTACCCGTTTTTGGAGAAGGCCGGGGCGGGCGGGGCGCTGTCGGTCTTGGGCTCGGGGCCGGCTAGGCGCGATGACAGCACCGCGGTCGCGCTGGCTGGCGTGTTCGCGTTCGCGCTGGGAGCCTCTTCATTGGAGGGCTCAAAACACTTGCAGCCCGCTGACGCGGGCCTGCTGGCCGGGATCGAGCGCTTCCCGCATCTACGCAGCTTGCGTCCACGGCTGGCGGCGTTGGCCGACAGTGTTGATCCGCTCGAGCTGCAGGTCGCGCTCGCAAAGGCGATGCTTGACGCTGATAGCGACCCGCCGTCGGTGTTTTTCGTTGATGAGCATTTCGTCGCCTATACCGGCTCGCGGCCGGTTGCTAAGGGCTGGAACACACGGCGGCGTCACGCCGAGCCGGGACGGCATGAGACGGTGATCGTTGATGATCGCTGGCGGGCTGTGTGCTTCGCCTCCGGCCCGCCCGGCGAGCTCGCGACGGGGATGCTCTCACCCGTCGATCAGCTGCTTGAGATCTGCGGCACCAGGCGGTTGATGATCGGCTTTGATCGCGGCGGCTCCTACCCGAAGACGTTTAGCGCGCTGCGTGAGCGTGGGGTCGCCTGGGTCACCTACCGGCGCGCGCCACTGACCGACCCGGCCGTGAAACCCCGCCGCTCATGGATCATGATCGACGGGCGACGCCATTACTTGCAGGTCGCTGACGAGCTCGTCCAGCTCGATGATTACGGGCAATGCCGGCAGCTCACGATCTACGAGCACGACAAGGTGGCCCTGCAGATCCTCACAAGCGATCTGAGCGGCAGCGCGGCGTACCTCGCGTACACGCTGCGCTGCCGCTGGCGGATCGAGAACACCTTCAAATACCTTGAGGACCATCACGGCCTGCGCTGGCTGTGCGACTACCAGATGAACATCACCCCGGACACCGCGCTGGTCCGTAACCCTGAGCGCACCGAAGCGCTCGCCCGGCTCAGGGCATGCGAGCAGACCGTCACCGAGCTCGAACGCCAGCTCGGCCAGCATCACAGCACCCCTAACCCGGCGGACACGAACCCCGCAGAGACGCTGTGCATGCTCAAAGCAGACCTGTACACCGCCCGCAACCAGGTCCAGGCAGCCAAACAAGCGCTCAAACCGATCCCCGCGAAACTCCCCGCCAACACGATCAACCCCGACGCCACCCGTGCCACCCCACGTCTGAACCGCCGCGCCCTGCAGACCGTTCTGCGGTTGCTGGCCTACAACGCCGAGCTTGACCTCGCCCGCGACCTGAACACCTACCTGAAAGACCCCGACGAGTACCGCACCATCACCCGCCACCTCCTGCACCAGCCCGGCCACATCCACTACACCACAAACCAGATCACCGTCACGATCGAGCAACCCCACGCCCCCCGCATCCACCGCGCCCTGAACCTCCTGATCGACCAGATCAACAACAACCCCCCCAAGCTCGCCGGCGACCACCGACCGATCACCTACCAAACCAGCGCAAAACCTTGACATCCCACCAACCCCCCACTACCGGAGATCTGAG
>JBMFHK010000186.1:0-2322 GCA_049976865.1 Solirubrobacteraceae bacterium | reverse complement strand
CGTTTCCGCGCCCCGGCCAGCCCGGGGCGCGGCGCGTTAATGACTAGTCCGGGCTCGTAGTAGCCGGCCATGCGGCCGCTCATCGCTTCCCACTTCCCGCCGCCGCTGAACGCGGGTGGCGGCGAGGCGTGTAACGCTTCCAGCACCGCCATGAAATTCGCGTCGACCTTTGTCGGGCACGAATCGAGAAAGTCGGCAGCGGGGACCGACCCGTCCGACGCCTGGTAATACGCGACTCCCCATTGGACCGACGCGAGGTTAGCCAGGCTCGGGGATGCTCCAGCGGAGTGTCAGGCGGCGGTTGGATAGCGGCGGGATCGCGGCACGATCACCACGTCCGCGTCCAGAGCGTTCGCGATGGCCACGATCGTCCGCAGCTCTGGATTTGACGGAGCTGTGAACAGCCGCCGCACGCTCGCCGGGTTCTTGTCGATCTCGCGCGCGAGCTCCACTTTCGTCAGACCCTGAGCTTCACGCAGCCCATCGAGCTGATTCACGAGCGCATCGATCGCAGTGATCTCACGGGTGGCTCGCTCGAACTCAGCGCGGAACTCAGGATCTTCCCACCGGCTGGCCAGCCGCCGATCATGCAAGCTCGTGGTCGTCGTGGATGCTTTGGTCTTCGGCATGGTGACTCTCGCCAAGCGTAACATAGGTGGTACGCAACTATGCATATCAACGTATCCTTCTGCGGACGCAAGTGGAATCGCCTTCAAGGTTAGTCTGCCGCTCGTGGCCCGTCTCGTCATCAGTACGGTTGCGCCATCCGCGCGAAGCAGGGGCGGTGGGCCGGCTCGCTAGATGCCTGTCCGGACACCGATGCGGGTCTCGCCGAGATGCTGTTGCTGTGCCGACGTGCTCGTCACGCTGACCTCGAGGGCTCGAGAACCGTGGCCCGGCAGTCGGCCTCGGGCCGCTGAAGCCGCGGGACCGCGGCCGCTTCAGCTGACGGGTGTTCTAGCTTTCCGGGGAGCGATGGAGGCTCTTCCCGAATACCTGCCTGGTGATAGTGGCCTGGTGCTTCGCCGGTGGGTGATCGACGACGCGCCACGTCTCGCGCAGGCCGTCGGCGACAGCGTTGAGTATCTACGGCCGTGGATGCCTTGGGCTGCTCAGGAGCCACTGGCGTTGGCCGAGCGCCGCCGAAACATCGCTACCTGGGAGCAGGACTGGCGGGCGGGCGGTGACCTCGTGATGGGCGTGTTCGTCGACGGTGCTGTTGCAGGCGGATGTGGGCTACACCACCGAATGGGACCCGATGGTCTGGAGATCGGGTACTGGATCCATCCGGCCTTTCTACGTCAGGGGATCGCCACAGCGGCGGCACGGTTACTGACCAACGCGGCATTTCACCGGCCGGAGGTCACACGCGTCGAGATCCACCATGACAAAGCCAACGTCCCCAGCGCCGGGGTCCCACGCAAGCTGGGGTTCCGGCTGATCGGCGAGGTGCCAGACGAACCCGAGGCACCGGGCGAGGTGGGGATCTCTTGCGAATGGCAGATCACGCGCGCCGACTGGACACTGTTTCCGATCGCGTCTGCAGCCTCGTAGTCAACGATCGCCCGCGGTTCTCAGTTCCGCGCAAAGGGGGTGAGCGTCGGCCTAGCTCGCTCGCCCGACGGGCCAAGCGGATCAAAGAGGGAGTGTGTGACCGTCGAGGGGGCTGCCTTTGCGGTCAAGTGCCTGCGCATATGTCGGGTGTTCATCGAGGCTCACCCCGAGAAGAACATAACCGTGTCGCCCTGGGACGCGATCCCAGGCAGATCCGGTGCCAGAGCTTATTCGGATGGTCGCGGCTTCGGGTTTGCAGGACGCCCACGTGAAGCGCGCGAAGCCATCGCTACTACCGCCAATGCGAACGAGCGCTGGTCCGGAAGGATCGGCGCGAAACTCATCCAACGACGCAACTTCGACATTGCCGACACCCGTCGAGGTCCAGACACCATCGGAGGACCGGAGGGTGACGTCACAGAGCATTGCGCTTTCGCAGTCCGTCCTAGTCTCGTTCCGTGCCACGAATACGAGCACGGCGGCGCTGGATCCGTACCTCCAGAGATCTAGCAGTTCTACACCGATCGGCACCTCGGCATCAGTCCACCGATCTATGTCAACCGCATCGATCGCGACGGAGACCAAAGCGTTAGATAGTTCGATCATGCCGGAGATACAGTATGACGACTGACCCATGAGAGGTGGTGGCGGCTCACGATGCCAATCCGCAGGACCCTCGCGCTGCCCGATATCAGCCAACCAAGGGCCAAGAATGAGGGCGTCAGGTTAACTGTGTAAGCGGTGTTTTTGTAGGTTAACGGGTACTCC
>JBMFHK010000185.1:0-2349 GCA_049976865.1 Solirubrobacteraceae bacterium | reverse complement strand
ACCCCCGCTAGCTACGCGCTAAGCCGCCCCGCGCCGCAAAAGTGCGAAACCCGAGGTTGGTGCCCACCGACGCCAGTCCGGTTATGTAGTTGCTCGTGGTGTCGTAGTTGCTCGTGGTGTCGGTGATAGCCGCAAACGTGCCGTCACTTGGATCCACGAAGTCCATCGCTGGCGGGGTTGACGAGGCGTCCTCATAGCCGACATCCTTGGGGGTGCCGGGAGTTAGGGCCCCACCGCTCTGCTGGTTGTCGTAGGCGTTGTACATGGCAGGCGCGGTGGTGCTGAGGAACAGGCCCCCGGTGATTATCCCGCCTGAGGAGTAGCACTCGCCCCGCAGGCTCAGCGGCCCGGAGGTTGCAAGCGTCACAACCGCCGCGTTGCTGTAGCTGGTACCGGCTGGCTGGATCGTCGTGTTAAAGCGCGTCAGCCCGGTGAGGTTCGCCGCCGTGGTCGCGTTGGTCGCGTTGGTCGCGTTGGTAGCGTTGGTCGCCCTCGGCACCGTGCCGAGCTTTCTCAGGTTGATCTGTGCGCCGGTCAGGGTGTGCTTGTGCAGCCGGTTGCCTGACAGCGTGCCGGTCTAGCCAGTAAGGTCGCTTCTCGCTGGGAGGACCTGGTTATGGCTGGTGGCCGGTCAGGTGCCCGGGACGGTCACCTGGTGCCATTGGCGGCCGCCGTCCACGGTTCGCCAGAGCGTGTTGGTCGAGGTTTCCGGGTCCTGCTGGACGATCCAGCCTACGTTGTCGGAGGCGAAACGAACAACCGGTGATGTGGGCGAGCCAAAGTTGTAGGCGAAGGCTGGGAAGGTGTGGTCGGTCGTGATCGTGTGCCAGGTCCGGCCAGCGTCATCAGTAACGAGGATCTGGTTGCCGTACACCAGGCGCCAGCTTCGCCCGGTGAGCGCGTCCACAAGCCACGGCTTGCCGGGTCTGGGTGGCAGCACCGGATGCCAATCGCGGCCCGCGTCCGTGGTGAGATACACGATGGTTCTCGTGCTGCGGCGCTGGCCGATGCTGTAGCCGACCGCGCCGAACCGGCCGTTCATAACCGGCTGGCCAGCGAACATGGCCCCGTAGCCATCCCGCGGTGCCGGACCTGTGTGCGGCGGTGGCGGCGCCACGTTGCGCTGCATCCAGCTCCTGCCGCCGTTCTCGGTCTCAAACAGCGGTGCGACCCCGACGGCGGTTGCAAAGGAAGCCCAGCCAACCTTGGTGGTGGTGAACTGAATGTTCTTATCACCGCCGAACGGAAGCCCTCCCGACGATCTTGAATCAGGAGAGGTTGCAGACACGACCCGCCAGTGGCGAGCGCCGTCAGTGGTGCGATACAGCTTCACCGTCTCGCTGCCGGCAGCGCCTCCGATTGCGGCACACCAGCCGTCGCTGACAGCAACGAAGTCAAGGTCACACCCAGGCGGTCTGGGGCCGATGACCCGCCACTTCCTGCCGCCGTTGGTGGTCGCGATGACCATTTGCCGCGCTCCCGAGCCCAGTCCGCCATAGGTAACCCAGGCATCGTCGGCGTTGAGCGCGAAGAACCCTTCGATCCAGTGTCTGGCGCCCTGGACGCCCAGCCCGGGCGGGGTGAGGTCCGCCCAGTGCAGCCCGCCGTCGGTGCTCAGCTCGATCCCCTGCGCGCCACCGCCACTTGCCGGGCCGGTCTCATCCTGGGTCCACGCCCACACGGTCTCAGCGCCGAGAACCCAGGCTTGCTGAAGGCTCTGCCCGGCGCGCGCCGCCGAACCGTCAGCGACCGTGCTGCCACAAACCGCCAGGAGCGCCACCGCTGCCGCGGGACACACGATCAAGGACCGCAGCCTCATGCACCACAGGCTACGCCCCAAACCAGGTCTGTGACCGGCGTGGATACCGCCAACGCGGCTAGACCTCGCCGGTCGGCGATCAGGCCAAGGCGATCCTTGCGGGCGCCGCCAGATGATCTCCGAGGTCTCGCCGAGGGCCCGACGCAAGACCGCGCTGGAGAGCAAGCATCTCAGCCATGACCGTGGCTTCCCCTGCGTCCACAGGCACAGCGCCCAGGGGGATCATCCGCTGATCCTTCAGGGCTGCCGGCGTTCATATTTGGCGCTTATAGGTCTTGGTGGGTTTTGGTCTTCGACTTCCGGGCGGGCGTGAGCGATCATGTGAGCCGCAGCACTCCTTCTCCCTCAGACCGCGCTCCGTACCGGCCCCATATTCGGCCCGCACGGAGCGCGGTCCACTTAAGCGCCCGCACCGCTTGGCACAGCGCGAACGCCCGGTCCGCGACCGTCGGGCTGCGGGGTTGTGAGCGTTTGTGCTTAGTGGTCCCCGCCATAAGTTCCGTCGTGATCACGCGGCGATCGCGGCTGGC
>JBMFHK010000184.1:0-2352 GCA_049976865.1 Solirubrobacteraceae bacterium | reverse complement strand
GTGCAACCGGACGAATCCGGCATGGACGCATCGCCGCAGTTTGACCCGCTGTGGCCAGGCGCCACCCATTCAACCCCTGGCTTTGTGCGTCTGGTTCACCGCAACCGCAGGTACCGGTACGACCTCAAGCGCATCCTCGCCGCCGCCTCGCCGATCGTCTGCGAGGTTGCAACCAATGTTCTTTACTCGCTGTCCCGAACCGCGCTTGGCCGCCCATCGCTGACCGAAGCGCTGATCGATCGCCTCTACGATCCCCGACGAGGGCTGTTTATGCCCGACGCCCAACCACGCACCACTGCCCGCATCCCGGTGACATGGGCTGCGCTGGCACCGTTGGCGCTTGACGACCTTCCCGCTGAGATCGGTCACCGCATGGTTCAGGAGCACCTGCTCAACGCCAAGCGCTTCTGGCTGCCTGCCGGGATCCCTTCGGTAGCCGCTGACGATCCAGCGTTTCGCCGCGACGATCGGAGCCGCTGGGGCCTCAAGCGCTATTGGCGCGGCCCGGTGTGGATCAACTCATCTTGGCTGCTGTGGCTCGGCCTGCGCCGCCTGGGCTACACCGAACAGGCCCAAGAGCTCGCCAGACGCCTGATTCGCACAGTGGCGCGCAGCGGCCTGCGCGAGTACTACGACCCCTACGATGCGCACGGGATGGGGCAGGCCACCTTTGCCTGGTCAGCGCTGCTGTTAGAACTGATCAACGCCCGCTGAACAGCTTGGCGAGGTCTCGCCCGGCTCGCAACAAGTGCAACGTCAGCGTCCGACGCGTCCTGGTTCGGACCGCTGCTGGCCACCGGCGCCCAACCAGACAGCGGACGCTAGGGTGAGTGCCATGGATACTGATCACACTCAGACGGACATCTCGAACCTGACCGACGAGCAGTGGCGTGATCGCCTCGATCCCGAGACCTACCAGGTACTGCGTCACGCTGCCACCGAGCGACCCTTCAGCGGAGTGCTGACCGACAACCACGATGACGGCATGTACCACTGTGCAGGCTGCGACGCGCCGCTGTTCAGCTCCGAGACCAAGTTTGATTCGAGCTGCGGCTGGCCGAGTTTCTACGAGCCGCTGGTCGGTGAGAACATCATCAGCCGTACCGACACAAGCGCTGGCATGGTCCGCACAGAGGTGCTCTGCAAGAACTGTGGCGGCCACCTGGGACATGTTTTCAACGACGGCCCGCAACCAACCGGACTGCGCTACTGCATCAACTCGGTTGCGCTGGCGTTTGATCCGCGAAACTAACCGGACGGTGCAGATGCAGAAACGGTGAACATGTCCAGCGCTTCACCGGAAGGACCAGATCGTTAGACAGTATGCGGACTGGTCAGCCGCTGGCTGACGCCCTGCAGAATAGCCGAGGTGCGGTCTGAAGATCGGCCGAGCATCATGTTGCCGGTCTGCCGACCAGGCATCGTAGCTACCCATGATCGAACGCCACCAGTCAGCCGGGCAGTTCCTACTCACAGGATCGGCGAATGCCATCACCGCTCCGCGGAACGCCGATGCACTCACCGGCCGAGCCGCTGGCCGCCGCGAGCGGTTCTTTGCCAGCTACAGCGACACCATCATCGACCGCGATCTCAGCACGATCGCAGAAGTCCAGAACCGCCTCAACGTGACGAACCTGCTCTCCGCGCTCGCAGCAACCTCGGCGTCACTCATGAACATCGACAGCTTCGCACGTGATCTCGGGCTTGCCTCCAACACCGTACGCGCTCACGCCACCTTGCTCGACACGCTGTTCCTCACCCAGCGCGTGCCACCTGTAGCTCAAACCTCCTCAGCCGAATTGTCAAGGCACCCAAGGCATAAGTCGCCGACAGCGGTCTGCTGTGCCATCTGATGGGCGCCGACGAGCAGCGGCTCGCATCCGACGGTCCGATCGCCGCAATGATGTTCGAGACCTTCGTCGCCACCGAACTGAGCAGGCAGATCACATGGCAAGACAACGCACCGCGCCAATCTCACTACCGCGATCGAGACGGTCGTGAGGTCGACATTGTGCTCAAGCGGCGCGACGGCAGCGTCGTTGGGATCGAGGTCAAGAGCGCGGCATCGACCGCGACCAGCGACCTGCGTGGACTGCGGCACCTACGAGACAGACTGGGTGCTCGCTTCAAAGCCGGCGTGTTGCTCTACACCGGGCCGAGCACCGTCCCGTTCGGAGATCGACTCGCAGCCGTCCCGCTTGAAGGCCTCTGGGCACCTATGCCGTGATCCAGTTACGGTACAGCCGCCGAGGACCAGCTGAGTCTGAGATGGACGCCGTGGCGGGGGCCGGGTTTGGGGTTGATCGTGGCAGGCAAACCGTCGCGCGCGCGGTGAAGCGGCATGAAATGCAC
>JBMFHK010000183.1:0-2426 GCA_049976865.1 Solirubrobacteraceae bacterium | reverse complement strand
GAGCACGGAGAGCATCTCGCGCAGATCTTGGTCGCCCGCGCTAGCGCCCTGGCGGTTGGCGGCGCGCACCCACTCAAACGCCGTAGCCAGCGCACGTGGCGTGTTGAAATCGTCGGCGAGCGCGCTGAAAAAGTCCTCTCGCAGCGACGCTGACCACTCCGGCGACGGGCCGGCGACGAGCTTACGCCGCACCTCCCGGAACCGCTCGACACTGGCAGCCGAAGCCATCAGCCGTTCATCGTCGAACTCAATGGGCTGGCGGTAGTGCCCGCCGCAGAAGTAAGCGATCAAAGCGTCACGACCGTAGGCCGCAACCGCCTCATGCAGCAGAAACGTGTTGCCCTCGGACTTTGACATCTTCTCCTGAGCCAGGCGGACCATGCCGTTGTGCATCCACAGGCGGGCCAGCCGCGTCCCGGTCGCCGCGCGGGTCTGCGCAGCCTCGTTTTCATGGTGCGGGAAGGTCAGATCCGAGCCACCGCCATGGATCTCAAAGTCCAGGCCGAGGAACTTCTCGGCCATCGCGGAGCACTCAATGTGCCAGCCGGGCCGGCCACGGCCCCAGGGGGTGTCCCAAGCGGTATCCTCGCCCGGTTTCTGTGCCTTCCAGAGCGCAAAATCGAGTGGGTCTCTTTTGCGCTTGGCCCCTTCCAGCCCCTCCCCCTGATCAAGGTCCTCAAGACGCCGGTGGGATAGCTCACCGTAGAAGTCGTACGTGCGAACGGCAAAATAGACATCCCCGTCGACAACATAGGCGTGACTGCGGTCAATCAACCGGCCGATCAGGTCGATGATCTCAGGGATCGTCTGACTGGCAAGTGGCTCCACGTCCGGCCTGCCGAGCCCCAACGCGTCAGTATCGGCCCGGTAGTGCTCGGTCATCTCGGCGGCCAGATGCTCCGATCCGACCGCAGCCGCTATGGCTGCCGCGTAGATCTTGTCGTTGACATCGGTCACGTTGGCGACAAACGTCACCTCATAGCCCTCGTGCACCAGAAAGCGCTTCAGCAGCGAGAAGACCACAAAGGGCCGCGCGTTACCCACATGCACGCGTCCGTACACGGTCGGCCCGCAAGCGTAGATGCCGATCCGGCCTGGTTCACGCGGCCGCAGCGGCGCCAGCGTGCCACTCAACGTGTCGTGCAGGATGATCTGACGCATCAAAGCTGCAAGTTAACGCGTAACGGTGGCGACCGCCATGGCGGCAGCACCCTCAAGTCGCCCAATAAAGCCCATCCCCTCACCGCGTGTGGCTTTCACGTTGATCTGTGCCACGCTGACCCCCATCGCAGCGGCCAGGTTGGCTTGCATAGCCGATTTGTAGGCCGCCAGCTTGGGCTGCTCAATCACAACCGTGGCGTCAACATGCTGGATGGTGGCGCCACCGCCGGCCAGCAAGCCGGCGGTGGCGCGCAGCAGCTCGAGCGAGTCGGCGTCCCGGTAGCGCTCGTCACTATCGGGGAAGTGCTCACCGATATCCCCAAGCGCGGCAGCACCCAGTAGAGCATCAACCACGGCGTGGGTCAGCACGTCCGCATCCGAGTGGCCGAGCAACCCGTGCGTGTGCGCGATGGTCACGCCGCCGATCACCAGCCGACGGCCCGGCACCAGCGGATGCACGTCATACCCGAAGCCCGTGGCGACGTTCATCGGCTATTCCGCGGCCTGTGCGAGCCCGCCCGCTCACGCAACAGCAACTCGGCCACCAGCAGGTCAAATGGCCTGGTGATCTTGAAGTTCTCCGCCGTGGCCAGGTGAACGACCACCGTCCCACCCTGCTGCTCCACCAGCCAGGCGTCATCAGTGGCCTGTTCAAGCAGCTCCGCCGGCGCCGCCAGGGCCCGCTCCAGCGCATGACGCCGGAACACCTGGGGGGTCTGAGCAGACCACAGCTGAGCACGATCGACGGTGAGCTGCACACGACGATCCGCCTGGGGCACGTGTTTGATCGTGTCGGTCACGGGAATTGCGGCAACAACCGCGTCAGCGCCGCTGCGCCACAGCTCCCGGAGCGTCTCGGTGAACAGCTCCGGCGACGCCAATGGGCGTGCAGCGTCGTGCACAATCACAGACTCGTCCGTGTCGGCGCCGTCAGCCGCTTTCAGCGCCGCCCGCACCGATTGCGAACGAGTGGCGCCGCCCGCGACCGCGATTACACCAGCCGGTGCCGCATCCAGATGGTCCGCAGGCAGTGCCAGCACAATGCGGTCAACTTCATGGACGCTGCGCAACGCGTCGACACTCCACTCAAACATCGGACGACCGGCGAGCATGGTGAGCGCCTTGGGCTCGCCAGCTGCGAGCCTCTCACCCCTCCCCGCCGCCAGGATCAACGCAACAGCCATCATTCAATGCCCAGCACCCAGAGGACCATCCTGCGCAGCCGCAGCAGCCGGGGCAGCCGCAGCAGCCGGGGCAGCCGCAGG
>JBMFHK010000182.1:0-2474 GCA_049976865.1 Solirubrobacteraceae bacterium | reverse complement strand
ACGCAAGTCATGGCCGCGATGGAGCCGTTTGGACTGGCAGCGGTCGGAGCCAACTGCGGGCGCTCGCTTGATGACATGGCCGCGGTGCTCGGCGAGTACGTGGCCACCGGGACGAGCAGCCCGCTCTGGATCAAGCCGAACGCCGGCGTGCCGCAGGTCACGGCCGCGGGTGTGGTCTACCCCGAGGACCCGGAGTCGTTCGGCACCAGGGTCGCGGGCTTTGCCGCCGCCGGGGCGCGCATCCTCGGCGGCTGCTGCGGCACGACCCCAGCACACATGGCCGCGTTGCACGCCGCCCTGGCGGCGTGAGCGCGGCGCATACGCCTACAAGCCGCGGCCCTCAAGCTGCCCGGCTGCGGAGGTTTGTCCCTGGCTGCGGACCTGGGCGATCCTGGCTCCGGCCGCTTCGGCATCCAGATAGGCTCCGCTGACCCCGAAACGCGGGTCGACAGCCCGCAACGGTGACATCCGCTCATCGAGCTCATACAGCAGCGGGATGCCCGTTGGCAGGTCGACCGCCGCGATCTCTTCGTCGGCAATGCGGTCGAGGTGCTTGATCAGCGCTCGCAGCGAGTTCCCATGCGCAACCACCAGCACCTGGCGGCCGGCACGCAGATCGGGCACGATCGCGTCATACCAGTACGGAAGCATGCGGGCCAGCACGTCCTTCAGGCACTCGGTGTCGGGAAGCGCGTCCGGCGGCAGCTCGCCATAGCGCGGGTCGTGCGTGGCGGCAAGCTCCGAGTCACGCTCAAGCGGCGGCGGCGGGGCATCATAGGAGCGGCGCCAGAGCATGAACTGCTTATCGCCGAACTCAAGCCGGGTCTGCTCCTTGCTCTTGCCCTGCAGCGCACCGTAGTGGCGCTCGTTCAGGCGCCATGAGCGGCGCACCGGGATCCACTGTCGCTCCGCAGCCTGCAGCGCAATCTCCGCGCTGCGGATCGCGCGCCGCAGCACAGACGTGTGCACAACGTCTGGGAGCAGCTCGGCAGCGGTCAGCAACTCACCGGCCCGCTGCGCCTCCGCAGCGCCGCGCTCGGTCAGGCCGACATCCACCCAGCCCGTAAAGAGCCCACTCTCATTCCAGTCGCTCTCACCGTGGCGCAACAGCACCAGCCGGTACGGGCCGTGGTCGTTCATAGCAGCAGTCAAGATGACCTCCGAGCTTGTTCTGACACGTCCATCGACATTAGCTCACCGACTGGTCGAGGGACTCGTGAATAGCTGCTAATAGAAGTAGTGGTAAGAGCGCAGCACCCATGTTCCGGGGCTCGGGTGAGCAGGGCCAGCACCCCGAAACGGCCGGTAGCCAGCCACAGCGCCAGCCACGACACGTCGGCAGACCACCCCCACAAGCTAACGCTGCCATCAGCCGACGGCAGGCCCGCAGCGCGGACAGGTCGCCCCACAAGCTAACGCTGCCATTATTCCATGTAATACTGTAAGTTTTGTCGTATGGAACAGACCGTTCTCGACATAGCAGAATTCGCCAAGACCATCACCGCCGCCTGCGACGCAAACCGGGTTCCCCTGGCTGAGCGTTCCCTGATCTCGATGGAGCAGGCAGCTCGGATGGCGCGAGTCTTCAAAGTTCTAGCGAACAACACCCGGCTACGGATAGTGCACGAGTTGATCCGTGCCCAGGAGAAGGGCGTAACCGAACTCTCCTCAGCAGTAGGCCTCAAACCACAGGCCGTCTCCAACCAGCTCCAGCGCTTGGCGGACCAGGGCGTGGTCACCTCTCGCCAGGAGGGCAGCTTCGTCTACTACCGCTTGGCAGATCCCTGCACCCACGCCCTGTTGGACCTCGGACTGTGCATGAGCGAGCAGATTGAGCTAGGACAAAACGGCGACCGGGATAGACGGCGGCATTGACATCGACGCCGAGAGCGACGGACCCCAGTCAATGCGCCATCGAGCTGCTTTGACCTGGGTAGCGCTTCCCATCGGTCTGGACGACGCCACAGAGAACTTGACGGCCGTCGCGGAGGACAGTCGTCGTGCCTGCCGGGCCGGACTATCAGGACACGGCGACCCGAAGAACGCACAATCAGGCGCGTAATCTCGACGCCGGCATGCACAGCCACTTCTCAGCCGGTCACGCTCAAGTCAGCGGGGAGCGGGAGCGGGAAGCGGCGTTACCCTCAGCGTTGCAGCGCCGACGAGCCTGATACCCGGCGGCCCGGGCCAGGAGCCACCGGACAGCGCGCACCGGCCCCGAACCTGCTCAAGACGCCGCACGCAACACCGAAGTCACACTCGGGGAAGGAAATATCCCGCCACGGGATATTTCCTTCCCCGAGTTGTTAAAGGGTGGCCTGAGCGGGTCAGGCGCGGCGAGCACAACAAGCAGGCGGGTCCGTGCGGCAGTGCGGGACAGTGCGGGGCAGTGCGACCCGTGCAACAGGCTGGTTAGGAGTTTGACTTCCTCTCCGTCCTTCCGGACGGGGATTCCCTCGGGGCGGCTCATGCCG
>JBMFHK010000181.1:381-2498 GCA_049976865.1 Solirubrobacteraceae bacterium | reverse complement strand
CAGGGTGGGGAATTTCGGTGATCAGATCCGAGGAGAAAACCATGATCCGGGGCACTACAACAACTTCTTCCTCCTCACTGACTGGGCGCAGCTCCCGTTGGCTGAAAAACTCGAGAAGCTGGCATCTGAGATCCGCTCAAGCCTCGCCGGAAACCGCCCGGCTGGCGTCGTTGTCTCATCCGGTGCCGGGCTTTATGCGGGTGAGGTGGCCGAGGAAACTGTCCGCACGTCAAGCGGCACCGCGATCCGTCGGCCAGTCAGACCCCTACGGGCCCGCGAAACCCTGATCATGCCGATCAGCGACGAATCAAGGGACGCAACCGACAGGTGGGAGGCGCTGCTTGACATGGAAGTCGGCTGGCTTCCGTGGGTGCTCGACAAGTTTGAGCTGCCGGAGCTAGCCGAGATCCTCCCGCCGGCCTGACAACGTGTCATCCGAAGCGCCACACTCCGCGGGCTACCAGTCGAGCCGACGATCCCTTTCGTTATGAAGCTCCGCGCAGCAGTTTGATCGCCTCGGTGACGAAGCGTGGCGCTCCTGGGTGACGCTGGGGTTGCCCGCCTCGCCGGCGCTCGTGTTGCGTTCCTCCTGGTCCGGGGTTTGCCGGGTGGGTTGGTTAGCTGATCCCGTTGTAGCGCTCGAAGAACTCGGTGAGCCGGTTGAGCACAGCCTGTTTTTTGGTGGCGTGATCGTTGGTTTCTGAGAACCGTGAGACCGGCGGGAGGATGCTGGTGATCGCGGTCCCGGTTGTCGGTACCTGCCCGTCCTGGAAAGCGTGGTCGACGAACGAGCGGGTCTCCTCCGGGTTCAAGTTCTCGTCGCTGATGATCTGGTCAAGATCATGGGCGCGTTTGGCGGCTACGAATGTTTCCCACTCGCTCTCGACGGTCGCGTCGATGGTGACCGAGTCTACGAACGCTTCGATCAGGTCTTTCTTGTTGCGCAGGCTCGGGCTCGAGTCGATGGCTCGGCTGATCTGCGCGCGGATCTCCATGTCGCCGCCGGTGCCTTTCTCCTGCAGGTACTTGTGGACGAGCATGAGGATGTAGTCAACACCGACCTCGACCTGTTTGATCAGCTCGATCTCAAAGACCACATCGTCGTTGATCGACTCCCTTTCGCTGTCTGCTTGGGAGCGGAAGTCGGTGTAGATGTCCAGGTAGATCGAGCGGTAGTCCTGAAACTCCCGGTCGGTAAGGATCGTGTTGCCGGCGAACTCGTCGAAGGAGTCAAGGATGTTTCGCAACCTCAGGATCAGACCGAAGATCTTGATGAACGCTTTCTGTGCGGACTCCCCGACGATCGGCTGGCCGAGCGGGTAGAGCTGCTTTAGCTCAGCGACACGGTCGGCGTAGTCGGCGTGATACTCGGCGTAGGGTTTGAGCAGCACGACGCTTTGTGCGTCACGGTTGCCGAACAAGGCGAGGGCGTCGTTTGTTTGCTGCTCGAGGTTTCTGAAGCTGACGATGTTGCCGTAGGTCTTTACCGAGTTCAGGATCCGGTTGGTGCGCGAGTACGCCTGGATCAAACCGTGCTGCCGCAACCCCTTATCAACCCACAGCGTGTTCAGGGTTGTTGCGTCAAACCCGGTCAGGAACATGTTGACCACGATCAACAGGTCCAGTTCGCGGTCCTTCAACCGACGTGAGAGGTCCTTGTAGTAGCTCTCAAACTTGTCGGCGGAGGTGTCGAAGCTGGTGCCGAACAGCTCGTTGTAGTCCTTGACTGCCTGCTCAAGAAACGCACGCGAGGCCGGTGGGAGAGCGTCGGTCTCGAACCCTTCCTCGGCCAACAGCCCGTCCGGTTCGGTCTCGTTCGGGGTGTAGCTGTAGATCACCGCCACCGTCAACGCCCGGTAGCCGGGCTTGGTGACCTGCCGTTCGCGCTGGAGGTTGTCGAACAGGTGGTAGTAGCGCTTCGCCGCCTCGATCGACGCGGTCGCCAAAATCGAGTTGAACCCCGCCACACGCCGGTCGCCGAGCAGATACGTGGCGCCACGCCGGGTTTTCTGATCGAAGTGATCAAGGATGTAGCCAACGATCTGTGAGAGGCGCTCCTGGGAGAGCAGCGCCTCCTCGGTCGCGTCGCCAATCAGGTGCAAGAAACCGCTCGACTC
>JBMFHK010000181.1:0-371 GCA_049976865.1 Solirubrobacteraceae bacterium | reverse complement strand
CTCAACCTGCTTGTCGGCCACGTCCTCGGCGGTGCGGATCGTGTTGACGTAATCGATCCGGAACGGCAGCACGTTGCGATCGTTGATCGCATCAACGACCGTGTAGGTGTGAAGCCGCTCCCCGAACGCCTGCTCGGTCGTTCTCAACCCGCCGGCACCGGCAGCGTTCTCAGCAAAGATCGGGGTTCCCGTGAACCCGAACAGGTGGTAGTTCCTGAACGCGCGGGTGATCGCCTGGTGCATGTCACCGAACTGGGAGCGGTGGCACTCATCGAAGATCAGCACCACATGCCCTGAGAAGATCCTGTGGCCGCGGTTTCGCTCAACAAAGATCGCGAGCTTCTGGATCGTCGTGATAATGATCCTTGCGC
>JBMFHK010000180.1:1316-2556 GCA_049976865.1 Solirubrobacteraceae bacterium | reverse complement strand
CAAGCAGCTCTCCAAGCGCGGCCACGGACCCGGCCGTCTCGCGCCGCTCAGCTGTCACCGGCAGTTGTGCCGTGGGACGACACGCCGCTTGCGAGTACGAACTCGACGGCCTGTCCGACGCGCAGGATGCCGGCCGCCTCTTCGTCGGTCATGTGGACGCCGTAGCTGTCCTCCAGCTCCTGAACGAGCGTGTAGAGGTCAAGCGAATCAGCTGCGAGGTCCTCCCTGAAACGGGTCTCCTCAGTGACAGACGCAGGGTCAATCTCAAGCTCATCCGCCAAGTGCGCACGGATCACATCAAGGATCTGCTCACGAGTCATAGTTTATCTACTGTACCTTCGCGCCCGGACAGGCCCAGCTGCGGTCCAGAACCAAGCCGCGCCGCCAAACGCCCGCCAGGGGTTTCACCGGTCTGGATCACCTCCGCGCGGGAGCGGCGCAGCGCTCCGGCCTCGGCCAGCGCCGCCCGCGTGCGACTGACCACGTCCTGCTCCACCGCGTGTGCGGCAACTTCGATCGCACGGCCGAAACCGCGCCGCGTGAAGCGACCGTGGCACACGATGCCGGTCTGCCTCAACCCGAGCATGTAGGCGCCACCCGTAACCTCGGGGTCGATCTCACGGCGCAGACCGTCGATCGACGGTCCGAGCAGAAACCCGCCGACCTTGGCGCGCAGCGAGCGGTGAGCGGCGTTGCGCATCAGCCGCATGGTCTCCGCTGAGACACCCTCGATCAGTTTCAAGCCGATGTTGCCGATGAAACCGTCGGCGACCACAACGTCGACCTCATTGCCGAACACATGGTTGCCTTCAACATTGCCCACGAACCGCAGTCCAGCCCCTCCGTCGCCGCTCAGCCGCTCATGAACCTCCTTGAGATCCGGCGTTCCCTTGGCTGGCTCTTCACCGTTTGAGAGCAGCGCGACCCGCGGTGAGTCAATGCCGAGCACCGCACTGGCAAACGCGGAGCCCATATGCGCGAACTGGACAAGGTGTTCAGGACGGCACTCGACGTTGGCGCCAACATCCAGCAGCAGCACCGGCAGGTGGCCGGGCCGCAGAAGCGGTAGCGCCAGCGCTGGCCGGTAGATGCCCTGGTCGCGCCTGAGGTAGAAGAGTCCTGCTGCCAGCGCAGGCCCGGTCGAGCCTCCGGAGACCAGCGCCTCTGCGCGGCCTTCAGCGACCGCCTGGGTTGCCTGCACGATCGAGGCTTGCGGGGTCGACCGCACAGCGTAGGCAGG
>JBMFHK010000180.1:0-1306 GCA_049976865.1 Solirubrobacteraceae bacterium | reverse complement strand
TGGATACGGGCGCGTCGATAATCTCAACGCCGTCAGCCTTGGTGGCGATACGCGATGCGTCGGCGAACAGCAGAACGCGCACGCCGCCCGCAGCTGCGAGCGCGGCGCCCTTTGCAACCTCGTCCGGCCCCAGGTCAGCCCCGTTGCCATCAACGGCGACCGTCACCATCGCCAAGCAGCCCCTCAGCTAAATGACGAATCGGTACCGATGATGACCGCCCGGCCCTTGTAGCTACCGCAGACCGGGCACACACGGTGCGGCAGGCGCGGGCTGTGGCACTGCGGGCAGGTGTTGGTCGCGGCGGCATGGACCCGGTGGGTAGAGCGACGCTTGGTAGTGCGTGAGTGTGACTGTTTCTGCTTGGGAACGGCCATGAGCAAGGAAAGTAGCAGGCCGCGCTAGGAAGCGGAGGTTGACGGCTGCCCTGCCGCTCGCCAGCGACCGTTCAGGCTCCGCGGCCGCCAGCGCCCGCCGCGGGTGTGAAGCCGCTGCGGTTGATCACTGGAAGCGCATCTGGGCAAGCTTCGCCAAACGGGGATCGGGCGCGTCGTCATGGTGATGCCCAGCCCCAACAACGTTGAGGTTCGCGCCACAGTTCGCACACAAACCGGCACAGTCCGCGCGACAGACGATCTGGACTGGCAGCTCCAAAATCAGCGAGTCACGCCCCCACGCCGCCACATCCAGCAGAGTCCCCTGAACGTAAGGCAAGGCAAGCTCCTCGTCGCCGCCAGGCAACCACACCTCTCGCGCATCCACCCGAAAGCTCGCAACCGCCGTCTCCAGGCAGCGCATGCAGGGTCCGCGCAGCGCCACGTCAAAACGCAGACGCAGCGCGTACCCGTCACCGCTCACGCGTGAGACCTCAAGCCCTGCTGGCAGCGGGTCGGCTTCGACCTCGTAGCTCTGCGCACCCAGCTGGACGGGTTCGATTGGGAGCGCGACGTCAAGGCGGCGGCTCTCACCCGGCGCCAGATGAAAACTGGCCAGATCCAGCATGTCGACCATGATGCCCATGACGTCAGCTTAGATCGTTTACCTGCCCTGCCGTGACTATTGAGGTGTCGGCGGCTTGGTTGCGGCTGTGAGCAAACGGCGGTCCGGGCCGGAGCGCTATGGAAGTGTCAGGGATCCGGTTGCGGGGGTTGGTGTTGGGCTCCTCTGCCCGCAACCGCACTCGCCGACGCCGAACGGCGGCGCTTTACAGATGGTTTGGTTTCACTGGCCGTGTCAGCGGCCGGGTTTGGGGTTGATCGCGGCAGGCAAACCGTCGCGCGCGTCGTGAAGCGGCATGAAATGCACAAA
>JBMFHK010000179.1:0-2563 GCA_049976865.1 Solirubrobacteraceae bacterium | reverse complement strand
CTCCCAGGCCGCATGACCGAATACGTCGGCGAACTTCCGAGCCAGAGCACTAAGCTTGTCTCCAATGAGAGAGGCCCGGCAGCGTCGTCTACTGATCTGGCCGCAAAACAGGCGCATCACTTCACCTTTTGATGGGACATGCCGAAACAGCACAAAGCATGACGCGCGATACGCCTGAACACCGGCCAAGCGACGACAGGCCGCCAGATCACTTCCGGGGGATTGTCGAGAGCATCCCCGGGATCGTCTTCATCGCTCCGCTGGACCCCGACAGCAGCTGGCTCTACGTCAACGAGTGGATCGAGCCGATCCTTGGCTTCACGGTCGCGGAGTGGCAAAACGGTCAGGCGATGTGGAAATCACAACTGCACCCCGACGACCGTGAGCGCGTGCTCGCCACCGAAACAAGACGGCAGACTGAGTACGCCCGTGCCGCCGATCCGGCTGCACAGGACCGCCGCCGGAGCATCTTCATGGACTACCGGATGCTGCACAAGGACGGCCGCACCGTGTGGATCAGGGACCGTTCGGTGCTGGTCAACCTCCCCGACGGGACCGTGGTCTGGCAGGGCGTGATGATGGACGTGACCGACCAGAAGAAGGCGCAAGCGCAGCTGCAGCGAGCGGCGGCGGCGCAGGCGGTGGTGGCCAAGCTGGGGCGATTGGCGCTGACCGGCCTTGACTTTGACAGCCTGGTATCTGGAGCGTGCGCGTCCTTACAGGAGGTGCTCGGCGCTGACAACGTGGCCACCGTCCAAGCCGGTGAAGAGGTCTCCGTGTTCAGCGAGCCTGGCGGCGACGGGCTCAGACTGGAAATGCCGGGTCTGACTAGTGCCAATGCCGAGGCTAGCACCGTCGGGCGCTACGTCATGGAGTCCGGCACGCCGGTACTGGTTGCCGACTGGGAGCAGGAGGAGCACCTGCGGCTGAGTTCGGTCCTTGTCCCACTGAACATCCGTGCTTCCATCACCGCGAGGATCGAGGGCCCCGACCGGCCATGGGGCGTACTCGCGGTCACCTCGCGACGGGCGCGGGCTTTCAGCGAGCAGGATGTGAGCTTTGTCACCGCGGTCGCCAACACGCTGGCAGAGGCTCTGGTACGCAACAAGACCGACGAGGAGATGCAGCACCGGGCGCTTCACGACCCGCTGACCGGCCTGCCCAACCGAGTGCTGTTCAGTGATCGCCTGAGCCATGCGATCGAACGCTCGCTGCGACGCGAGCAGTCCCTTTCCGCGGTCCTGTTCGTTGACGTTGACCACTTCAAAAGCATCAACGACACGCTCGGCCACCACATCGGCGACGAGCTGCTGGTGCAGGTGGCATCGCGGCTGCGGGAGGTGGTGCGTCCGACCGACACGGTCTCACGGTTTGGCGGCGATGAGTTTGGCGTGCTGCTTGAAGAGATCGCCAGTGAGCGCGACGCGATCGCCACCGCCGAACGGATCGCCGCCAGCTTCGCGCGGCCATTTGTCCTGGAAACGAGCTCTCACTTTGTGTCCGTCAGCATCGGGGTCGCCCTGGCTGACGGCCAGTCTGACGCTCAGCTGCTGCTCGATAACGCCGACCAGGCGATGTACCGCGCCAAGCAGCGCGGCCGTGCCCGCTACGACCTCTTTGACGAGGATTTGCGGGCGCGCGCGCTGGCCCGGGCACGCCTTGAGAGCGACCTGCAACGGGCGCTTGAGCGACGGGAGATGCGTCTTGAATACCAGCCGATCGTCCGGCTCGGGACCGAGGCGATCTACGCGGCGGAGGCACTGCTGCGCTGGGACCACCCCCAGCGCGGGCCGTTGAACCCGGACGAGTTCATCCCGGTCGCCGCAGAGAGCGGCTTGAGCGAACGGATCGGCCAGTGGATGCTGCGTGAGGCGCTGCGTGACTCGGCGCGCTGGCAGCAGCAGTTCCCAGACATCAAACCGTTCTGCCTGGGGGTCAACGTCTCTGTGCAGCAGTTGCACAACCCTCGTTTTACGGAAATCCTCGGTGAGATTCTCGCCGCCACCGGGACCGACCCGTTTCTTTTGAACCTGGAGCTTGACGAGCAGGTGCTGCGTGCCGACGCCGCTAATCTGCACCGGCAGCTCTACGACATCAAGCGTCTGGGCGTGCGCTTGCTGGTGCACAACTTCGGCACGGGAACCTCGTCGCTGCCACAGCTTGCGCGGCTGCCGATCGACGCGATCAAGATCGACCGGCGTTTGATCACTCGCCAAGCCGGTCCGGATGAGGCCGCGAGAATCTCCCGCTCGGTTGTGGCGGCAGGCCTGGCACTGGGTTTGAGCGTCGTGGGGCTTGGCGTGGAGACGGCCGAGGAAGCTGAAGAGTTGCGCAGCTGTGGCGCCAGCGCGGCGCAGGGCCGCCTGTACAGCGCAGCGGTGTCCGCCGAAGAGATCACACAGCTGATCCGCCACCCAGGTCAGCTCAGGCGCACGCTGGTCTGAGCCGTCTGCCGGCCCAGGAGCGCTGGGACACCCCCCGTGCCCCCGCCCGGCAGCCGCCCGTGGCGGGGTGAGAGCCATCGCCCCTCCGGGGCTCCTGCTCCCACCCCGCCACGGCACCC
>JBMFHK010000178.1:0-2684 GCA_049976865.1 Solirubrobacteraceae bacterium | reverse complement strand
CACCCTGTTCGACACCACCCCCATGAACGCAAAGGCAGTGTGACGATGGCTCCAAGCCGAACGGGACATCGTGATCGAGTCACCCGCTCTCCAGGCAACCGAGTTTCAGGTTCAGGATGTCCGCTGGTCCTACGTTTTTTATGAGAGCGGCCTCTCAATAAACGTGCTCTACACGCTAACCGCCGGAGGCAAACGTGCCGTCGGCTTCAAGCTCTCCGACGGCACGGAAGTGCCTGTTGAACTCGCTGACAAGTTCAAGTTCGCCAGACAGAAGTCCAAGCTCGCCGGAACCATCCGCGGCTCGTTCTTTGTCATAAAGAACGAGTACTGAGCGGATCTTTTAGAGCCAACCATGCTCAGCTCGCGCGGTTGACTCTAACCGGACAGCAAAACGTCAGAGCCAGAAGCGTTCAGCGCAGAAGACCGTTGGGCCCGGCACAGAAGACGTTGGGCTCAGCGCAGAAGATCGCTGAGCTCGGCGCAGACGACCGTCAGACGCGGCGCGCAAGACCGGTATTGTGCGGGCATGGTTCACCACGACCCCGCCATACCCCGGATGCACGCTGACAGGGCGTCCAAAGACCGATGATCGCCGACAGCCTGCAACTCGGTCCGGTGCGCTGGCGGCGCCAAACGGACGTGGTGGTCGTGGGCTCCGGGGCGGCCGGATTGTCGGCCGCGATCGGTCTGGCGCAGGCCGGTCGGAGCGTCACGCTGACCACCAAAGGAAACCTCGGCGACGGCTCAACCGTCAAGGCGCAGGGCGGCGTGGCAGCCGTCAGCAGGCCTGACGACAGCTACGGTGCGCACGTGCGTGACACCCTGGTGGCCGGGGCGGGACTCAGCGACCCGGAGGCTGCGCGCGAGCTTGCCCGTGGCGCCCCGGACACGCTCAACAAGCTGATCGATCTGGGCGCCCGGTTTGACCGCACGCCAGAAGGTGGCCTGGCCCTGGGCCTGGAAGGCGGCCACAGCGCCCGCCGGGTGGTGCATGCAGGTGGAGACGCGACCGGCGCGGAGATCATCCGTGTGCTGAAGGCTGCTGTCAGACAGGCGACCGACGCCGGCCGCGTGGAGCTGCTCGAGAACACGCTGGTCGTCGATGCGCTGACGGCGCTTGACGGCAGTGTCTGTGGCGTCCGGCTGATCGACGCGGCCGGTGATATCGGCGAGCTTCACGCAAGCGCGGTTGTGCTCGCGACGGGTGGTATCGGCCATGCCTGGCCGCTGACCACCAACCCGAGCCAAGCGACCGGTGACGGCGTTGCAATCGCACTCCGGGCGGGAGCGGTGATCCGTGACATTGAGTTCGTGCAGTTTCACCCGACGGCGCTGGCGGCACAAGGCGCACAGCACGGCCGTGACGGCGCGAGCGCTCTGGTATCCGAGGCGCTCAGAGGTGAAGGGGCACGCCTGATCGACCAGCAGGGGACACCGATCATGAGCGGCCAGCACCCCCTGGGAGACCTCGCGCCACGGGATATCGTCGCCGCCGCGATCCACCAGCGCATGGTGACCACCGGCAGCGACCACGTGCTGCTTGACGCAACAGGCTTCTCGCCAAGCATGTGGTCTGAGCGCTTCCCGACCGTGCTCGCGCTCTGCGCTGCACACGGCATCGACCCGCACACCCAGCCGATACCTGTTGCACCAGCTGAGCACTACTCCTGTGGTGGAATCCTCGCCCGGCTTGACGGAACAACCACGGTGCCTGGCCTTTACGCCGTTGGAGAGACCGCCAGCACCGGCGTGCACGGCGCCAACCGCCTTGCGTCAAACAGCCTCACTGAGGCGCTCACCGCTGGAGCCATGGTCGCCGGACTACTCGCCGCTGGGCCCCTCCCGCCAGCCGAGTCGGCCGACCGCCACAGCGGTCCGCCGCTGGCCGCTCAGCTCACCGCGGCTGTGATCAGCGCAACCGGTGCCGGCTCTGGTCTTGTCCGTGACCGAGAGGGCTTGCAACGCCAGCTGGCTGCCCTCGCGAGCCTGGCCGCGCAGCATGAAGGTCTTGGCGTCGACCATCCTGACGCGACCGAGCTACGCGCCCGGGTGGAGGCCTCCAACCTGCATGCCCTTTCGACGGCGGTGGCCACCGCCGCGCTGAACAGGACCGAGAGTCGTGGCTGTCACCGGCGCTCTGACTTTCCAGACCCGCTCCCAGAGTGGGAACGTCACCAGTCCTTGAAGCTCGGCGACGGTGAGCTGCGGGTAGCCGCACCGTCATAGACGCAAGCCCAGACGCACCGGTCGCATGCAGTGGCCCATTCGCAACCATTTTTGAGGCAGGACGGCTAGACGGGTGCTGCACCATGCCGCCGACCTGTCACCCTATGCCCATGAGCGCTGATGACAGCTTCGAGGGTCGCATCAGGGCGATCGCTGAACAGATCGCCAAATCGCTGGCTGGCGATGTTGACGAATTCGCCGAGCGACTGGGCGTGGATCCCGATCGCGCACGCGCGGCCGCCAGCAATCTGGAACGCTGGCTGAGTGACCGCCTGTCCGGTCAGGAATCCGGCACCAGCGATGATCAGCACGTGTCGGACACCGCGCGGCGCACCACCCCGGCAACGACATCTGGTTCGGGGCCCCATCCCCTGGATCTCCCGACGCCGGAGCAGGGGCTCGCACTTAGTGGTCCCCGCCATAAGTTCCGTCGTGATCACGCGGCGATCGCGGCTGGC
>JBMFHK010000177.1:0-2686 GCA_049976865.1 Solirubrobacteraceae bacterium | reverse complement strand
ATCTACCTCCAGCCGTTGGATTGGGCGTTCGCTGATGAGGCCCGTGGCAGGCTCGTCCGTTATGCGGACGACTTTGTCGTGGCATGTCGCAGCGATGCTGATGCCAGAGCAGCTCAGCAGCTGGCGGCGGACGTTCTCGCCAGCCTGGGTTTGGAGCTGCACCCGGACAAGACAAAGGTGGTTGACCTCAGGGAGGGCCGGGAATGGTTCGACTTTCTCGGCTGCCATTTCCACGCTCGCGTGTCGGGTCGGTTGTTGGAGCAGGGCGTTAGTCGCTACTACCTCCAGCGCTGGCCCTCCCAACGGGTGATGGGTCGAGTTCGTGCCAGGGTCAAGGCCCTCACCGGACGCGGCCGGGTCGGGCATGACCTCCGTGACGTGATCGCGGATCTCAACCCGATCCTGCGTGGCTGGGGGAACTACTTCCGGACCGGGAATGCTGCCCAGAAGTTCAACCAGATCGACTTCTATGTCGTGTTCAGACTCCGCAAGTTGATGGTCAAGCGTTATGGCCGCAACCTCAAGCCTGGACAGACGTCGGCCTGGACACGCGAGTTCTTCGAGGCCCTGGGTCTCTATCGCTTGCGTGGCACCGTTCGCTACCCGGGAGTCGCGTCGTGACCATCAGGAAGATCATCGGTAAGCCGTGTGCGGGAAAACCGCACGCACGGATTGAAAGGGGAATGGGGAAACAGGCCCACCGGGTACTGCGCCCCTGACTACCAATGGCAGGTTCAGGTCCACACTCCGCATATGTTCGTGACGCCGCGCGTTTGCTGGGTGAGCAGGTCAGACTTGCGCGTCTGGAGCGCCGTTGGTCCCAGCGCGAGCTCGCCCAGCGCGCGGGCATCACGGGGCCTACGCTGCGCAAGGTCGAGAACGGCGATCCCAGCGTGGCATTGGGCACGGCGCTTGACGTCGCGGCCCTGGTCGGAGTGCCGCTGTTCCACGAGGATCGCAGCAGGATGAGCCTCGACTTGGATCGCACCGCTGCTCGCGCCGCGTTGCTGCCCCAGCGTGTGCGCACCAGAGACAGGCCGGTGCGTGATGATTTCTGAGGCGGCGCAGGAGGCGTTCGTTTGGTGCTGGCTCCCAGACGCCGAGGAGCCGGTGATCGCTGGCCGACTTGAGCCGGCCAGCGATCTGGTCCTGTTCAACTACGGTCTCAGCTACCTCGGTCGTAGCGACGCAATTCCGCTGTACCTGCCGGAGCTACCTCTGCGCCGCGGCTCGATCGAGCCGCGGCCGGGCCTGTACATCGCCGGGTGCATCGACGACGCGTCCCCCGATGCCTGGGGCAAGCGCGTGATCATGCAGGCGCTGCTCGGGTCTGCGGCGAAGGACACCGACCCGGCGGCACTAGATCGGTTGACCTACCTGCTGCGCTCCGGCGCGGACCGGATCGGGGCGCTGGACTTCCAGGACACGCCCGACGTGTACGTGCCAAGGCTCGAGAACACGGCAACACTGGAAGAGCTGATGGAGGCGGCTGACCGGGTTGACCGTGGCCTGCCACTTTCGCCTGCCTTGGACCGGGCGCTGCTGCACGGTAGCTCGGTCGGTGGTGCTCGACCGAAAGCCCTGTTGGACGACGACGAGACTGGTGGCAAGCTGATCGCGAAGTTCTCCGCGTCCGGGGACATCTATCCGGTAGTGCAGGGGGAGTTCTGCGCAATGGAGCTGGCGCGGCGCGCCGGCCTGGATGTCGCAACGGTTAGGCTCAAGGACGTGCTCGGCCGCTGGGCGCTGCTGGTTGAGCGGTTCGACCGCGTGCCGGGCACGCGTCGGCGGCGCGCCATGGTCTCGGCGCTGACGATGCTCGAGCTCGACGAGCTGATGGGGCGTTACGCGACCTATGCCGATCTCGCCGAGCTCATCCGTGCGCGCTTCACCGACGCACAGGCGACGCTTCATGAGCTCTTCTCGCGGATCGTCTTCAACATCCTGGTCGGCAACAACGACGACCATGCCCGAAACCACGCCGCCTTCTGGAACGGCGAGACCCTGAGGCTGACACCTGCCTACGACATCTCTCCCGGGCCGAGAAGCGCTGGTGAGGTCACGCAAGCGATGGCGATCGGACCCGACGGCTATCGCTACAGCAAGGTCGCGGGTTGCGTCCGGTACGCCGGGACGTATTCACTCAGCGAGCGGGAAGCCCGCGCGATCGTTGATCATCAGCTCGAGGTGATCAACGCCGAATGGAGCGACGTGGCCGAGTTCGCTGAGCTGACCGAACTTGAGCGGGATTACTTCTGGCATCGCCAGTTCCTCAACCCGTACGCCCTCGAGGGCTACGCGTAGCGGCTGTTCGGACTTGGCGCGGCCCAGTCGGCGCCCGCCGCAGGCCAAAGGCTCGGGGTGGACCTGCGACCGGCCCGCTCGCGTGGGCGGCTCTAGCGCGGACCGCGCACCTTCGCACAGCGAGATGAGCAGATCGCTAATGTAGTGTCTCAGTTGTAGTTGGGGATTGGCTGGTTGCGTTCAGTGCAACGCGGTCGCGTCGGACTTTCTCGAGGATCTGCTCAGCGGTCTGGGTCCACACGAACGGTGTCGGGTTTTGGTTGTTGGCGGCGAGGTAGGCGTCGATCGCGGCGACCAGATCGGGGACTGAGTGAAAGACGCCGCGGTGGATCGCTTTGTCGGTCAGCTTCCCGAAGAACCGCTCGACCATGTTGCACCATGA
>JBMFHK010000176.1:0-2709 GCA_049976865.1 Solirubrobacteraceae bacterium | reverse complement strand
TCCGATCCGGTTTCACACTGCCTCCTTCGCGTTTTTCATTGTGCAAACAGTCCAGCTTCGGACTGAAGTACCTGGATTCTCAGGCCTTTGCGGCGGCCGGTGGTGACGTGCACCGCTTGGCGTTGTCCGCGTTGGACCTGGTGCAACACGGTCTGTCGCGCGACTCCGAGGCGTTTCGCGGCCTCGCCCAGCGGTAGATACCCGTCTGGGATGTCCGGCACGAACCGGGCGCGGATCTCATCGGTGAGCCGGATCCGCCACGGCGCGCCCTCGGTGACTTGCTCGCCGGGCAGCAGGCCCTCGCGCAGCCACCGGTGGATCGTCGCGGTCGACACGCTCAGTGCGTCGGCGGCCTGCGCGATGGTGACGGTCTCGCTGTTCGGCTCGGGTGCCGGTGCGACCGGGATGGCTGCGCGCTGACGGATGCCTTGGACGCGGGTTGCGGTGAACGGCAGGTCGGTGCCGGTGCGCCTGCCTTGGCGGTTGAGGATCGCGGCGATCTGCGGGTCTGGGTGATGCGCGGCGAGTCGGCGGATCAGGTCGATCGTGTCCTCAGGGGTGCAGGTTCGCTTCGTGCCCGCGCGGATCAGCGCGACGCTCAGTTGGGTGCGTGCCCCGCCCTCCCAGAAGATCTCGACCTCGGCGATGTTCTCCGGTCGCTTCACCGTGATCACGACCTCGCTGATCAGCGTCCGCAGCAGCTCCTTGCGGTCACGGTCGGTGGTCGTCTTCGCCGCCCACAGCTTCGGTAGCTCGCGCGCGAGGCGGGCCAGCGCGTCACGCTCGGCGGGGGTCAGTGGCGCTGGGCGGGCTTGCTCCAGCGCGGCGAGCGTCCGCTGCTCTCGCGCGACAACGGCGAGTGCGTCCTCGAGCTTGCGTTCCAGGGTCCGTGCGACGAGCCGGTTCTCCGGCTCACACGCGTCGAACTGCCGCTCCGCGCGCTTGGCGTCGATCGCGGCGCGCTCCAACACGAGCCGCTGACCAGCGAGCCGGGCGTCGTGCTGCTCGGTCAGCTCAGTGATCGCGCCTGTGCTCGCCGCGACCCCGGCCGGGGTGACCGCTTCCAGGAACGCAGCGGTCACGGCCTTGTCAAGCCGGCCGCCGCCGAGTCCCTGGCATGAGGTGTTGGTGCCGTGCAGCTGGAACCCGCGCACGCACGCGTAACGGATGCGGCGGCCGTCACTGCCGGAATACGCGACCTGCATCCGGCGCCCGCACCGGCCGCAGCGCAGCAGGCCCTGCAGCAGCGCGCCACCCTCGCGAGCGGCACCGCCGCCCTCGCCGTGGGGTCTCACGTTCGCCCGCAACCGCTGGCGGCTGGCAAGGTACTCCTCCCAGGTGACATAGCCAGGATGGTGATCGGGCATGCAGACAGACCACTGCTCGATCGGCACCTCGAGCGTGCGGACGTGCAGCTGCCCGTTGGCGTCGACGTGCTTCTCCTGGCGGGTGCGACCAAACACGAACGCACCGGCATAGACCGGGTTGGTCAACAGCTTATGGACCGCGCCATAGCTCGCCCGGACCCAACGCACCCGCCGATCACCGACCGAGCGGCGCGGGAGTAGCTGCCCGTCTGCGATCAACTCGCCGACGACCTGCCGGGCCGATCCGGCACGGCGCCAGAGCTCGAACACCCGCTCGATCGCATGGCGGACCTGCTCATCAGCGCACAACACGATCCGCTGCTCCTCGTCACGCTCAAACCCGGCCGGGAGATGCATCACCAGCTCGCCGCGCTCAGCCTTGTTGCGCAGACCGCCGGTCAGCCGTGCGCGGATCAGATGAAGCTCCGCCTCCGACATCGTCCCCTTCAACCCGAGCACCAGCCGGTCGTTGAAATCACCCGGAGCGTAGATCCCGTCAGAGTCCGCGATCAACGTCCCCGTCAGCGCGCACAAGTCGATCAACTGATGCCAGTCCGCCGACGAGCGTGCGAACCGAGAGACCTCCAACGCGAGAATCAGTCCGACGTTCCCGAGACCGACATCAGCGACGAGCTCCTTGAACCCCTCCCGCCCTTGCGTGCTCGCGCCCGAGCGGCCCGTGTCCTCGTCAACGACCGTGACCGACCCGGGCGCCCACCCCAGCGTGATCGCGCGTTCGCGCAGCGCATACTGCCGCGCGGTCGACTCCGTGTTGCGCTCAAGCTGCCCGGCCGAGGACTGCCGCACATAGACGACCGCGCGACGCTGCCGGTGACGATCGGTGATCTTGCCCTGACTATTCATCGCGGCTCGCTTCCACCAGCACGGCCAGCAGCCGCGCCAACCGCAACGTCACCTGCACCTGACAGTCGATCGGGAGCGTCTCCCACACCACCGCCGGGGCGACCGTCATCTCCGCGCCGATCTGCAACGCCAGCTGTCCGGACATCACCACCTCCGTTTTCACCAGAGACTGCGGTCAATCGCGGACGACGCCGAGCGTGCACGCCCTCCAGTCGCTGGCTCAACAGACGCCAACCAGCCGGGCTTGCCAACACCCCAAGCTCCGAGGCCGTCGCGACACGACGCGGCAGGTCCGTCCACCGCGCCGGGACCGTGCCCGAACTGCCATCCACCAACCGGCAGATCAAGACGGTCTCGCCCCCCTCGGTCCGCCACCCGAGCACCTCAAGCTCGACATCCCGCAACTCGCCCGGCGCGTGCACCAACCGCACCCGCTCCGGCAAAACATCCACAACATGAGTAGTTCGACGCCCACTCG
>JBMFHK010000175.1:0-2813 GCA_049976865.1 Solirubrobacteraceae bacterium | reverse complement strand
TCAGGCGCAAACGGCGATCAACCCGGGTCACTGCATTGAGATGGAGGACCCATCTCTCGAATTACCTCAACGAGTTCGTCTTCCGCTTCAATCGCCGACGCTCGACGAGCCGAGGGCTCCTGTTCTACCGACTGCTCGAGCTCGCTGTCGACCACGACCCGGTGCGCTACCGACAGCTCGTTGCCAACTCCAAGTCGAAGAAGGTGCCACCCGTGCCGCCGGGGAGACGGGGGCACCCCCCAACCCTCGACCGGCCTCACGCAGAGCGCCCCTGGAGATCGGCCTCCTGATCAGGAACGGTCCGCTCAGATGGATATCCCTTACATCGCTTATGTGATCCCCGTCTTCTTGCGCTGGCGGATGGGCGATGCGTTCCAGCCAGGCCCCTGGACGCTGGGCAGGCGGTACAGGTGGATGAACCTGGTCGCGGTGATCTGGGTGGCGTTGTGCGTGATCATGTTCTGCCTGCCCACCTCGCCGGCCGGTGTGTTCTGGGGATCAAGTTTCAGCTGGGGCGCCGTCAACTATGCGCCGCTGGTCACGATCGGGATAATGGCGCTGGTCACAATCTGGTACGCAGTCTCGGCACGCAAGACGTTCACCGGGCCTATCAAGACCATTGACGACAGCGTCTTCGCAGAAATGGAGGGGCTTGCCGAGGTCTCACCGGGGCCGGCGGCCCCCTGATCCGGGCTGGTTTAGAGCCGTGCACGGGGCGCTGCATGCCCCGTGCACGGGGCCGTCCCGCCGCGGGCTAACCACCCCGAAACACACATGGAATCCAGGATTCGCTAAAAAGGTCTTATGAGCGACATTTTGAACGTGCTTGAGCCCGCCACCGCGGAAGTGCTCAAGCAGATCCCGGCAGGTGGCGTAGAAGAAACCGACGAGGCCGTCGCACGTGCCAAAGCAGCGTTACCCGCGTGGCGCAAACTGACGCCCGCAGCCCGCGCCGATGCGATGCGGGCCATCGCTGACAAGGTGGAGGAGCATCTGGACGAGCTCTCTTTACTTGAGGCGCGCAACGCTGGCAAACCGCTGGCGTCGGCCCGCGGTGAGATCAGCATGGTGGTGGAGACCTTCCGCTACTACTCCGGCATGCCGCAGCGTCTGATGGGCCAGACGATCCCGGTTGCCGGCGGACAGGCCTTCACTGTGCGCGAGCCGCTGGGGGTCATCGGCCTGATCGTGCCGTGGAACTTCCCGTTGGCCATAGCCTCCTGGAAGATGGGACCGGCGCTGGCGGCCGGCAACACGATCGTGCTGAAACCTGCCGACCTGACCCCGCTGACCGCGATCCGTTTCGGCGAACTGGCCCTGGAAGCCGGGATCGCCCCAGGCGTGGTCAACGTCGTGCCCGGTCACGGCCGGGTTGTGGGTGTGCGACTGAGCGAACATCCCGACGTTGCCAAGATCGCGTTCACCGGCTCCACGGAAGTGGGGATGGAGATTGCCCGGCGTGCCGCTGGCACGATCAAGCGCGTCACGCTTGAGCTGGGTGGCAAGTCCGCAAACATCGTCTTTGCTGACGCGGACCTTGAGAAGGCGGCCGCGTACGCGCCGTTTGCGGTCTTTGACAACGCCGGCCAGGACTGCTGTGCCCGTTCCCGGGTGCTGGTCGAGGAGTCCGCTTACGACCGCTTCCTGGACCTGCTGCGCCCGCACGTGGAGAACTTCAAGGTCGGCGACCCGCTTGACCCGAACGCGAACATGGGCCCGCTGATCTCCGCCCAGCACCGTGAGGAAGTCAGCTCGTTCCTGGATGACGATGACATGGACATCGCCTTCCGCGGCAGCGCGCCGGATGGCCCCGGCTTCTGGTTTGCGCCCGCCGTGGTCTGCCCTCACACACCTGACTCACGGTCGATGCGTGAAGAGATCTTCGGCCCCATCGTTGCGGTGGTCCCGTTCAAGGATGAAGCCGAGGCCATACAGCTTGCCAACGACACGATCTACGGCCTCTCCGGGTCGATCTGGACCACCGATGGGGCACGCGCCCTGCGTGTCGCGCGCGGCGTTGACACAGGTGTGATGTCGATCAACTCAAACTCGTCGGTGCGTGTCGGAACGCCGTTCGGTGGGGTCAAGCAGTCAGGTTATGGGCGCGAACTGGGCCCGGACGCAACCGACGCCTACACGGAGGTCAAGACAATCTTCTACGCCACCGAGTGAGCCTGCGCGCCGCCTCGGCGTAACTTCCGCTCAATACCCAGGCCGCCGGTGGCCAACGCCGCCGGCGGCCTGGGCTTGTCTGTCGCCGCAGGTTGCGGATGCGCCATCTCCAACGTGTGGCGAGAGAACCGCATGGCCAGGCCCATGAGCCTGCAACCGCACCGGATCTCGCAGCAAACTGTTACAACGTCCGGAGGACCCAAACACGTCCTGTACCCTCAGTGCGCCCGTCCAATGAGCAGTTCCACGTTGACTGATAACCAGGCCCGCGGCCCCAGGGCCCGCAGCAATCCGGCCCCCAACCGGTGGGGTTCGTTGCGTGACGGCCGGGTCTACCTGTGGCTGGGCCTCCTCGCGCTGCTGGTCGGCGCGTTCTCACTGACGTATGCGTCAACCCCGAGTTATGACCCGTGGTCTTGGTTGATCTGGGGCCGGGAGATCCTCCACGGGCAGCTGATGATCAGCGGCGGGTCCAGCTGGAAGCCGTTGCCGGTGATCTTCACGACGGTGCTGGCGCTGTTCGGCGCCTCCGGTGCGGCAACCCTGTGGCTGATGGTCGCACGCGGCGGCTTTGTGCTGACGATCCTGATGACCATGCGACTGGCCGCACGGTTCACGTGGAGCCTGTCCGCCCCCGCCAC
>JBMFHK010000174.1:0-2821 GCA_049976865.1 Solirubrobacteraceae bacterium | reverse complement strand
GGGGCGAGCACAGGTAGCTGCCCTCGTCAAGCAGCGTCGCCCAGCACTCCTCGGGGGAAACGTCAACGAACCGCTCTGAGCACAGCACCTCAAGCACCCGCTGACGCTCGGGCTGTGTGAGCGCCCGCTCAGGCGTCGGGCGTGGCTTTCGCGGCTTGGGCTCAGGCGGCCGCCGGCGGCGGTACACGGTCGCGTGGGAGACGCCCAGCGCCCGGCACGCGGGCCTGGTGCCGATGATCGGCGAAAGTTCCTCAACGGTCGCTGCGATCATCGCTCGGTGCTCCTCTGCGCGCTGCCCTGACCGAGCATCTCTTCCAGCAGCGCTGAGACGTTTCCCTGGATCTCGATCACACGACGCGCCTTCGCAAGCTCCGTCTCGGAGCGCTCAAGCTTGTGCTTGAGCACCACGATCTCCGCATCACGCTTATCAGCCGGCTTACGCCCGCGCGACTTACCGAGCTCCCGGAGCGCACCGTCCTTGCGCTGCTTACGCCAATACGTCAGATGCGACGTGTACAAGCCCTCGGCCCGCAACAGCGCACCGACCTCGCCCGGCGCCTGGCACGCATCCGCCCGGGCCAGAACCTCGGCCTTGTACTTCGCGGTAAACGTGCGGCGCTTGGCCAGCTCAACAAGCTCCACGTCCGCCAGCCGCCCCGAACCCGCGACCCCCTCCGGCGCATCGTGCCCGCCGGCCCCGAGCCCCAGCCCGGCTACGCCGTGCCGGGGCTCGCTGCCGGCGGCAGCAACCCCAACCATCGCTCCAGCCCCAACCATGCTCGTCTCCAACATGTCCAGCGTTCTCCGTTCTCGCCCCCAGGGTCATTGATACCTCGATGGTGAGCGTCTCGCTGAACGTTGACAGAGAGGGCTGGACCACCGGTGCCGCGCTATCGCTTCGGCCCGCGACGCCCTGGGCCCCAGACGAGCGCTTCGGCGACCAGGCGCGCATCCTGGTTCTGGCGAGCAGGAGCGCGAACGCCGTCAGATGGCTGGCCGCTGCTTTGCCTCCTGCAGGTAGCCTGGTCACAAACCTTTGGGGTTCTGGATGCTGCGGCCAGCGGCAGTCGCGGCGAACGTGTCGCCTGGGTAACAAGAAGCAGCGCGCTGGATAGCGCGGCTCCGCACGACGGGCCGGCTGTTGGTTTAGGCTGTGGTCGTTCCCGCACTGGCAGCGGCGCTTGAAGCACAATCGAGTAAGGAGCTTCGTATGCCTGCTGCCGTACGTACGTTCGAGCGTCGCGACCGCGACCAGCTCACCGCGCTGGTCAACGTTCACGTCGCTGCTGTCATCCCGGGTATCACGCTGTCGGTCAATGCGGTTCTGGGTCAGCTCGAACGAGAGCCACAGGAGACGGTCGTCGACCCCTGGGTCGCTGAGCGGTGCTGCCTGGTCGTCGAGCGGCAAGATGGTATTGCCGCGGCGGCGTTGCTGCACCGCTTCCGGGCGGACGAGGATGTCAGTGACAGCTATCGCGGCACCGGGGAGATCCGCTGGCTGGTCTGCGCTACCGATGCTGTCGATGAGGGGGCGCGGTTGCTTGAGACGGTGCTCGAGCGTATGCGTGCCTGGTCCGTCCGGTCGGTTGGTGCCGATTGCGTTTTGCCGGCGCTTGCGTGCTACGGGATCCCCAGCACCCTCCCGCATCTACGCAGGCTACTGGTGAGCGCAGGGTTCTCCGAGCCGACGCGGACGGAGCTTGTGCTCGCTGCGAAGTGCGAAGACCTCGCCGGCCAGGTCATGGACGGACTGCAGACGTCTCGGACGCTAGGACTATTGGGCGCTCGCCTCACTCTGTCCCGGACCGGGACCGAGCTTGGCTTCATCGAGATCTGTGATCAGCCCGCGGAAATGGCACGCAGTTCGGTCGCCCAGCGCTGGGCCGACGTCGGCAACCTCGTCGTCCACGACGAGGTTGACGCCGCCAAGGTGCTGCCAGCTCTGCTGTCAGCCGGCGCGGAATGGATGCGGCTCGGCGGAATCGAAAGGCTGATCGCCTACTGGGCTGACGACCTCGACCCCGCCGAGCGGCTCGCTCAACTGAAGCTCGCCGGTTTTCAGGTGCTGGTGTCGAACGAGCGCGGATTCATCCGACAGATCTAACAACGAGCACGCAACACGATCGCCGGGCCGGTCGCTTGAGACACCCGCTCTCACGAAGGCGAGAAAGTCTCACGCCCCCTGTTACCGGCGATCGGGCTCCTCCATCGCACCGGATCCAACAGCGTCGATATGCCCCCGCTTTCGTTCACTGACGAGCAATTCCCCTGTCCGCAGCACCCTCCTAAGCGCGGGAAGCAGGCAACTCGCTGACTATCGCTTCTGTGCGAGCGGACCCGCAGGCGATCCTATGCCTTTGGCGACGATAGGCGTACGTGATCCACGAGAGCCGATGCCTGCGGTCTGCGGCGGTGTCGCGTTGTCATAGCGAGTCTCCCGGCCGACCCGCCAAGCTTGCGGTGAGCACCCCCGCTGGTGGTGGTGCCGGTTTCGCGGAGCAAGGGAGTTTTGGTACGGTCGGCACGTGATAAGGGGTGCGGCGAGGATCAGGCTGACCGAAGCTGAACGACAGACGCTGGAAGCGGTGTTGCGGAAGCGCTCAACGTTGCAGCAGGACGCTATGCGCGCGAGGATCGTGTTGTTGGCCGCAGGTGGTGTGGCAAACGGCGAGATCGCGGCCAGGGTCGGAGTTTCGCTGCCGACGGTGCGGCTCTGGCTATCAAGATTCCGTGAGCGAGGTCTTGATGGGCTGGTCGACAAGCCGCGTTCGGGCCGGCCCAGGACCGTCACCGATGCAGACATTCACGTGGTGCTGGCGAC
>JBMFHK010000173.1:0-2851 GCA_049976865.1 Solirubrobacteraceae bacterium | reverse complement strand
ACCCTTCCATCCACCCCAAACGTGAACATGTCACCAAGACAAACGTGAAGACCTAGTAGCGCCCCCGGCAGGATTCGAACCTGCGACCTACGGATTAGAAGTACGACAGGTGCTTTGCGGACGTTTACGGCTGTTACCGCTTATCCCTGCTAATCGGCGCTTTTGGCCGTCGTGGCCCCTAGCTCGTTTGCGGCTGTTTCCGGACCTCTTTTGGCCCCACGATGGCCCCACGATGGCCCCGCGACGCGAGTAGCTCATCCCACAGCGCCGCGTCCCCGAGCCCGTCGTCCACCTGATTGATGTAGATATCGAGCGTCGTGCTCAGGCGCGCGTGCCTCAGCCATCCCTGCACCTGCTTTACGTTCTTGCCGTTGGCAAGCAGCAGCGACCCGCAGGCCTTCCTGAACGCATAGAAGCCGACGCCGTGATAGTCCCACTCGGGCCGGTCTTGAGTCCCGACGTTCGTAGCGATCCCCGCGTCAATCAACGCGGGGCGAAGAACCCGGCTGAACATGTTCTGATACCCCAGCGCGGTCCCCGTGGCGGACGGAAACACCAGATCGTCGGTTGCGTCCTCCGGGCGCAGCTCGGCGAGCATCGCCGCCGTCTGAGGCGACAACGGCACCCGGCCCGTGCTCGCGGCGGTCTTGAGACGCTTTCGCTCGCCCTTGTACACCTGCTCCACGACAAGGATGTGCGGATCGTCGCCAAGGTGCACATTGCGCCAGGTAAGCCCGAGCAGCTCGCCGACCCGGACCCCGCTCTGCGCAAGGACGGTAAAGAACGGCACCCACCGCGGCGGCAGCGCTTCGAGGATCGCGACAACATCGGCGGCGGTTAGCTGCTTTTGCGCCCGCTTCTGATGCTTCGCCTTGGCAGCCTCCGAAGGTACATACCGGACGCCCGCTGCGGGATTCGTGGTCAGATCCCCAGCCTCTAGGGCTGAGGCCAGCATGACGGATAACGCCGCACGCGCCTTACGGATCGTCGTCGGGCTCGCGCCGCGCTGCTCCAACTCCGTGAGCCACTCCAACACGTTTGGGGCGCCGAGATCCCTGAGCCGGACTCGTGCGATCCGCGTTGGCGCGATGTGCTGCTCAAACGAGATCCTGTACTCGCGCCGGCTCGTTTCCTCAAGCCCGCGGCTGGTGCGCCCCCGATAGGTGGCAAGCCACCCCGGAAAGTACGCTTCGACCGTCGTGGATGACAGTGGCCGCCGCGCTGTAGTCCCCGAATCCATCTTGCCCTTGAACTCGCGCGCCAGCTCGAGCGTCGGAAACATCTGCTTGCGGCCTTTGCCGCCCTCGGACCAACGCACGACATACGGGCAAGAGCAGCGCTTGCCGTCGCACCCGTTGGCGTGCCGTCGATAGATGCCAGGATGCTTAGTTCGGACCAGCTTTCGCGAGTCCGGGGCGCTAGCTTTATCTTGCATGGGAGATCACCCCTCCTGTGTTGCCCCGGACCCGTCGCAAGCGGTGCCGGGGCTCTTTTTTGCTGACGCACAAACCAGCACCGCCGCTAGTCCGTATATCGAGCCTGTGTCCGCAATACTAACGCCTTGGCCGGCGACCGCACAGCCGGATCGCGTAGCAGTCACCTACCGCGCTTGACCGCCCCGCCTGCGCCAGCCGCAGCAGGCGCCCGCCGACGCCCTCGAGCAACCGCCCCACAACACGAAAGCGCCCCGACCGCACAGACGGCCAGGGCGCTCGCGTCGAGTCGCTGACACGCGCCAATTCGGCGGCCTTCATTGACAAGCCGTGGACAGCGCGCTTGAGCCTAGTTTACGAAGCCGACATCAGCGGATAAGCGCTGATGCAGCTCTTTCATCGAAGCTCAACCTGAAGCGCCTTGAAGATCTGCTTCACGCCGTGGACGTAAGCCGCGCCGAGATCCGGGTCGATCGCAACTAGCATCCCGACGACTCTTCGGTCTGCGTCCACCACGAAAGCGCCGCTATCTCCTCGGTCGGCAAATCGCGATCCGTCCTGCTTGTAGACCCACCAGCCGCCCGTGTAGGCGGCGACCATGCCTGCAATCGCAAGGTCAGCCGGCACCGGCATCAGCTCGCCTTGAGTGACTCCCGATTGGGCTCCTTGCTTCTGAACACGAATCGTGGAGTTCTCGGGCTCATGTTCGCTGCGAATCCAGAGGTCCCTGATGCCGTTGGGGGCACCAAAATCCATTAGATTCGAGCAATGGAGCCCGGATGGAGGTTTGATCGCAAGCGCGTCAACGCTGATCGAAGCAAGATCCACCAATGGGACCCGGCGCCTGACGCTCCCACAAAACTGGCCTGAACCGCACTCCGGCATCGGACCCGGCTGATTGCTGAGCATGCGCGTCCCGATCCCCGGGGCTAGCTCGTTGGGGATGAGGTGAGCCGCCGTAAGCACCAATACGTCATCTTCGTCCTCCCCATGGGGCGCGAGATCGCGCACGACGAGACCGAACGAACCCCGAGGAACGTACCGACGATCTCCGTAAGTCGCTACTGGATCAAGCGCGATCCAGCACCCCGGCCGCAGCAGGGCCGTTATGAATAGGCGAGAACAGGCCGACGCCCGACGCTCACTCGGACGGGGACGCCGCGAAACTCATCTGGTACTGCCTCGCGAACGGCTTCGCTTGATGCTTGAACCACCAAGACGAGTAGTCCGTCGATCTCTTGGACGCGCACGCCAACTACGCCCTCGGCATCCATGTACCGATGGGCAAACGCTCGCTGAATTTCCGCGTAGCTAGCCATGGAAGGATCTCTCTCTTGCGTAATCGACATCTATATGCTCCAACCTTAGCTTCCCAGCAACGTCGCCTCGTAGCACGTTCGTTAGAAGGTTGTGGGGGT
>JBMFHK010000172.1:0-2964 GCA_049976865.1 Solirubrobacteraceae bacterium | reverse complement strand
GATGAACGTCTTCGTCGCCCCGATCGCCGCACTCGATCAGGCCAAACCTGTGACCGGGGGTCCGGTAGCAATGGAACTGAAAGTGCATTTCAGCCCTCGTCGTCGGCAACCCGAGGGTTGCGCAGCGGCCTGAGCTCGCCGCGAGCGACGGTGTCGGGCAGCGTGAAGGCGTAACGACCGAGCATGTTGATGTGGTCGAACCCGAGCGGGGACAGCCGCGCCAGGTCTTCGTCTCGCACGTCGTAGCCCTCGGCCCGGAGTTGGTTCAGCGCCGCGTCCATATAGATTGTATTCCAGAGCACTATCACGTTCACCACTAGGCCAAGCGCGCTGAGCTGATCCTCCTGACCTTCGCGGTAGCGCTGGCGCAGCTCGCCACGCTTACCGTGGAAGACAATGCGGGCGAGTTGGTGGCGGCCCTCGCCGCGGTTGAGCTGGACCAGTATGCGGCGCCGGTACGCCTCGTCGTCGATGAACCGCAGTAGGTAAAGCGTCTTAACCAGCCGGCCGAGCTCTCCGAGCGCCCGAGCGAGCTTTGTTGGACGGTCCTTGGTTTGCAGCGTTCGGATCAGGCCGGCGGCCTGCACGGTGCCAAGCTTCAGGGAACCAGCCAAACGCAGCAGGTCCTCCCAATGCTCAGCGATCAGGCTGACGTTGACGCGTTGCGCCGCAAGGTCGTTCAGCGCGCCGTAGTCGGCTTTGCCGTCCACGCGCCAGAAGCGGCTGCCGCCGATGTCGGCCAAGCGGGGGCTGAACTGATAGCCGAGTAGGTGGAAGATGCCGAAGATCGTATCGGTGTACGCGCCCGTGTCGGTCATGATCTCAGTCGGCTGCAACTCGGTCTGCTGCTCCAAGACGACAGAGAGCAGCAGCAGGCTGTCGCGCAGCGTCCCCGGCACGGCGATACCGTTCAGGCCGGTGAACTGGTCGGAGACGAGGTTGTAGAACGTAACCCCGCGCTCCTGGCCGTAATACTTGGGGTTCGGCCCCGAGTGTATCGTGCGCACGGGTACCACAAAACGGAGCCCGTCGGCCGATGCTACGTCGCCGCCGCCCCAGGCGCGGGCGAGCGGGATGCGGTTTTGGGCCGCGACGAGGGCCGCGTTGGAGCGGGTCAGGGTTTCGGCGCGGATGTAGTTCTGTCGCGCCCAGCTCAGGCGCGTGCGCCGGAGCGCGGGATTGTCCAGCCGGATCAGCGGCTCGAACCCTGTGTTGCAGGCCTCGGCGATCAGCACCGCGCACAGGCTGGTCGCGATGTCCTCGGCGCGCGCTCCGCCCTCGCTTGCGTGCGTAAAGCCGGTGGCGAACCTGGTGCGTGCGTGGATCTCCAACAGCAACTCGGGCAGGTCGACGCGCGGCATCCTCACGTCGACGGCTTTGCGGAGCGCAATCAGGCTCGGCGGCTCGTTCAGCTTATCCAGTGCGGAGAGGACCAACTCGCTACTGTCCACCTGCACGCTCACGTTCTCGGAAAGGTTCGCGCCAGTGGCACGGTAGGCCGCGTCCAGCCGCTCGCTCAGACGCAAGATCTCCGCGCCCGCGTCAGCGGACAGGCCGAGTGTACGGCAGATGGCGGGGCGGGCTGCTTCCCAGGCCGAACCGGCCAGCAAGCCGAGGCGCGGGTCCGCGTACCGAAGGCTGGGTGACGCGAACAGGTCGCGGCGTCGGATCGAGGCGCGCATGGCTTCCATCAAGCATAATCGGTATCCTACCGCGTCGATGCCGCCATCATGCGCGACGACCTGCCGCTTCCAGCCCGCCGGCACAAAGCCAAGCGGCGCGGGCGCCGTATTGCGCCGGCCGTCCGATGCCCTGAGGTAAGCAACGGCATCGAGCACCGGCTTGGCGGCGGGCGTGGCACCAAGGACGAGGGAGCGGAGGAGCCCCGGCATGAATCGTGTCCTCGCGTTCTGCGCCCGCAGCTCAGCGAAGTAGAGGTCACCCGGCGGGCGGACGATCTCGTCGATCTTCGCCAGTGCCTCCGTGATCTCGTCCCGAGATACCACGGCGAAGGCTGCCGCGCGCACCGCGCTATCGGCGACCGCATCGTCCATCAGCACACCCGTTACACGACGCAGCCGGAGGGCCGCGAGGTCGAGGTCGCGGATCGTGCGCAGCCTAGCGCGCTTGCCGACCGTCGCCGCATCAGTGAACAGCTTGCTCACCACTATATCGAACAGGTCGAGGACATCGTCCTGTGCGCTCGCCTCCAGCGTGCGGACAAACGCGAGCAGCGTCGCCGTCCGCCGTTCCTGCGGCAACCGCGCCACAGCCTGCGCCTTCGCAACCGTCGCGAACCGGGCCAACGCCGTCACGCGCCCGGGCGGCACATGCGCGATGCCGGGCAGGCTGGTGGCAAGCAGCCGCACCTCGTCGAGCCGGACGACGGCGCGAGCCAACTCCGCTCCGCTACGCATAAACGGTCCGTCGCGCAGCCGGTCGAGCGGGCTCGGCCGCCCACCTTCCCCGGCGACCAGTAGCGCCTCGAGCTGGACGCGCTGCTCGCGGGTTACGTTTTTGGCGAGGGTGCGCCACAGCCGGCGGCCGGCCCGGGCGCGGATGCGCGCGATCAGGCGTTCCAGCGCCGATGCACCCGGGAGCAGCACCTTCTCGGTCACCAGCCAGGCGGTTGCGCGGTCGAACAGCACGCTCGGCCGGTCGGTGCCAGTCCAGCACAGGGCATAGAGCCAGCGCGTTAGGCGGAAGCGCGCGAACGGGTCCGCGAACTCGCGGTAACCGTGACGTTCCCTGATCTCGGCCGCATGCACCCAGCGGACTCGGGCAGTGGCGTAGCGGGCAAGACAGCTCGGATCGACGATGGAGAGCTGTCGGGCGAGGTCGCCGACCACGGACGCTGGCACGTTGGTCGGGTCATCGAGGAAGGTCCCGAGGAACCGTACCGTGCCGAGCTGCGCCGCGAAACCCAGCCGCATGTGGTCCCAGCGCTTGGCGCCGATCAGTTCA
>JBMFHK010000171.1:0-3071 GCA_049976865.1 Solirubrobacteraceae bacterium | reverse complement strand
CCCGCTAGCTACGCGCTAAGCCGCCCCGCGCCGCAAAAGTGCGAAACCCGAGATACAGCCAGGGCAACCGTGAAAATCTAGGACGGTTCACAGCTGCCCTCCGCCGCATTCGAGCCCTCCACGCCAGAGGACGACGAAGAGACTGCCTAACAGGACCAGACAGCCTGGACAGCCGACACCGGCTCTGGCGAGACGTACAACATCCGCCCGAATGCCGCACCAAACGCCACTGGCGAGATGTGCGGCATTGACTACAATGCTGTACCAGTCGCCATGACTGTCACTCCGCCCACCCCCACCGTGGACTCCCCCTTGGCTCGCGTGCTCGATGTTTTCAATGACCGTGACGCCGTCGACTACGCGACGCTGCTGGACCGCGCTGGCGTCTCGCCCCGCACGCTCGATCGTCAGCTGAGCGCGCTTCTAGCCGACGGAGTCCTGTTTCGCCGCACCCGAGGCGTCTACAGCCGCCGCCCGCCCGGCTCTCAACTGGACGAGGAGGGACAGCAGTTACTCGACCTCTTGCGGCAGTCCGATGCGGAGGCGCACCTCACCGGCTTTGACGTGCTCGCGCCCTACGCCCACCAGTTCGCCTACACCTATTCCCACCTTGTTTACTGCCATCCCCCCCACGTCAGCGGCCTTGCGGGTGAACTTGCCGCAGGCCATTGGCTAGTCATACCTGCGGGCCTACTCATTCATCCCGGCGGTGGCCGAGAGCGCGTGGTGTTCGTGCGGGGCCAGACACATGATGAGCGTCGTTACCCGGTCCGGGATCACCTCGCGCTTCCGGAGAAAGCGTGGGTCGATCTGCTGCGAGAGGTCCGTCGCAGCCACCTCGGCTTCGACTACGCCGAGCTCGGCCGGATCCTACGGTCTATGGAGCGTGCCGGTGTGCCACTGGAGAAGCTGCGCACCTACGCGCGGAACCTCGGCTATCCGGAGTGGGTAGACGCCGCACTCGGCAACCGCTCGCCTCACAACCACGAGCAGGCCCAAATCGCAGCGGGGTACGCCGCGTGACCGCGCTGGAAGAACACGTTGATCTGTTCAAGGCCGACTGGATCCGCGAGCCGGACCTGCTCGCGCAACGTATTCACCATGCCGGAGTCTCTGACCGCTACACCGCCGAGCTCGCCGCGTGGTGCGCGGAAGTCCATGAACATCTCCGCAATCTGGCCGATCAGCTCGGGATCGCGCTGCTGCTGATGGGCGGCAACGGCACCGCGCTGCGCTTCGACGCTGTGCGACAGCGCGGCTCGCGCGACAACGACTACCTGACCGCCGCTACGCCCACGGACATCGACAGCCTCATAGTCCTCTTCGGTGAGCGCTTCGCCGCGCTCGGAGAGCTGATGCAGCCGCACCGCTACGAACCGAAGAACCCGGTACGGGAACTACCGCTGGCGACCTACGTCGTGCCAGTACCGCTCCTGCTCGACCACGGCTACAGCTCCAACAACGAAGTTAAGCTCGAGTTCCACTTCGAGGACAAGCTCCCCGCAGCCGAGATCGTCACCGGAACACTTGGCCCCGCCGCCACACCGAAGATCACCGCAGCGCTACCTGAGCTGCCTTACCAGATCGGCCTGAAGCTAATAACGCTGGCCGCCGAGCCGGTCGGCATCGAGGAGCCAACTCGGGCGGCATCGGTGCCGCGACAGATGTATGACGTCGATCTCTTGCTCACCAGCATGACCGAGCGGCGGTGGACCGCGCTCAGCGACTACGTCCGTGAGCGCTACGAGCACGAGTGCGCACTGGCGGGGATCACCGTCCAAGACGGCGAGCCGTTCGACGGTATTCGCGCTCGCCTCCAACGATGGGGCGACTGTCTCGATGAGAGCACCGGGCCATGGCTGACGATCCGGGCAGCACAGCAGTCCGGTCTTCAGCGCCGCGTGCATCTCAGGCCGTGGGGGTGGCGGGCGCGCGCCTACCGGCTGATCCTCGCAATCGAGGCGCTGCGCATCGGCGCCGACGGAGGCGTCGCGTGGCAGAAAGCGTCCGATCTGGCCGAACTCGTGCCGACGAGCAGGGCCAAGGCATTTCGTACCCCGCTCGCCGAGCTGGCCGGCGCGGCGCCCCGTGACCTTCCAGTCGAGCTTCGCGACTTTTCGTGGACCGCGCTCGTCCCTGGAAGCACAGCTGACCTCGCGAAGCACCTCGCGCACGCGAGCCAGCTGCTCAAACAGCCTTCGTTGCCAGGCGCGCAGGCCACCGACGGAAAATAGGCCCGCAGATCTTTAGTCAGGTGGGACCCACAGGCCCTCCGCCCACCCCAAACGTGAACATACAGCCAGGGCAAACGTGAAAACCCAGAGATGCGGGCGAAGGGATTCGAACCCCCAAGAGCAAAGCCCACCGGCACCTAAAGCCGGCGCGTCTACCAGTTTCGCCACGCCCGCAAGCGCGCCAGCGCCTCAAGATGCCTGCCAGCACTCAAAAGCGCACGCGGAAGGGATTGTAGGGTGCCAGTGACGGTCCAAGCGAGCCGGGCGCTAACAGCGACCCGCTCGGGGCCGACACCAAAAAGGCGACCCCTCGGGGCCGAGAGCAGAGAGAAGCGGCTACAGCCGGAGCCGAGCTCAGAGGGAGGCGGTTGCACCCGAAGCCCGGCGCTCGGGACGCGGTTACACCCGAAGCGAGTGCCAGACACCGTGTACCCAGCCCGCGACCGGCACCAGAAAACCGCCGCCGTACCGGCCGTGCGCTCCATAATTACTGTCACGCGTAAGTGTTCGCGTCGTCTGTTGGCTGGGCGGGCCGCTGGCACGATGGTCGCGGCGCAGACCGGCGGGCGTGACTGCTAGCGGTGTGCTGCCGTTGGTGTTGTCTGAGGTTTTGTGCAAGGCTGGTTCCTGGCCGATGCAAGCGTGCCCGAATGTGCGGACGAGTGTGCGGGGCTGCGGCGGGCAGGGGAGCGTGCCGGCACCGTCACACTCCCTGCCCGGGCGCTTCCTCGCCCGGGTGCTGCTCGCACGGGCATGCTGTGCCGGCGATAAGCCCGTAAGCGGCGTGCGAGCGAGTCAGAATGCACAAACTGCGCGCCTGAAAGCCGATTTGTGCAT
>JBMFHK010000170.1:0-3106 GCA_049976865.1 Solirubrobacteraceae bacterium | reverse complement strand
CGGCTCCCTTGCCCTCGCCTACGGCTCGGTGACAGCCCGGCCATCCGGCGCAAGATTGCTGGGATGTCCGGGAAGGGGGCAGCCTCGCGCAGCGGCACGACCCCCGTTGCTTGTTGCACGAGAGTTGCACCAGCAACGGTCGGCGCCCAAGACGCGCGCGGACCCCGATGCAGGCGTGGATGTCGTCGCTGCTGCCGTCGAGGCAAAGGACTCACCAGCGTCGAAGCGTGCAGAGTGCTCCAACGTCGCCATTGGGATAGCGTCGGTTGATCGCGGCTCGGAGGCCAATGCGATAGCCGAGAGCAATCCGGGCTGGCCGGCATTCGCTTGAGACGCCTGCCTGGGTGCGATGCTTGCGCGGTGGATGAGTATGTGGCGATCAATCGGTCGAATTGGGACGAGCGCGCCGGGGTACACGCCGCCTCTGTGGAGTACGCGGCTGACCGGTTCATGACTGACGCGAGCCACGTCTCGAATGTTGTGCTGTTCGATCGTCCCAGGCTTGGGGATCTCGAGGGTCTGCTCGGGGTCCATTTGCAGTGCCATATCGGGACCGACACCATCTCGCTCGCGCGGCTCGGGGCGAAGATGACCGGCCTTGACTTCTCGCCGCAGTCGCTGCTGCACGCCCGAGCGCTGGCCGAGCGAACCGGCACTGACGTACGGTTCGTTGAAGCGAACGTCTACGACGCGCTTCGGGTGCTCGAACCCGGCTCGTTTGATCTGGTCTACACCGGGATCGGTGCGCTCTGCTGGCTTCCGGACATCGATCCCTGGGCGACGGTCGTCGCGGGCCTATTGCGTTCTGGCAGCCGGTTGTTTATCCGAGACATGCACCCGATGCTCGGCACTCTCGTCGCCCGCGACGGCATCCTCCGCGTGGAGGACCCCTATTTCAACATGCGTGAGCCGATGATCTACGACGAAGGGGGAACCTACGTCGCCAACGACCACGTCTTCACCTCGACCATCACGCACGAATGGAGCCATGGTGTGGGCGAGATCGTGACCGCCCTGCTCGAAGCAGGCATGCGGCTGACGGAGCTGGTCGAGCACGACAGTGTTCCTTGGCAGGCACTCAAGGACGTAATGACCAGCGACGAGAACGGCGAATGGCGCCTTACCGATAGGCCCGAGCGTCTCGCAGCAAGCTTCACACTCCAAGCCGAACGCACATAACCCCTTGGTCGCTATTGCGATAGCAGCAACGAAGTCATCACCGTGCTAAGAGCGATTGCGATCCTGCTCGTTGCTCCCGGTTCGCGCTCATGACCACAGACGCCGACAACCGGGATATCGTGAGCGCTCGTGACGGAGACGAAATCGCGTCGGGGAGAAGCGCTACTCACGCAGGAGAGGACCTGTCGTTGAACGTTAGGCGCCGGATTGTGGTGTCCGTCCGGGTGGCGACAACTCACCCCATCGAGGCCTACGGCGGGTTCCAGCTCTTGGAGTCCGGCCTCCAAGAGCTAGCTAACGGTTTGAAGGAGGGGGTGCTTCCAATGACCGTCAACCATGATGTAGCGAGTGATCTTCGGGCCGTCTGCTTGAAGACCGAGATCGTTAGCCTTTCCGACGGATTTAAGGCGCTGGACGCACAACTCGCAGTGGATGCCGAACCGTGGGAAGGGCATCAGGAGGAGCTGTCCAGGCTCGGTGTGGCGGGCGGCATGTCGTATTCGCTCACTGCGAATATTGGTGAATTCCCCCGCGAGGACCTCGACCAGGCCTCAGCACCGCGTCTGCGACTAGTCGCCGACGCCTCTCATTTTTCGGCAGACGAACTGATCCGCTCGGGCCAGCACCTAGCGGCGGTCGGACCAACACGCGTCGGCTACATCTATCAGTTCTCGGCCGTCCATACCTGCAGGGTGATCATCGAGTTCGTCCAAGCGAGCGGAGGTGTACGGCCAGCAGCCTTGGCCGCCCAGGCGGGAGTCGAGTTGTTCGTGGCGGGAGCGCTCGCGACGGTGAAGGCGTTGTTCGCTGCTCGTCGCACCAAGAGCGCAGATATGACAGAGCCGATGACGCTCGAGGTTCACCGGACGTGGGACGTCAATGGCGGCGTCACGGAGGCCTTCAAACTCACCGCCCAGAACGAAGACGCCTTCGAGCGCGGCTTGCGAGCCTTGGAGCCGATGTTGTCGGCTGAGCCGGAAAAGCGTGTTGCACTCTGGGACGACATCGCGCGTGAGTGGACTGCGTGACTTCGGCCCACGGATGCTCCGCATCCGGGCTGATGACCTCCGGAACCAGTGTTCTCTGGACGTCTTGCGGCATCTCTTTCGGCTCCTCGCTGATCTGTATGGGTAGCGTCCGGTCTGGCTGAGAGATTTCCGGGCTTCTGCTCTGGCGACGACTTGGAGGGATCAATCCGACCCCAGCGGGCTGACTAAATTAGCGACCCTTGGAGCGAGGCGGAGGTGGACGAAGCCGTCGACCGCTGGAGCCCAGTGATCCTGGTCGTGACCCTCCGGGCTATACACCACGGCGTGCGCAAGGAGATCCTGTGGCTGAGGGTCGGGGGCAGCGTCGCTGGGCTGGTCGGCGCTCTGCTTCCGGTCGGGAATCATTGTGAGCGCGAGGCTGCCGGTGAGCCTGCCTCCGAGCTCTTGGAACATCGAAGGTGGCAGGGTCCACATGACGCCTTGGGCTACGCCGCCGTGACGTTTGTTGCCGAATGCGACCTTTCCGGCGGACCACTCGAACCCCTTGACGGTTGGGACGCTCGAAAGCTTGAGCTGCGCCAACGCGCCCAGGACCTTCGCGGACTGCGCCGCCGCGGTCCCAGCGATCGGCTCAGCAACGCCGGCGAGCTTGCTGGCGGCGTCGACGAGAGGCTGAATCGTTTGCCAGTCCTGCGCCGCCTTCTCCATGAACGATTCCTCGTGCGCGACGGGCGTCATGTACTTGACAGTCGCGGCTAGCTCTTTGACCCTCCAACCTCCTCCCATCGGAAAGAAGAAGTAGACACGGGCGGCCGGGTTGGGAAGGCGCTCCCAGAGGTCATTCGGGCCGGCGAGGCGCTCTAGGAGGCTGGTGTAGATCGGCGTTCTGCGGGGGTTGAGGAGCGCCGTGGCGCCCCGGGAGGGTGGCTCGCGGTGAC
>JBMFHK010000169.1:0-3147 GCA_049976865.1 Solirubrobacteraceae bacterium | reverse complement strand
CTCACCGAGCCTGACAGGGATGTATTCGGTGTCCTGGTCAAGCCGGGATTTGAGCTCCGCGTAGCCGATCGCCGCGCCGATCGAGTCGGTGTCGGGGTTGCGGTGGCCGGAAACGTAGACGGGGAACATGGTCTGTGAATTATTCACAGTTCGCGCTGATCAGGTCACTTCGACCGCTGGGGGCTCGCCATTGGGTGCCGGCTCGCTGGACTTGTCCCGTCAGTCCGGTACCTTGTGCACGTTCACCCTTAGCTCACACGGTCCCAGAATGGAGCGTCATATGCCTTCGGCACCAAAGCTGCTTCCCACCCAGGTTCAGGAGGGCACCGCAAGCGGTATCCGCTACCGGCTTGAGGGAGAGCTGGTCCCTGCTCTCCACCTGGCGCTTGACGGCAGCATGCCAGTCTATTTTGAACACCACGTTCTGCTGTGGAAGTACCCACAGGTCAAGCTCGGACTGCATCCGTTGCGCAAAGGTCTTGTGAGACGAGCGCTGGCCGGCATGCCGATCCTGCTGCTGCAGATTGAGAGCCCGGGTGAGGTGGCGTTCAGCCGCGACGCACCCGGCCATGTGGTGGCTTTGCATCTTGGAGCCGGTGAAGGCATCCAGGTTCGCGAGCATCAGTTTTTGGCTGTGACGGAAAACGTCGAGTACACCTATACGCGGCAGAAGGGCTACGCAAACATGATGTTTGGCGGCGGCTTCTTCATCGATCAGTTTGTGTGCACGAGCGGCGAGGGCGTCGTGTGGCTGCACGGCTACGGCAACGTCTTCGAGAAGACACTTGAAGCAGGTGAGACGATTGACATCGAGCCCGGCGGTTGGCTGTATTACGATCATTCGGTGTCGATGCAGCAGGAGGCTTACGGCTTCAAGACGGGGATCTTGAGCGGTGGCGGCAGTCTGATCTTCAACCGCTTCACGGGACCGGGACGGGTTGGTCTGCAGAGCGCCTACTACCACCCGCCCGGAAGCGAGACCGGTGGCGGCGGTGGCCAGGCCCAGGCGCCCGGGATGGGCGGGCTGCTCGGCGGGCTGCTCAACAACTAGCCTCACCCAGATGTCATTCGCGACCGGCCACCTCCAGGAGCACCCGTTGCCACCCGGCGTGGTCGGCGCGCTTGGGCTTGCGGGATATTCGCTGCTGGTTGACATCGCCGGCGTCGGCGCGGGGCGGATCGGCCCACAGGCGTTTTTGCTGGTTGCTGCCGATCCAGTGCCGGGCAATCCGGTCGAGGTCACGCACATCTCGCTGCACAACACCAGGCTCGCCAGCGAGCAGGAGGCGGTTGCCTTCCAGCAGCTAGCCGCGCAGTTGGGTTATCTGCGGCTGTCCGGCTACCGCTTCGCGCTCGAGCGATCTGGGCTGCGCTCCAAGCTCAGCCTGGTCAACCCAGCCAGTGGCGCGATTCTCCTGCAGATCCCTGACAAGCATCCCGGACGCCTGTTTGGCGGTGGTCACAACGTCACGAGTCTGCTGGCGGCCGCCACCAACCTGCCGCCTGCCGGGCCTCCGCCGGATGTGCGCAGTCCGGAGCTGTTGCGACAGGCCTATCTTGCGCTGGCTCTGAGCGACGAGAACACCACTGGGGCGCAGGCGGCGGACCTGGCCGATCGCGCGTTTGAAATCGCTAGCAAGGACGCAACGCTTGACCCTGCCGCTGCCCTGGAGCGAGCCAGACACTCCCAATGAATGGAGCTGAGGGGGCTCGAACCCCTGGCCTCCGCCATGCCATGGCGGCGCTCTCCCAGCTGAGCTACAGCCCCGTTCAGGACTTCGATGGTAATACATCCGCGAGAGTTTGCGGTCAATCACTCATGTGACATGGGCCGCTCAGCGTGTGAACTTTGAGGAGCTTATGACCAAGGTGTTGACTGTCAACGCGGCCTCGCGTTCCCTGAAGCTGTCGCTGCTGGACGAGAGTTCCCAGAGCCGGCTGGCGCAGCGTACGCTTGAACTGCCGCGTGGGTCGATTCCCGTGACGGCGTTGCGCAGCGCTCTCAAGGGCCCGTTGGCAGAGGCCGAGGTAGTCGCGCACCGTGTGATTCACGGCGGCTCCCGCTTCCACATGGCCGTGGTTGTCGACGCTGACGTGCGGGAGGCGCTCGGTCATCTCAGTGCGCTGGCGCCGCTGCATCAGCCGCTGTCGCTGGCGGCGCTTGACGCCGTCACCAAACAACTGCCGTCTGTGCCTGCGGTGGCGTGTTTTGACACCGCTTTCCACGCCACCATTCCGGAGGCTGCAGCTACCTACGCACTGCCTGAGCGCTGGCGTGAACGCTGGGGGTTGCGGCGCTACGGCTTTCATGGCCTCTCCCACGAGCATGTGGCTCGGGAGGTCGCTGAGACTGTCGGCAGCGGTCTGCGGATAATCAGCTGCCACCTCGGCGCCAGCGCCTCGCTGTGCGCGATCGCTGGTGGCCGCTCGCTTGACACGACCATGGGCTTCACCTTGCTGGACGGCTTGGTGATGGCCTCCAGGCCCGGCAGCGTCGACCCGGGGCTGCTGCTCTGGCTGCTTGAACAGACCGGCCTGAGTGAGCGCGAGATGGCCCGGATGCTGGAGGAGGAGTCGGGACTGGCGGCGCTCGCAGGCAACTCTGACATGCGCGACGTGCTGGCCGCGCGTGCCGTTGGTGACCGCCGCGCCGAACTTGCGCTCGCTGTGTACTTCCATCATCTCCGGGCTGGCATCGCTGCTATGGCGGCGACGCTCGGTGGCGTTGAGGTGATCGCCTTCACCGGCGGCGTGGGGGAGAGCTCGGAGACGGTGCGAACCGAGGCGCTGCTCGGCCTGGAGTTCCTTGACGCCCGGGTGGTGACGGTCAGGACCGGTGAGGATCTGGAGATGGCCCGTCAGGCGCGGGCGGTACTGGCCCTACGCTAGCCGGCATGGACGCTGGGGCTGGCCCTCGCGTCGCAGGTTCGCGGGTTAGCTTCTCAGCTGTTAGAGGCCTGTTTGGCCAGAGCCGCATGCGCCCGTGTTTTAGGGCCAGCCGTGCTTGACGTTATCTGGTTCGCGCCTGCCGTTTTGCGGGGTCCCGACGCTCGCAGCCTTGGTGCTGGTCGCCGGCGCCGGCGAGTTTGGCTGAATGGGTCCTCCATCTCAATGCAGTGACCCGGGCTGATCGCCGTTTGCGCCTGA
>JBMFHK010000168.1:0-3215 GCA_049976865.1 Solirubrobacteraceae bacterium | reverse complement strand
ATTTGTGCATCTGATACCGAAAACCGGCGGGTTTTTGCGCAAACTGGCTTTACGCAACGCAGTTTGTGCATTTAAGCTCGCTTTACCACGCGCGCCACGGTTTGCCTGCCACGACCAGCCTCAAACCCGGCCGCTGACACAGCCAGTAAAACCAAACGAGCTGTAAAACGTCGCCGTTGGGCGCCGGCCAGTCCGGTTGCGGGCAGCGGCGCGCAACACCAGCCCCCGCAACCGGATCCCTGACAGTTCCATAGAGCCCCAGCCCAGGCCGCCGCCAGATCACAGCCCAAATCAAGCCGCCGACACGGCAACAGTCACCGTGGGCGTGGGCTTCCCGCCTTTGGCTTCTCGCCCGGACGGAGCCCGGTTATCAGTCTTGGGGTTAGGCCATGGTCTCAGCCTGGTGGCGATAGAAGGGCGCGTCGGAGGGTGCCAGCGGCGTGGCGCCACGGATGAGATCAGAGGCCTTTTCGGCGAGCATCAGCACCGGCGCATAGATGTTGCCGTTGGTGACATATCGCATCGCCGAGGCGTCGACGACGCGCACGCCCTGAAGGCCGTGGACCTCCATGGTGTTCGGGTCAACCACCGAGTCCGGGCCGACCCCCATCCGGCATGTGCAGGAGGGGTGCAGAGCGGTCTCGCCGTCGCGCGCCACCCAGTCGAGGATCTCCTGGTCAGACTGCACGCTGGCGCCGGGGGACAGCTCGCCATCATTGAACGGATCAAGGGCCTGCTGTGTGAGCAGCTTGCGAGCCACGTGCACAGCTTCAACCCACTCCCGGCGGTCCTTTTCGGTGGAGAGGTAGTTAAAGCGCAGCGCGGGATGCTTGGCGGGGTCTGTCGAGGTGATCTTCACCGAGCCTCGCGCGTCTGAGTACATCGGCCCCACATGTACCTGGTAGCCGTGCCCCTGTGGCGCGGACCCGTCGTAGCGGATCGCGATCGGCAGGAAGTGGAACATCAGGTTCGGGTAGGCAACCTCGTCGTTTGACCGCACGAAACCACCGGACTCAAAGTGGTTGGTCGCACCGGGACCGCTGCGGAACAGCAGCCACTGAAGCCCAACCAGCGGACGGTTGCGCCACTGCAACGCAGGCGCCACGGACACCGGCAGCTTCGACGCGTACTGGATATAGACCTCGAGGTGATCCTGCAGGTTCTCACCAACCGCCGGCAGGTCATGGATAGGATGCACGCCGACCGCCTCAAGCTCCCGAGCGTTGCCAACGCCGGAGAGCTGCAGCAGCTGCGGAGTGTTGAAAGCGCCGCCGGAGAGAACCACCTCACCGGCGTTGACGGTGTGCAACCCGTCACGCTGCCGGTACTCAACGCCGGTTGCGCGGGTGCCATCAAAGACCACGCGGGTCGCCAGCGCGCGCGTGACCACATCCAGGTTGGGCCGCGACATGACCGGGTTCAGGTAGGCGTGGACGGCGCTGTAGCGCCGACCACGGAAGATCGTGCGGTCAAACGCGGAGAAGCCCTCCTGGCGATAGCCGTTGACATCGTCGGTCAGGGTGTAGCCAGCCTGCTGCACAGCCTTGAAGAACGCCAGCGCAAGCGGGTTGTTGGCCGGTCCGCGTTCCAGCAGCTGCGGGCCGTCAGCGCCGCGCCACTCATCAGCGCCCGCCAGGCAGGTCTCCATGCGCTTGAAGTACGGCAGGCAGTGGGCGTAGTTCCACTGCTCCATGCCCTCGTCAGCGCCCCAGCGTTCATAGTCCATCGGGTTGCCGCGCTGGAAGATCATGCCGTTGATCGCACCGGAACCGCCGAGTATCTTGCCGCGCGCGTGGTAGATCCGCCGCCCGTTCATGTGCGGCTCCGGCTCAGACTCGTACTTCCAGTCATAGAAACGGTTGCCGATCGGGAAGGAGAGCGCCGCTGGCATCTGGATGTAGATATCCCAGGAGTGCTCCGGGCGCCCTGCTTCCAAAAGCAGCACCTTGGTCGACGGATCCTCGGACAGACGCGCTGCCAGAACGCAGCCGGCAGCTCCGCCGCCAACCACCACATAGTCGTATCTGTTTTGCAGTTGAGTGGACATGTTGCTCCTAATCTCCAGGTAAGAATGGCTGGCGTCCGCCGGTGCACACCGCCCGGCAGGCGGGGTTGAAAGCGCTGAGGCTGCTTTGCTCAGAGCACACTGCGGACCTCACGTTCAAATGTGGCCACGTGGACGGTCACGATCTCACGGGCCAGCTCCGCCCGGCCGTTGGCGATCGCGTCAAGCAGATCCGCGTGCTCATGCACCCGTGCGAACAGTTGCGGAACACGGTCGATCACCAGATACCAGATCCGCACGGAAAGGTTGTAATAGGCAAGCAGCGTCTCCGCCAGCAGCGGGTTGGCGGCAGCCGCGTAGATGAAACGGTGCACGCGCGTGTCAAGCGCCATCAGCGCTGCGGTGTCATCGCTGCCGCGGCTTGCGGTGACTTCCGCAGCGAGCACGGCCAGCTCCAGTGCACGGGCGGGCGTCAGGCGCTGCGCCGCCAGAAACGCGGCGTGGCCTTCCAACACGCTGCGCACGTCTGTGATGTCAGCAAGGTCGGTGATGTTGATCTCAGCGGCGAACGTCCCCCGTCGTGGGAAGACGTTGACGAGGTTCTCAAGCGCAAGCCGCTTGATCGCCTCCCGGATCGGCGTGCGGCCCATGCGCAGCTGCTGGCGGATCAGATCCTCGTCGATCGGCTCCCCCGGTTTGATCTGGAGGGTGACCAGCCGGTCGCGAAGCTCCTCGTAAGCACGCTCGGCAAGCAGCGTGCGGGAGACTGACGCCACCCCGATCGCTGATATATCACTCATAGGTTTCAAGAATAACTCCGACCGCAAGCCCGTTGACGGCCGGGCGAGCAGCCACGAGTCAAACTCGCTTGCGACGATCCGCGCATCGTGCACCCCGCTGGCCTCGTGTGACGCAAGCCACACGATCGGAGGTCCCATCACCGCGGGGTCCTGCAGTCCGGCTTGTACATCGGCAGGTAGGTCCTCAGGGATCATCCCGGTCCGGGTTCCACGCCCACCAGGCAGCAGGATGTTGACCGTTACCGGGCTTTCATGCAGATCCGCCGCCATCACCCGCGACAGCGCCTGACAAGCCCGCCGCAACCTCTCGCGCACGCTCCGCCGACCGGCCGGTGACCGCGACCGCCACACCAGCCTCAGACCTCCGGTAGTGGGGTCGAGATAGCCCGGTTTTGTTGATGATTTTTGCC
>JBMFHK010000167.1:0-3225 GCA_049976865.1 Solirubrobacteraceae bacterium | reverse complement strand
TTTCCGCGCCCCGGCCAGCCCGGGGCGCGGCGCGTTAATGACTAGTCCGGGCCAATGGTTGTCACACTGCACGACCTCATCGCACTGAAGCGCCCAGGCGAACGGCAACGCTTTGGGATGCGGATGAAGCTGCACCTCCTGGCAGCCCAGCGGGCAACCCGGGTGATTGTCCCCACGACAGTGGTCGCTGACGACGCGATGCACACCCTGGGGATCGCCAGCGACCGCCTGGTGGTCGTGCCAGAAGCTGCCGCCACGGTTTTTTACCCGCGATCGGACGACGAGGTGGCCGCCGTCCACAAAAAGTACGGCCTGCCCGAGGACTACCTGCTCTGGGTGGGCAGCCTCAAGACTCCCGAACCACACAAACGGGTGGTCGCCCTGGCACGCGCCAAACAGACGTTACCGCTGGTCCTGGTCGGCCGTGACAGTCCGTGGGCGCGGGAACTCCCGGGCGTGATGCTGACCGGCGAGGTTCCTGATGAGCACCTCGCGGCAATCTACACCGGCGCCAAGGCGCTAGTGATGCCCAGCGCCGACGAGGGGTTCGGCCTGACACCGATAGAGGCGCTCGCATGCGGAACGCCCGTGGCAGCCTGCGACGTACCGGCCCTGCGCGAGGTGCTTGACGGACACGCCGAGCTGTGGCCTTGCGATGACCTCGACGGTCTGCTCGCAAGCGCCGAAGCCGCATCACGGCCGGCGCCCACGCCGCTGCGCTGGAGCTGGATGGACGCCGCCCAAGCAACCTGGAACGTGTACGGGGATGCCAGCCGAGCGCCAGCCTTGGTGGGTTGAACTCAGCCACGCGCTGGACAGCGATCGGCCCCTGGACGGTTTGCACGCACCGGTCAGAGCTGCTTCTCCATAGCCACGTGCTCGATGTTGGCCTCCACGAACTCCCGCCCGCGCGGCTGGTAGTCAGCCTTCTCATAAAGTGACCGGGCGTGGGTCTGGGCGTGCAGCACGATCCGATTGGCGCCCCGCGCGCGGGCTTCAGCGTCGGTGCGGCGCAGCAACGCGGTTGCGATCCCCAGACGCCGCGCCGGAACGCTGACTGCCAGACGGCTGAACTGGACCGTTGTGCCGACGAACACCAGCCTGCAAGTGGCCACCACGTTGCCGTCCAGCAGCGCGATCAGGTGCATGGAACCAGACGCGCGGTCACGGCCGTCACGCTCGTCCTCACGCGGAACCCCCTGCTCTACACAGAAGACCTCATAACGAACCTTCAGCGCAGCATCCAGCTCCTGTTCGGTGCGCGGCGGCCTAATCTCAACGGTCGTCCCAGGGTCGGCGGTAAAGCTTTCCACCCCCGGAACTCTCGCAGATGACAGGTATCGCTTCCTTAATCTCATGGTTCTTTGCCGCCCTACGGATTGGGCGCTGCGTACGGTCCGCCGGCCGGTCTGCTTAAATAGCGGTTACGTTCGACGCAGAGGGTATCCCCGAGGGACCAGCCCCCGCAGCCGAACGGGTCACAGCTTGCTCGCAGGGCTGGAGCATCAGCTCGGCGGTCGCACTTACTGTTGCGGCTTACTTCTTTCATTACCTTTTCTAATTCTCGTTGATGGGTGGCTCAAACCCCTTCCCGAGTTCCGCCGCAATCAAGCGTGCTGAACAACTAACTCGTGAACCGTTCGTCCTTGAGGGCGAGACGACTGCGCAGGCGCTTGCGCCCGGCACAGCGCGGCGTCGCGCTCTTGACGCCGCGCTTGCGGAGGTCCAGGCGGGGCTGACGGTGCCCTCGATTCAGTGGCGTCAGGAGTACTCGCTGATGCTCGGGCTCGAGCGTGTACTCGCCGACGCAGAGGCCAAACTGGCGGACGGCACCGTCTTGTCCGCCCATCAGGTTGACGCACTGTCAGGAACGCTGACGGCGCTCTTGGCAGGCATGAACGCCATGGACGGCTCCCTCCTCGCTGACTATGACGACCGGAGTGAAAGCGAGCCTTTAAACGGTCAGGCGTCGCAGTCACGGACCGGTCACGCCAACGAGCTCATGGCGGATGCTGAGGATCAGGACGCCGACGAGTTCGCAGCGGATGCCGAGGATGAGGACGCCGACGCATTCACGGCGGAGGCCGAGGACGAGGAGGAGCTGCAGGACTGGCAGCACGATGGCACCGGGCTGGACGCCGACATCGCTCCTGAAGGTGCGGCAGACGATCCGGGCGCCGCTCGGCGCTTCTGGTTCGAGCACGCCACCGGCGCTGGCAAGACGGTCGCCGCCGTAGGCTTTGTGGAGGCGTCCCGCACCGGCGGCGTGCTGATTCTCACGCACCGCCGCAACCTTGTGGACCAGTTCATTGGCGAACTGAAGGACCGTGGCTACCGTGACCGACTGTGCAAGCCGCTGCTGGCCGGTGAGGACGCCGCCAACGGACCGGTCACGGTCGAGACCTACCAGTGGTTCGTGCGCAACGCGGGCAAGATCTCCGACGCGTACACAATTGTGATTTGCGATGAGGCTCACACCGCGCTGGGTGAGAAGACATCAGCGGCGATCCGCCGCTGGCCAACTCCCATCTGGATCGGCATGACGGCCACCGGCGCACTGATCGCACGCCACGTCACTGATCTTTTCCCGACACAGACCTCGCGCTTTGACCTCGCTCAGGCAGCACGGCGTGGCGTGATCGCACCGCTACGTTGCATCAGGATCCCGCCTGGACCGGGGGTCCGGACGATCGGCAAGGTGCCCCTGCGACGCGGCGAGGTGGACACGGAGTTTGACCAGGAGATGCTGGCTGAGCTGCTCGATCAGCTGCCGTTCAACGTGGCGATCGCCGACCTGTACAAGACGCGCTTCAACGGCCTGCCGGGAGTTGTCTACGCCGCCGGCGTACGCCACGCATACAACGTCGCCCAGTCCTTCCGCGACCTGGGCATGAAGGCGATCGGTGTCTCCGGAGAGACGCCCAAGCGCGAATTGGCCAAGATCCTGGCTGACTACGAGGCTGGCAAGATCGACATTCTGGTCAATGCGCAGCTGCTTGCGGAGGGCTGGAACAGCCCCCGCGCGACGGTCTGCATGCATCTTGCGCCAACAGCCTCCAAACGCGTCTACCAACAGCGCGTAGGCCGCGTCACCCGCCGCCATCCAGGCAAAGAGGCAGGTATTGTCGTGGACTTCGTCCACCCCGCGACCAAGCATGACGATCCCGTCGTCACGCTGCACTCGCTGCTAGACCGCGACGTCTACCGCGGCGGAGCGATCGTGGT
>JBMFHK010000166.1:0-3320 GCA_049976865.1 Solirubrobacteraceae bacterium | reverse complement strand
CGGGGCCCAGGACGGGCCGGCGCCCACGCGATGGCGTGCAGCGCTGGCGTCGGGGAATAGGTGGAACGTCGCCATAGCGCTCGTGTGCAGCAGCCGGCCTGGAAGCCAAATGCGCTAGCCGAGCGTGGGAGCAGTATTCGACAGGACAAGGCGGAACACATCGCCGAGCGTCATCTGCTCTCGGCGCCCCGACTCTAGCGCTTGACGCTGTCCGTCTGTCATTTCAATCAGCCGTGCGAGGCCGGCTCGCGACTCGCTGGAAGCTTCGGCGTCACCTCGAGAGCCAAGAACCCAGATTGGGACGGCACCCAGATTGGTGGTTCGCCTCGGGGCGAGATCGATGCGTGAGCCCGAATATGGCCGGTCTGGGGCGGCTGCGCTGCATCACCCTGCCGCGTGACAGGAACAAAGCTGACCGCGACCGTGCCGGTGATGCGGCTGCCGAGTTCCCGAAACATCAACTTCGGCAGAGTCCATCGCACACCGTAGGCGACGCCCCCAGACTCAGACACGGTAGTCACCTTTGAGACCGCCCCCGCGTAACCGCCGACCTGTGGCACCTGGTTGATCTTCATTTGCGCGAGCACGTCGAGCGTCTGCGCCGCCTTTGAGGCCACGCCACCAACTGCAGGCTGCACGAGCGATACCAACTTGCCGGCGTCCTGGAGCAGCGGCTCCACGGTCGTCATCGCGCCAGATGCGCGCTCGGCAAACGTCGGGTCGTGCGGCACCGGACTCATGTACTTGACAGCGGCTGCGACCTCATTCGCTCGCCACCCGCCATCGGTCGGAAAGAAAACCGAAACGGCGGCAGCGTGATCGTCGAGACGGTCCCAGATCCAGTCCCCCTGCGCACGGCCGGTCCAGCGTCTGAAACGAGAGCCGCTGGCTCCTGGCGGTCGACCCTCATGACCGATCGTCCACCAGTATTCGTAGACCGACGACCGCGGCGCCCCTGCGAGCTCATCCGTCGCCGGTGCGATCGCGAGTTCGGCGAAGCTCCCGTCCAGCAGGGGCTCAGTCTCGCCGAGCAGTTCGAAGTAGAACGGCTTCGACTCCGGCTTGTCAGGGTCCCAGGCTCTGACATCCACCGGCGAGCTCACGGATTTGATTGCCACAGTTCAAATCGTCCCGCCCGGTGCGGACGCTGACTCATTGCTCACGGGTGGGTCGCCAAACGCGCTAGTCGAGTCCGGATCCCCAGAGCAGTGGAAGCGATCGTCTGCCAGGCCGTAGTGAGCGAAGAGGCCACCACTTCCCCAACACGCCGAGACCCATCTCGGCGGGGCCGGAAGACTCGCGAGCATCGATTGGCTGCCGGATGGACCCGTCCGGTAGGGCCGTGCTGCGGCCCCCGCACCTCGACATGACTCCCGCAGGCGGCCGACGATCCGGCGCCAGGAACGGACGCAGCGCGAGCGTCATGAGCTAGTTCGTGGTAAGCGAACGACGCCTACTGGTCTGATTCTGCAGGCTTCGGTGCCGAGTCAGGCTCCTCAGGGCTCTGATCGGAGTCGGCGCCTTCGTCGAATTCCTTGCTGATCCGTTCACCGGCTTCATCTTGCGATTCGCCGGGTTTTCTGAAGATGAATGGCTTCTCATTGGACACCCGACGAAGCATACGAATCCGGTTCCGGGCGTGGCACAGCGAAACGAGGTGCCGTGAAGTGCCGCGTGTCGACGCCGCGGCTCAGGCCGCGAGACGACCGACCCTCAAGCTTTTCGCTCGCGGCGCCCCCTCTCTACCGCGTAAGCCACGTACGACGAATGCTCCTCGTCGAAGTACCTCACACGCTGGAGCAAGCCCGGCGGCGGCGCGCCAACGGTGACGACCTTGGCAGGAATCGCTGAGGCGACCAATGGATCATCGTCCCAGCCGACCGAGCGTCTGCCCCCAAACAACGTCAGCGTCAGGTCTCCGGGCAAGGCTGCAGACGGTGCCATCACACCGCGATAGCCCAGTTTTTGGAGCCGTTCAGCCTCTTCCTGGCAGCGCCCCCAATCATCGTCGATCAGCGCATCAGGCGGGAATCCTGCGGCTTCTGCCTTCTCGAACGTGCTGTAGTCGACGATCCGCTGCTCCGACAACTTCAGCACCCACAACGGCATCCGCACCATGACGAGTTCCTGCTCAGTTCGAAGGCTCTCATGCCGCATGAGATCAGCCCAGCAAACATCGGGAGTGACTCCGAGGTACTGCGTCGGAGTACGGCGCGGACGATGCCAGCGCCCGTCCTGAGTGTTTGCCCGAGCCCACAGCGGGGTGTCATAGTCGGAGTACCGGAAGGCCTCCTCGCTGTAGGAAACGGTGCCGGGCTCGTTATGAGCCATGCTGCGCGCGCCCCTGCCGTACAGCCAGTAGTAGCTCCTGTTCGTACGCCGCCTCACTGAGGACATCGACAGGAGCCCGGCCGCCCAAGGACGGCCGGCGCCGGTAGAACCAAGCCACCACGCCCTCGGGAGTCCAAGATCGCCGAAGCACGGCTATTAGCCGGGCCACCAGCTGAGCCCGCCTGGTCGGAGCAGCGGTGCTTGTCGCCCAGCGCTGGAGCTGTCGAGTCGAAATGCCCATCAGCTGAGCTAGCTCTGATTGACTGACGCGAGGCAGCCACTGGGTGAGCTGCTCGACCATCGCGCCGACATTGTCCTCGCCGCCGCGAACGTGCCCATCAACCGCGTCGCGCACCAGATGCCTGATCGCTTCCGTGTTAAGCAGCAGCTTGTCGTAGGCATCAAGCGGCTCTTTGGTCTGCGTTGCCCGAACAATGTCCAGCAGAAGGCCCCGGAACTCCGCCACCCACTCCGGATCGAAGTCGACCGCGTGCAATTCGCCGTCGAGTTCGGCAACTCGTCGCAATGTGTCTTTGGTCAGATCAAGCCAGCCCTTCCCGGCCAAGCTCTTGGTATCCCCCAGAGAGTCCTGCAACGAGCGTTGCCAGTCGCCCAGTTCGTGTAGCAGTTCTTCAATGTTCTCCAGCCGGTCTCGCTCTAATTGGGCGGCCGTCGTCAAGGTCACCTCCGTGTCGTGGGTCTACGACATAGTAACGACATCTGAGGAGCCTTACGACAGACCGTCCGGACGTATAGACGACGGAACCCGCAATTCCGGTGGGCAGTCCCGGGCGGTCCCCCGACAGCATCTGACACCCAGCCGGATCAGACGACATGCTGCGATCCGCCGAGCAGCCGGTGCCAGACCCCGACCGCGCGCTCAACTCGACTAGCGCTTTCGCTTTCTGGAGGCTTCGCGGCAGACAAGTGCCTTGGCGACGAGGCGTGTGCCGCCGCGTTTGGCATCGTCGTCGGCATGAGCCCGACGA
>JBMFHK010000165.1:0-3359 GCA_049976865.1 Solirubrobacteraceae bacterium | reverse complement strand
CGTCCAGGAAACCAAACTTCAGCGGACGCTACCCACGAAAATCAGCGAGGAGCCGCAAGACCAGCGCGACTACCAGCCGACCGCCGATCATCAGGTTGAGCAATGACATAGCGCCGTCCCTGGCTGTCAATCCGGCTAGCAGCCGCTTGTGAAATTGCCCTTGCTGCACGGGACATTTATGCAGAGCGGACCGTAGGTGTAGCAGCCGCTGATCGTATAGCAGCAATACCCGCTGCCACACGCAGGCGAGCATTCTCCTTCGACACGGGTGTACCTTAGGCAACAACCGCTAGCAATCGCATCACGTAGACCTGATGGAGCATCCTCAGGCAGGGCGGCAAGGACGGTCGAGACTGACAGCTGCGCGCCCTGGACAGTGGCTGCTGACGCGCGCGGCACCATGAAAATCTCAGACAACCCGGCACCTGCAGTGGCAAGCACCCCGGTCACCCAAAACCGCCGAAGAGCCTGGCGACGCGTGAAGCCGTATCGGACCTCGCCGCGCTCGTCATGCCCGCTCATACCGCTATCCCCCAACGCATAGATTCCGTCATCCGCTCGCGCAACGCCCCGGCGATGTTCCCCGCAGTTCATCGCAACAAGCGCCGTTCGTCAAGATCTTCGCGTTTCGGGAGATATTCGGCAGTCGCCTTGTTCTCGGAACGTGCTCTGGCGCGAATGCGAAGGAAGCTTGTGGGCGTCGGGTGAAAACTCGCCGCGCCACCGCAGTGGCGATCACCATCATCGTGGCGTCGAGCACGGGTGCTGTCGGGGTCTGATATTGCTCCCAACACGAGTTGCCCCTGGCCGCCGCACGGTGGTCGTGCGAGCCTGGATCGGGTGATGAGCGAGGTGCGGTGTGAGCGTGATGGTGATGACCGTGGAGCCGGCGGTGGTGGAGGCCGATCCGGCCGGTGGGCGTCTGCGTTGCCCGGTCTGCGACGGGCCTCTGTCGCGGTGGGGTTCGCGCGCCAGCGCACGGTGCGGCTGCTGCAGGCGGCCCGCTCACTGCTGTCACGGCGGGCGTACTGCTGGCGCTGCGAGCAGACGCACGTGTTGCTGCCCGCCTGGGCGGTCGCGCGTCGCCGCGATGGCACGGAGGTGATCGGCAGGGCACTGCTGGCCAAGGCCAACAGGCACGGGCGCCGCACGATCGCGGCCGCGCTGCAGCGGCCCCCCGGGACGGTGCGCGGCCGGCTCCGCACGTTCGCGCGCCGAGCGGAGCCGGTCGCCGCTACGGCACGGCTCTGGGCGCGCGCGCTCGATCCGTCAGCCGATCACGCGACTGCGCCCGGGTCGTCGTTCGTGCAGGTGGTCGACGCGCTGGGCCGTGCGGCAGGTGCGTGTCGGCTGCGGCTCGAGATCACGGCGTCGCCGTGGGAGCTAGCCGTGGCGCTGGGGGGCCTGTTGCACGGGCGCCCGCGCGACCCGCCCTGGTTCTGAGCCCCCGGTTCGCGGCGGCTACGCGCGAGTGGGTCGCATGCTCGCCAGACCACGGTCGGCTCCAGCGACACCGCGCGACCCGTCGCCCGCTGTCGGGGGCGAGCATCACCAGCGAAAAAGCGCACCGGTCTCAACGCGCGACGCACAACGACACGCCCATGCCCCTTGCTCCGCTCCTTGCCGCCGTTCCTCGGGGCCTGAGGTGTGCCCGGAGACCCTTTTGGAGTTCCCCCGGTTCGGTGGCCAGCCGACCGCTTGCGACCTGGGGTAGTTGGTGATGTTGATTTTGATGGATAGGTAGTGGCTCAACACTGAGCAGCGTCGAGAGCTTGGTTCTCGTAGTCAGCTGGTGAGAGCATTCCGAGTAGGGAGTGCCGGCGCCGGAGGTTGTAGAAGCCCTCGATGTATTCGAAGACCTCTGCCTCGAGTTCTCGGCGGGTCGGCCAGGTCTGGCGGTAGACGAGCTCCTTCTTGAGGGTCGCGAAGAACGTCTCGGCGACGGCGTTGTCCCAGCACACGCCGGTTGAGCCCATCGACCGGGCGATGCCGTTCTTGGCGCATGCCTGGCCGAAGCCGAGCGCGACGAATTGGCTACCTTGGTCGGAGTGGTGGATGAGCCCTGGGGCGGGCCGGCGGCGGCTGACGGCCATCTCGAGCGCCCGGACGACCAGCTCGGCGCGCATGTGGTCGGCCATCTGCCACCCGACGATTCGGCGTGAGAACGCGTCCTGGACGGCGGCGAGATACAGCCAGCCTTCCCAGGTTCTGAGGTAGGTGATGTCGGTGAACCAAAGGACATTGGGTTGCTCAGGCCGGAAGCGGCGCTGGACGAGGTCGTCGGCGACCCGGACGCCCGGCACCCGGATCGTTGTCTTGCCGCGCTTCTTCGGGACCAGGCCGGAGAGACCGGCCTGGCGCATCAGCCGCTCCACGCGCTTGCGACCGACGCGGATGCCGTGCTCCATCCTGAGCTCCGCGTGGATCCTCGGAGCGGCATAGACCTTGCGGTTGGCCTCGTGGATCGCCTTGATCTTCTCGATCAGCCACGCATCGCTCAGCGCCCGGTCAGACGGCGGGCGGGTCTCCCACTTGCGGTATCCGGACCGGTTGACACCGAGCAGCTCACACGCGCGGGAGACCGGGAACCCGCTGGCCTTCTCCGCTGCGATCAATCGGTAAGCCCTCACCGGTGATCGGTCTCCCTGGCGAAGAAGGCCGCGGCTCGTTTGAGCAGATCGCGCTCCTGCTTCAGCCGGGCGTTCTCCCGGCGCAGCTGTCTGAGCTCTTCTCGCTCGGAGCTGGTCAGCCCATCGTCGCGCTCATGCCGGTCCAGTTGCTCCTGCTTGACCCAGTTGCGCAGTGACTGCTCGGTCATCCCGAGCGCGCCAGCGACCTCCTTGACCGACCGGCCTGACCTGACCATCGCCACCGCCTCACGACGGAACTCAGGCGGATACGGCGGACGCGATTTCGGCATCAAAGCCATCCTTTCGCAGCTTGCGGACGCAAGCGCTCAGATGGCTACAAAACCGGGGGAACTCCATTTGGTCGTTCGGTCGTTTATGACCCAGATCACTGTCCTCGATGGCGCCGTCATCACCATCCAACGTGTCCGTCTGGCCGCGTCAACCCGGTGGCAAGGTCGTTGGCGGCGAGCGAGCCAGCGAACTATGAGCGCGCACTGCGCGACCGGCGGCACACCAGATCCGCGAGCAGCTCACGTGAGCGGGCCCGCAGCGTTTCGTACGAGAGCTTTCAGTAGCAATCGAAGACCCTGCGCCTTTTCGGGCCTAAAGACTCATAAAGCTGGAACCGGACGAGCCGACGGGACGTTCTTAGCCATCGGACGGCGTACGTCGGTGAGCCCCAGAAGTCAAGACCTACTGGGCCCTGACCGAGCGCGAAAAACAACAAAG
>JBMFHK010000164.1:0-3467 GCA_049976865.1 Solirubrobacteraceae bacterium | reverse complement strand
GGCATGCCAACTCCTTCTCTGATGCCTACACAATTCCTGTGACAATCCCCCGCGGAGCAGCAGTAAGCGAGACACGCCCTCGGAGTGACCTTAGGGGCCGTCGTCTTTCTCAGCTGACACTGAGACGAAGGGCTTACGGCTCTCCCTTGAGTCCCACTCGTCCGGCGAGGGACTTTGTAGAACTCAAGGGAAAACATGCTAGCCAGGTCTTCACGTTTGGCGTTTTGCAGGGGGTTTTGCTGGTCGTTTCGGTGCTCGCCACAGGTTAGGCGTTTGCTGACCACGTTTTGCACCGGTTTTTAGTGTTGTGTTGGCGACGAGGGCTTGGTGAGCGGGCTGGGGGTGCTCAGTGGCCACGCTGGTCGGTGTCGGCGCGTGGCTGGGGGCTCCAGCCCTCGGCGTGCTCGGCGGCGTTCAGGGAGAGCGCTTCGAGCTGGGTGATGAGCTGGCGCAGGCGGCGGTTGTTCTCGAACCACGGCTGGTAGCGCTCGAGCTGCTCGGGGGTGAGGCGGTGGGTGACGGTCTTGCCGCTGACCTTCCGGGTCCAGGTGACGTAGGGGCCGTGCAGGCGGGGCGGGTCTGAGTGGCAGGCGCAGTTGGGCTTGCCGCAGCGGTTGGTCACGATGTTAATCGTGCCCGGCAGGACAGGGCCGATCGCGGCGAGCTGTGCTTGCAGCTCGGCGAGGCGGGGTTCGGGCGCTGAGGGGTGCGATGGCATCGGGGCGGGTGTTTGGGATGCTACGTCGATCTGTCCGATAGTAGTAATACTCTCGGATCGTTGGTTGTGGAGAGCAATGACCGGACAGCGAGCGGGCAGGCGGCGGTGGTGATCGCACGCTATGCGCCCGGGTCGTTGTCGAGGTCGGCGGCGGCGTGGGCGCGTGAGGTGGTCGCGCGCGCGGCGCCCGGGACGCCCGCGCGCGCGAAGGCGTTGTTGTTCGCGGCCGGGAAGCTCGCGGGCTTCGGTGAGCGGCTCGGGCTCGAGCTTGACCGGATGCTGTTATCGGAGGCGACGGTCGAGCGTTTCATCGTCTGTGGCTGCGAGGGTCTGGCGCCGGCGAGCAGGCGGACGTTGCGCACGAACCTGCGCTCGCTCGCGCGCGCGAGCGAGCGCTACCCGCAGCCGTTGCCGGTCTCGCTGGCCAGGGAGCGCGCGAAGGCTCCGTACTCGCCGGGTGAGATCGAGGGGTATCTGGCGCTCGCGGCCGCGCAGAGCACCGAGGCGCGCAGGTTGCGCGCAACCGCGCTCGTCTGTCTGGGTGCTGGGGCGGGGGTGATCGCCGGGGAGCTGCGCGCGATGCGCGGCAGCGACGTCGTGCAACGCTCGGGCGGGGTGCTGGTCGCGGTCTCGGGCGCCCGTGCGCGGACGGTGCCGGTGCACGGCCGCTACCACGAGCCGCTGCTCACGGCCGCACGGTTCGCCGGGAAGCGGTTGATCATCGGCGGGCGGGACCCCGAGCGCCACAACGTCACCGACCGGCTGTCCGCCGTGCTCTGCACCGATCCGGGGCTGCCGCGCCTCGAGGCCGGGCGGCTGCGGTCCACATGGCTTGTGGCGTGCGCTCAAGCGATCGGGCTTCAGGCGTTCATGCACGCGGCCGGGATCACGTGCAGCCAGCGGCTTGGGGACCTCGCCGCGCAGCTACCCGCGGTGAGCGAGCAGGAGCTGGTCGCGCTACTGGGAGGCTCACCATGAGCGACAGTCCGCTCCCACGCCTGGAAGCGGTGATCGACACCGCCGCGGTGGCACGGTCGATCGAGGCGCGCTTACCGGTTGGGGTCCGCCCCCGCCAACCGCGGGTGCGTACCCTCCTGGTCGGGATGCTGCTCACAGCTGTGCACGGCCGCCCCGCGCACCTCACCCGCATCCACCAAGCGCTGCTGAGTCTCCCCGAGGCCGACCAGCACCGGCTCGGGGTCATCACCCAATGGGCGACCGGGCCGCATCTGCTCACCTACCGCCAACTCGAGCGCACCTTCGGCCTGCTCACCCGCGCGCTGTCCAAGCCCGAGCCTGACGGCACGCCCTCCGAGCAGCTCTCACACGTGCTCGACGCCCTGCTTGAAGCCTCAGTCCAGGTGCTCGGCGGGCCGGGCAGCTCAAGCTACGCCGTGGACTGGACCGATCTGGAGACCTGGTCACGCCCACCCCCCAAACCCCGCGCCAGCCACAGCACCACCAGCACCGCCGACAGCACCACCAGCACCGCCGACAGCACCACCAGCACCGCCGACAGCAGCAGCACCGGCACCGGCACCACCAGCACCGCCGACAGCAGCAGCAGCACCGGCACCGGCAGCGGCGGCAGCGGCGGGGATGATGGTGTGAGACGCTGCGCCGATCCCGAAGCCGCATGGGTCATCGCAACAGCAACCACCCCGCCAAAAACGAGATGTTCTACGGCTACTACCTGCAAGCGATCACCAGCGTCCGTGACGAGCACGGCCCCGAGGTCCCAGAGCTCGCGCGCCGGATGCAGCTCGCCTCCTACGATCACGACCCGCCCGCCCAGGTGGTGCCCGTGATCAAGCGCATGGTCAGCGACGGGATCACGATCACCGATCTGCTGGCCGACTCCGGCTACGCCTACCGCATCCCCGCAACCTGGGCGCTGCCGCTCCGTGCGCACGGGATCGCCCTGGTCCAGGACCTGCACCCCGCCGACCGCGGCCCCAACGGCACCCACATGGGCGCGACCAGCGCCAACGGGAACCTCTACTGCCCCGCCACCCCCAAGGCACTGCTCGAGCTCGGACCGCTTCCCCCCAGCGCCAACAACGAGCAGACCGCCACCCACGACCAACAATCCGCAGAGCTCGCCAAATACAAGCTCTCAGCGATCAGCGCATATGACAGCGACGGCTACCGGCGCGTGGCCTGCCCCGCCGCGCAAGGCAAAATCCGCTGCCCCCACCGCCCCGCATCGATGACGCTCAACTACAACCGGCCGACCATCCAAACCCCGCCCGAGCACCCGCCCGCCTGCTGCACCCAGCAGACGATCACGGTGCCACCAACAGTGAACGCGAAAACCGCCCAAAAACACGACTACCCATCCGCCGCTCACCGCTCAAGCTACCAGCGCCGCACCGCCGCTGAGCGCACGTTCGCCCAGATCAACGACCCCGCCACCAACACGCTCGCGCGCGGCAACCACCGGATCATGGGCCTGACCGCCATCGCGCTGCTCACCGCCACCACCATCATCGCCCGCAACATCCGCATCCACGACGCGTTCACCGCCCGCCAGACCGATAACCAGCGCCGCGCCAACCTCGGACTCCCGTCCAAACAGCGCAAACGCCGCCGCCACACACCCCAGCACCTCGCCGCGACCGCCAACGCGCCACCCCAGCCCGACACCCTCGCCGCCTGACACAGGCCAAACAGCAGCACCCACCACCACACGACGACACACCCAGCGGCGAACCCCGCTCAACCGACCGCCCCGCACCGTCCAAAAGCC
>JBMFHK010000163.1:1798-3489 GCA_049976865.1 Solirubrobacteraceae bacterium | reverse complement strand
GCTTTCAAGCACGTGTTGACTATCGATCCGACCGAGGCTGGAGCCCGACAGTCCGCCACCGCCGAGACAGCCCTGCCGTTAGGCCCGACGTAAGCGAACCCGCTGGATGAGCGCCGCCCCTAGCCAACGAGTCCGGGATGACGCGACCATCTCGGTGTCAATCGCTTGATCTTGGGCTGGGTTATTGTCAAATGTTGTGTATGAGCGATGACAAGATGATCAGGCGGCGACCCTCTCGGCCTGCTGTCCGTCGTCTCCGTGGTTGTCGTTGTCTGTGACCCGGATGCCGTCCTTGAACTGGGCGCCGTCGAGCACGTCAGCGACGAGTTCGTGGCCGTTGAATCGTCGCCAGCGTTCCTGGGCGGTGGCCAGCAGCTTGTAGGCCATCGCCAGCGCGGCTGTCTTGGAGCCCGCGCCCTTGGTGACCCGGGTGCGCAGCCGAACCGTGGCGAAGGCGCTCTCGATCGGGTTCGTGGTCCGCAGGTGGCGCCAGTGCTCGGCGGGGTAGTCATAGAGCGCGGTCAGCTGTGTCCAGTCACGATCGAGCTTGGCCAGCGCCTTGGGATACTTGGCGCCGTATTCCTCGCGGAAGATCTCGAGCGCGGCGCGGGCGTCCTTGCGTGTCGGGGCCGCGATGATCTCGTCCAGGTGCTGCTTGGCCTTGGACTGCATGCGCTTGGGGAAGCAGTCGATGATGTTCCCCGACGCGTGAAACCAGCAGCGCTGCTCTGAGGCGCCGGGGTAGACGTCTCTGAGCGCAGCCCACGCGCCCAACGCGCCGTCGCCGACGACGAGCTTGGGTTCGTTCAGTCCGCGGCGCTTGATATCGCGCAGCACGCCCGCCCAGCTCTCGGTCGACTCGCGGTAGCCGTCCTCGACGGCGAGCAGCTCCTTCTCCCCGTCCTCACGGACGCCGATCACGACCAGCAGGCACACCTTCGGGTCCTCACCGAGCCTAACGTTGACGTGGATCCCGTCGATGAACAGGTAGGCGTAGCGACTAAAGCCGAGATGCCGCTTGGAGAACCGCTGGTGGTGCTCCTCCCACTCCTTGCTCATCCTGGCGATCGTCGTCGCAGACAGACCCGAGGCGTCCTCCCCGAGCAGCTGCACAAGCGCCGGCTTGAAGTCGCCGGTCGAGAGGCCGTGAAGGTAGAGGATCGGGATCACCTCCCCAACCTTCGGCGAGCGCCTCGCGTACGCCGGCAGGATCCGCGAGCTGAACCGCCGGCGCTCCCCGGTCTCCTCCTCGACGCGCTTGTCGTTCACGCGTGGAGCACGGATCGGGATCGTGCCCGACCCGACCGTGACCTTCCGCTCCCGCGCACGGCCGTTGCGGACCACGAGCCGATGCCCATGCTCGTCAACCTCTCTGAACTGCTCAACGTAGGCGTCGGCCTCGGCCCGCAACGCCGCGGCGATCATCCTCCGCGCGCCCTCCCGAGCGAGCGCGTCAAGCGTGTCCTGGAACTCCTCGCTGCCCGTTTCCACCGAGCGCGTGACAACATTGGTCATGGCGTGCCTTTCTGCCGGCCAACACCGGCATCGGTCTTCAATCAACCGGGAAGGTACGCCGCCTCCCTTCTCCTCGCCGCCATCCACAACATCCGGGTATATCCCGCTCAAGCGGCCGACGAACCTGACCGTCAAGCAGCGCGATCTGCTTGACGAGCTGCTCGCCCAGCCGCTCC
>JBMFHK010000163.1:0-1788 GCA_049976865.1 Solirubrobacteraceae bacterium | reverse complement strand
CCGGAGAAGACCACTTCAATCTTCAGTCGGGACATTGCGACGCCCTGTATTTCAAGCGCTGACACGCCGTGAACGCCGACCCCAAACCCGTCCGGTTTGGGGAGCCCTTTCGGAATCTGTTGAGCTGGCTGCATCGCCGTGATCGCGTCGCTCCACGGCCCGTCATCGAGACGGCACCGGACGTGCATCGCGACGCCCGGACCGTTGTTGGTGAGCTTCACCGCGATGTTTTTCCGGAGCGAGTCGGTACTCGTTGCCTCGCCGGTCACGAAAGGTCTGGAGGCGTCTGACGCGATCTGCGCTGACCTCCATGAGGCTGCTGCTGAGAGTGCAGCGGCGGCTCCGCCGATAACACCTACAACGTTGCCGATGTTCACGTTGGGAGCGTAAGTCCGGCTACGGACACGCACGTCCAACTGTCCACGGCTTGCCGTGTTGACGCGGAGCCCGGAGACGCATATACGCGGCACAGAGCGCGCTTCGGTCGGATTCCTGGCGAACGTCTGGGTCACGCGATCGAACCCTGCGAACGACGATTCGCCGCTCAGGGCCGGACACTATGCACGTGCCCTTTAAGGAGCTGACGCCGAATAACTGGGACGAGCCTGACCCAGCCAGCGGGATCTGGCGGACGATCAGCCCGATAGTTGGTGTCCGCGAGGTCGATGGTGGCGATTTCGCCCGGGAGTTCCTGAGCGTGGACCTCGGTGAGCAAGTACCTAGCGAGATCCGAGACATGTTCCACGTCGCTCGCGGGATCCTGCCGTACGGATGGTTCTTCTACCCGCTCTACCGGGTCGGCGAGGAGCAGCTCCACCGGGTCTGTGATGCCGCTGCAGCATCACGCTACAGACAGATCGGCGGCCCCCTGAACCACGAAGGCAAGCACCCGAGCTTCCATGGCCGGATCGGCTATCTCGTGAAGCACGGCGTCATCACAGATGAGTACGAGCAGCTGTGGGACTACTTCCGCGATGCTCGTAATCAGGGATCACACGCCCATTTCCAGAGCGCCCATCCTCCAGGCCGATCCGCCGAGTCGCTCCGCGAGGCCGCCGAAGCGATCACAAGCCTGTTTGACATCGAGCCGACAGATCTCTCGTGAGTCTCACCGGGCTGATTGACGCTGGGAAGGGCACGCCGCTCTGGGACTGGTTCAGCGTCTACTTCCCGGAAACCCATGGCTTCACCACGAAAGTGAACCGGGAACTGCGTGGAGGTCCTGCCTCGACGCCGTGTGTTGTTCCGCGACCAGAAGGCAGCAATGCGCAGCTCGTCGGGACTGCGGTCGGCTACGTGCTTTCAGCTTGCCTGAAGGAGGGGTCTCTGAGGAACACGGTCGCTGGCCATGGAGGGGCGCAGATCTGGGCAGAGCTGCAGCGCGCGGGGATCGCGTACGACCCGGAGGCGATGGATGGACGGATCGTGCTCCGAATCGACGCGATGCGCGCATGGGAGCGCAAGCTGGACGAGGATGAGTGGTGTGAGCTTGCCGGGTTGTGCGTGTTGTTGGCACGGTTCGAGCAGGTGGGCCGCGCACCGCTTCAAGCGCTCGCTCATCAGGTTCCGATCTGGCGCGAGCACGGGATGAGCCGCGAACGACTGCTTGACGCGCTTTCAACCTCAGCGGATCGTCAGGACGTGGAAGCGCTCGGAAGGACGGCTGTGGAAGATCACGAAGACATCCGTCGCGCCAAACGGGTGGAACTCGGGCCGGTCTTCGACCAGAGCGGCGCGCTCGGCGGCGCTGACGCCGACGTGATCTACGACGGTGTTCTTCTCGATTTC
>JBMFHK010000162.1:0-3659 GCA_049976865.1 Solirubrobacteraceae bacterium | reverse complement strand
AACGCTCCCGCGCGCCAGTAACGACCCACCCAGCCGCTTACTGCAAGATCGAGGCGAGATCCGCAGCACCGGCCCAGGACGGATGCACTACCGACTGTTCTGTCGTCTTGAGAACGGCGCGCCCGTGGAGCTGAGGAGCCTCGGCTTCGACCGACCCCAGATCGTTGTCATCAACGGCATGGTCAAGAAGAACGCCGAGCTCTTCACCAATGCTGAGTACAAAACGAGCGTTCGAGATCCCGGGGACGACTACCTCAGCCGAGCTCCCAGACCCACCACTGCCTAAAGCCGCTTCCCCTGCCACGGCACTCCAAGACAGTCAAGATCGCCGCTCTGTCTGCCCCGCCTACGGCCCGCCGTTCTGAGCTGCAGCGACAAGTGTCTGACTACCCGAACCCAACCCGCCTAATTTCAGATGTGGGAGGCGGGTAGTCAGACACGCCGAAGCGCAAGATCCCCCACAGCGGCGGGGCGTAAGCGGCCTCAGGTATGTAATGCGATTACACAGCTCATTACATACTTCTCTGTGCCCCCGACGGGTGTCGGACGAGCGGCTCTACTGCTCGCCTCCCCGGCGATCGCGCTAAGCCGACCTGTCGACGCGATGCGCTTCCCTGGTCAGCGGAGCCGGCCAACTATTGGAGTCGGGCTGAGCTGGTGCACCGCAAATGCACCCTCTCGCTGATTGAGCCTCCAGACGACGGCCGCTGCGATGTAAAAAGAAGCAGCCGATTTGCAGGGCCTTCCTGCGAGTGGAGCTAGGCGGACTCGAACCGCCGGCCTCCTGGGTGCGATCCAGGCGCTCTCCCAACTGAGCTATAGCCCCGTACGGCGGCTGAGCCGCCCGGTCGCCTGGAGTTTAGCTACGCCGGGTCGGTGCGGGAATGTGGAGGCTATAGCGGTGGGTTGTGGCCAGCGGGCCACAACCCACCGGACAACCGTTCCAAGAGCCGATAGGCTTTACACATGAGTTTGCTCGAGGACGCTATTCGCGAACACTTGGACCTCAAGCGATCACACGGGGCCGATCCCGCAGAGGTCGCGCGACAGGAGCGGGAGGCGCTCGGACCCGTCAGACGCGAAGGGTTCGACGCAGGGCATCCCGCCGGACCGTCTGGCGAAGGCTACGCTCAAACCAGCCCGCTCGAGTTCCATGACAGCACCGCCCCCCACTGGCAACAGGAGGAGGACTTCGGCCAGCATCTGCCCGAGCGTGATGTGGCGCCTGAGCCACCGAAGAGACGGAGGTTCTTCAGATTTCGGCGCGACCGCTCGCACGATGACTTTGAGGCCGCGGTGCCGCTCGACGAGCGTGACTGGGACGGCGATCCCGATCTGCTCGGTGACTATGAAGACGACTACCACGGCGGCTACGCCCAGCCTGACGTGCCGATGAGCGCTCCGGAGCATGACCCGTTCTTTGGGCAGCGTTTCGCGGGTGCTGAGCCGTTGCACGACCAGTCGCCTGCCGACAGCACTCCGGCCGAGCGGGCGGTGCCTGAGCAGCTGGCCCCCGAGCAGCTGGCCCCCGAGCAGCTGGCCTCCGAGGAGCTGGCCTCCGAGGAGCTGGCCCCCGAGGAGCTGGCCCCCGAGGAGCTGGCCCCCGAGGAGCTGGCCTCCGAGGAGCCGCCCGCGCCTGGGGACACTGCACATGAACAGGCCACGCGGGTACACCAGCTTGATCACCCATCCGCCCCGGCTGGCGCGCAGGACCTGCAGCCGCAGGCCGCAGCACCACAAGCTCAGGATGATCCAGCCGCATCAGCTGCTGCCGAGACGGAGCCGCCAAGGCTTGAGTTCAAGCGCCCGCCGAAACGCCCGCACTTTGACTCCAAGCCGGAACAGACCCGGCACGGCGATGAGCTACAGCACACGACCGAGTTTGATGTGCAGAGCCACTTGGACGAAGAGGAGTCAGATCCGGACGTCCTGGAGGAAACGCCTGAGTTCTTGAACGACACCCCTGAGCACGACCGCCTCTGGTTTGAGCAGCAGCCGCCGCAGGACTTTGACTTTGGTGGCTGAGCCAACGCCGCGCCTGAGCTGACGGGCGCGCACTCGAGTCCGCGCAGTGCGAAACGAACTCGCAAGCATGTTTGCGCCGCAGCGTAGCTTGCTTGTGCCGTGCTCGCGTCGGCGCCGCCAGCCACGCAGCCCTCAGATCCGGTAACGCTCGCGCAGCAGCCCACATGTGACCGGCCCGATCCCTGCAGCGTATCCCGCAACAGCATGATTTACCGTGCAGGCAAATGGTTGGCCAGCCAGGCGCACACCCCGGTCTGACTAAACTTGGAAACCTTGGGGCCATAGCTCAGCTGGGAGAGCGCCTGCTTTGCACGCAGGAGGTCAGCGGTTCGATCCCGCTTGGCTCCACTCAACGATCGCCCGTGGTTACAGGCGATTCGCGCCAAGTCCGACGCGGTGGGAGCGGCACAGACGAAGCCGTGGAAGCTTTTTGGAAGCCTCTCGGCCGGAGTTGCCGTTTCCAGACGGAGTCGGAAGCTGGAAAGGGACGGGCCTGGGTGTTAAAGACTCCCCGCCTGGGCACGGTCGTGGACGAGCGTGCCCAGGCGGGGAGTACCGCGACCGGACGGCCCAGTTTCGACATCGGCAAGGACGCGCCCTCATCGCTCACTTCCGGCGACTCGCCGGTCTAGACGAGAACCTGGGAGCGCTCTCTGCTTCTCGCCCTGCCGGGTGTTGCGGCGACTGTGATCTCAACCGCCGCGGCCAGAGCGATCAAGATCCCCTGACCATCGTCTCGCGGTACCCCGTTGGTGACGACGCTCATCCACGACCGTCGTCACCAACGGGGTCTCTATGACCACAGGTTTCGAGCACCACCCCCAGTTGCCGAGCACCACCCCCAGTTGCCGGGCACCGCTCACGGGTGCCGGCTCGGACGCCTGCCCGGCTTGTTACGGCCCTCGGCTTCGAGCTTGGCCGCCCAGGCCTGGATCTCGTTGCGGAGCCAGAGCTTCACGCGCCGCTCACCGAGGTCGAGCGCTGGCTTTGGCATATCGGCGTAGCGGTGCTGGTACTGGCTGACGGTGTTGGGATGGGTCAGGCCGAGCTCCGCGGCAACGCCGCGAGCATCAATCAAGTCCTCGATATCGACGTTCCTGCCCACGCGAATCAGCTTACAGCCTGAAGCGATTCCGTCCGACCCATCCGGTAGCTTCTAGCTATAAGCAAATAGCGACCCCGGCGGTGCGCGAACACCCCGGGGTCCGGCCGAGACCTAGAAGGAGGTCACGACGATGTCAGCGTACGCCACCAACCCCGCGACCGCTCGATCCAACCAGGCGCCGGTCCACGTGTCCGGGTTGCTTGAGGACTTCATATCTCAGCTTGCAGAACAGGTGGCCGCTCGCCTTGCCGGGCAGGTAAGCGGTGGCTCTGACGAACTGGGGGAGTGGCTTGACTCCCGGCACGCCGCCGAGTACCTCGGTATCCACCGGGACACCTTGCGCAAGCTCGCAGCCGAGCGCGCGATCCCCTGCGAACAGGACGGTCCCGGGTGCAAGCTCTACTTCCGCCGCACAGACCTTGACGCGTGGCGCCAGGGCGGCGGCCGGCCACGGCATCTGGCGCTGGTCGCATAGGTGCCGGCCATGAACAGCACTCCAGGCGCTCCACGCCGCGTCCGTGTGGAGCGC
>JBMFHK010000161.1:0-3677 GCA_049976865.1 Solirubrobacteraceae bacterium | reverse complement strand
CCCTGTTCGACACCACCCCATGAACGCAAAGGCAGTGTGACGATGGCTCCAAGAACTTTCGGATATCCATGTCTAGAACCCAATCGTTACGCCAACACCGTTGCCGACAGACCCCGAGCGCGTCGTGAGCGGACCTGCCCGGGCGATACCCATAGGAGTCCTCGTGGAAAACCGGCTCCACGCTGGGCTCAAGATATGAGCGCACAACCACCTGGGCGATCCGATCGCTGACGGTCGGCACCCCGAGCACTCTCAAGGAACCGTCCCGCTTCGGTATCTCCACCGCACGCACCGGCGGCGGGAAGTAACTTCCCGATGAGAGCCGATTCCAGAGCTTGAACAGGTTCCCTTTCAGGTCCTGCTCAAACTCCTCGATCGACTGCTCATCAACGCCGGCGGCACCCTTGTTCGCCTTGACCCTCCGCCAGGCCTCCCAAACAGCCTGCTTGGAGATCTCAAACGGCTTCGGCTTCGGCTTCGGCTCGCTCACCAGGCTCCTCCCACACCATCGTGGTTGACCTGAAAGCCAGCCAGGACAACCCTTCCTCTTCGCTCCAGCCCCATTACAGAGCCTTCACCGCTACTACGGGAAGGTCCGCCCCTGTGCCCCGCATCACTACTCTCCCCCTCGCAGATCAGCTGCTTGGGGTTCTCGCTGCCGATAACCAGCCGCAGGACCACGCTGCTCCACTGGCCAGCCACCCGCACGGGGCGACAGGTTCCCCCGTTCCACACAAGAGCCCAGACCACGCTCACGCCACCATCCATGCCGGACACCCGCCTGGCCAGTCAACAGGCTCCCGCCAGACTGCTCCCGGGGCAACGACACGACCCCGGTTTTGAATGTCACCGATACGCTTTCGACACTTCAACGGTGGTATCGCTCTCGCTCGTCTTCGTGATCCACACCTGACACGCTGACAGCGCGCCTTTTCCGCGACGCTCAGCACCCCGGCTCTTAACCGGCGCACCTCACGGTGGTTTGCGACCTCCCCCTGCAGGACGGCCGCGAAGGGCCACCAGACCAACAGCCTGGCTCCTTCATCTCTCATGCAGCACTGCATCCGTCGGACTTCGCTTCTACTCGATTCCTCCTTTTGCATTCGGGGCACACTGTCGTCGGCGTATCGCGTGTAACGCAGTCGCCGGTAGCCAGGATCTTGGGGATCGTGGCTTGGGAGGCTGCGTTGCTGCTTTTGCAGCACCCTGACCGCAGCATGATCGCCACGGACGCGGGCTTTGGCGAGCGCGTATTGCACCCTTTGGTACTCAGGATTGTGTCTCCTGAGCGCCCCTCGGTTGTATTCCGGCATCAGGATCGTCTCGACGAACTGATCCAGCCGGTCCAGGTAGACGTTAGAAAGGCACGGGGACAGGACCCCGCCCTGCGGCACACCGCTGAGCGTGGCGTTCCACACCCAATCCTCCAAATACCCAGCTTGCAGCATCTGACTGACCAGCCTGAGCAGCCGGTTGTCGTGGATCTTCTCGCCCAGCGTATCGAGCATGACCCGTGGATCGAGTCGGTCCAAGCACTGGGAGATATCGCCCTCGATAAACCAGCTGGTCCCGGTCCAGGTTCTCGCCACCTCGCCCAAGGCGGTGTGGCAACCCCGGCCGGGCCGGTAACCGTGAGAGTGCTCGGAGAACTGCGGCTCGTAATACGCCTCCAACAACAGGCGGATCACTTCGCCGAGCAGCTTGTCCGACCACGACGGCAGACCCAACGGCCGCTGCTTCCCATCCTTCTTCGGGATATAGAGCCGCCGGACCGGCCGAAACCGGTAGCGCTCGTGACGCAACGCGTCGATGATGCGCTCGATCTTGGCCATCGTCATGCCATCCGCGGTCTCCGCGTCAGGTCCGGGCGTCATCGCTCCCTTGTTGGAGTAGACGCGCCCGTAGGCCAGCAGATACAGCTGCGGGTTGAACAGCTGTCGATAGATCCCTTCAACTGGCAGGCCGCGCCTGCCGCGTTCACGGCGGACATCCAGGACCGTTTCGGCGTTCTGCATTACGCATACCTCCCGGCCATCGAATGTCCCGTCACCTGTGCTCCTTCGCCCTGTGGACGGCTTTCCCGTCCTCCTTGGTGGGTCGTTGCTCCCACGACTACTACGAGCACTCCGTCACCCTCGGCCTCGCGACCGGAGGGTTGATCCCACGTTCGTCCCTGTCGTACTTCCGAGCGTGACGTAGGCGTCCCACTCATCTCCTTGATTGCCCTCACTGGGCAACGCTCCACGCTCCGAAGGTTGCGATGGCCGCACTACCAGGCCGTCGCAGAACGTGGCGCCGGTATCGGGTGTCATTCCGACGGATGGGCCTTTGCATCATCTGGAGATTGGGATTCAGGCAATCCAGCTTTCGCCATATCACGCGGGTCCCGCGACACCCCAGCCCTGACACCCGGGCTGGCCGTCGCTTTGCTGGCATGCGATTGTTCCGTTCACCTCTCGGATCCGGGTTAGCCATCAGACCCACGAACCTTCCTTCGAATTCGTCCCGGCTGCGCCGGGGATACAACAGAGCGCCTCGTGGCGCACTAGTGGTAGGACGCCTCGATCAACAGCCGTCGCGCGTGGGTCGAGCCGGCCTTTGTGATCGATCCCTGCCGGCGCTGGCTGCTTGTAGTGTGCTCGGACGGGACGATCCCGAGATACGCCGATAGCTGGTCGGGGTGATCGAAGCGTTCCCACTCATCGATCTCGGCGCACAGCCCGAGCGCAGAGAGCGTGTCGATCCCGCGCAGGCATCGCAGCCGGCTGACCGCCTGCTGACACGGTGAGCAGGCCATGAGCTTCTCAAGCTCGGCCTCGACCCGGTCACGGCGAGCGACGAGCACGTCATGGGCGTGAAGGTAGTCAGCCATCGTCACCTGCGAGGCTAAATCAGCGAACCTCAGGCCAGCAAGCCACCCACGATGCGCCCGCGACCACGCCCGCCCGGGCCCTTCCCAGTACACCTCACGGCGCAACAGGAACTTCCCAAGCCGGTGACGGGCACGCATCAGATCAGCACGAATGTCCTCCCGGCAGCGAACGAGATCCCGCAACTGCTCACGCTCAACCGACGGGACCGTCACGATCGCAAGCTCCCCAGCCGCAAACAGCCGCGCGAGCCGGACCGCGTCACGCTTATCGGTCTTGATCCTGTCACCAGGCCGCCGCTCCGTGCGTCCCGGCGCGCACACCACCATCTCAATCCCCCGCGCCCGAGCGCGACGCGCCAGCCCATAGCCGGTCGGCCCAGCCTCATACACCATCCGTGCCGGCACAGGCACCTCCATCAGCCGCTCCAGCAGCTGATGCGGACGACCAACCATCCGGGCGGTGCTCAACTCGCCGGTCCCCTGGTCGAAAACCGCGATCGTCGACTCATGCGCGTGCACGTCAAGACCGACCCAACGGATACCGTCAGCCATCAGGCACTCCTCTCGTGGACTCTGGGCCCCGCGCCGAGGCCGCAATCCTCAGCGCGAAGACTTACCCCGCAGCCTGCGCGGGGAGTGCTGACCACTTCGATACGAGGTCGGCAACTCCTCCATACGGTCTAAAACAGCCGCCAAACCAGCCCCCGCCAGTACCCACCACCCGCCCGCACAACCACGCCAGCCCTCCGTCCACCCCAAACGTGAACATGTCACCAAGGCAAACGTGAAGACCTAGCAGTACCGC
>JBMFHK010000160.1:0-3740 GCA_049976865.1 Solirubrobacteraceae bacterium | reverse complement strand
CTCCCGTTATGACTCCTCCAAACCCTCACGGGATTTACGGCGGGGACCACTAAGCAGCGACGACCTTCAAGTCCTAATCGAGCGATAGCCCGTAGCCAGTCCTCCGTTTGAGGCATCGGGAAAGTGAACTCGACCTGACGAGTTGCCGCCGAAGCAAAAGCGTCTGGAGGTCCGAGACCTCTGCGGAAGCGATGGTGAGAACCATGCGTGCGGACGCGAGCCCGTCTCGTGGCATACTGATGGCATGACCCGCACACGCCTGAGTACTACAGTCGACTCCACGCTGCTTGAAAGCGCGAGGTCGCTGCGATCCGGAGCGACCGATGCAGCGCTTGTCGACGAAGCGCTCGCAGCGCTGCTTGCGCGGCATCGCGCCGCTGAGCTTGACGCCAGCTACGACGCGTATGAGCGACACCCGCTCGAAGAACCGGACGCCTGGGGCGATCTGGCTTCGTTCCGTCGCGCGGCCGCGGCTTCGTGAGCGCAATGCCGACCCGCGGCGAGCTGTGGTGGTGCGAGCTGCCCGAGATCGGCAGACGTCCGGTCGTTGTCCTATCACGCGATGCCGCGATACCCCGGCTCGGTCGAGCACTCGTCGCACCGTGCACGACGACGATCCGGTCGTTGCCCAGTGAGGTGATCCTGGAGCCGAGCGAGGATCCCGTCCCCCAGCGGTCAGCGGTCAACTTGGATTCGGTGGAGAGCGTCTCGCTCGGTGTGCTCGTCGAGCGGCTTGGCCGGCTTGCCGACTTCCGCATGCGCGACATCTGCGCCGCGTTGGCCGTCGCGGTCGACTGTCAACTGTGACACGGGCGCGGCCGGCCCTCGCCCGGTCACGCCACTGACACTAGACAGTTTCGCCGGCGGGGTACTTCCGCACGCGCTGCGCAGACGCGGTTCGTCGCCGATGCGATCGCCACGGCTGGGTGCCACCGCGTCAGCGAAAGCGCTACTGCTGCTTAGCCTGCGCATAGACTCGGGACTGTGTCTGTGCACCTCTTCGCGGGCCTACGGGTGCGCAACTATGTGGCCGCGCTGACGTGGTACGAGAAGCTTCTCGGGGCGCCGACGTTCTTCCCGCACGAGACTGAGGCGGTATGGACGCTCGCTGAGGATCGGTCTGTGTACGTGGTTGAGCACGCTGTCGGCGCTGGTGGGTGCGTTGTGCTCCTGTTTGTCGATAACCTCGAGGCAACGCTAGCCCGGATCGCCGAGCGCGGGCTGCAGCCGGATGAGATCGAGACTCCCGCTGAGGGCGTTCGCAAGGCGGTGTATCGCGACCCCGACGGTAACGAGTTCTGTTTCGGCGGAGCTGCGTAACCGCGCACGCGACCCCGACCGAGATGTCTGCCAAAGCTCAAGCGTGGCGTCTGTCGGCCTGAACGCGAAAGGCAATGCTCAGGTGGGGCCCGGCGAGCTGGCCGCTCAGAGGACTACGCGGCTACGGTCCCGGCCACGTGGTGGGGCGCTGGCAATCCGAGACCGCGCTCGGCGAGATCCTCGGCGTAGGCGGCCAGAGCCTCCTCGATGCCAGCCGTGACCTCCTCGCGAGTCGCGCCAAGCGCGACGACCCCAGGCACGTCTGGGAGGTAAGCCCCCCACTCGCCGTCCTCGGCCTGCTCGTAGATGACCACGTACTCGCTCAACGCAAATGCTCCAAGCCGCTTGCCTTCCTGATGCTACCGAGCGTTCCAACCGGCACCGTCGCGCTGCCCTTGCCCGCAACGACGATCCGCTCGCGCCGTTGGGGATGCGCCCATACCTCGTGTGAGCCCCGCTTGCGGACGACCTCCCAGCCGGCTTGCTGCAGCGCAGCACGCACCTCTCGGTACTTCTTCGGCATCGATCGAAACCGTACGCGCGGCTCCGGACACGGATCGCCCTGAGCCGCAGGCACCGAACGTCGCCGAAGGCATAGCTTCAATCACGTCGGCCCGGTCACGAAAGGGATAGTCGCTTTAGGCTGCCCGCTCCCGCGCCACGGAGGGCCGGCGTCAAGATGCGCGCGTGGACACCGATACAGGTGTCGATGTCGCTGCTCCCGTCGTGGCGAGCAGTTCGCGCCGCTTGCTGCGCGATCCGTGGAGGGGAATGGTCAGCGATCCACAGCCCCTCATCAGGTGCCGAGGTTCACGCTGGGCGACGGGTCAGCCGTGCTTGGTAACGACAAGCGTCGCCGGCTTGACCGTGGGACCTGTCCATGTGCCGTCTGAGAAGAACAGCGCGGCGTACTTGCCGGGTGGCAGCAGCGGCATGATCTCACGCTTGCCGCTTGAGCGCTTGAGGCAGAGCGGCAGCCAGTTTTCAGATCGCTTCGGCCAGTGATGGTCGGGGCTTTGCGAGCAAGCCGTGTAGGTGCCACGGATCTTGAACCGATAGATCGTCGTCCCGCGCTTGGCGACGAGCGTCTGTTTGTGCCGACAGGCAACCTGGGCGAAGACTGGGTCTTGTATGTATCCGTCGGGCGCGCGTAGCGCGACGGCATATAGCCCGTCGAGACCGCAGCCGCTCAGCACCACCTTCGGCTTGGTGGTGATGTTTTGAAGAATCAGCTTGCCGCTGATCGGCGCCCCCGCTGCAACGCGACCGGGAGCCAGTGCGATCAACGCCGACAGGGATGCGTGCTTGAGCCTCAGGCCCCTCCCGTCGGCGAGCGTGGCCAGCGCGAGAGCAGCGAGCACAACAGCCATCGTCACAAGCACACCAAGGGTGCTGCTAGGACAACTTTTGGTCCGCATAACGCAGTCCTCTCTGCTGGCGGATGGGCCGCATCATCATGACTACGTCGCAGATACGGATCCGTCACTCCGATCGGGCGGGCAGGACGCTCTGGCTATCGCTTTCACTGAAGCCCCACACGCGACATCGGGCATCTGCACTGCCACGGCACCGCAACTCCCGGGCTCGGTAGGGTCGCGATTCCGTTCGCCGCCATACCGAACCCGGGACACGGCGACTCGCTGATCACCGGACCGGTGGAAGCGGGATCGATAGCTGGCGGCAGATCCCACGAGCGGTCGGAGCCTTGACTTCACGGTGGCGCGGAACAACCGAGCGATCACCCGTCGTGGGGTTCTCCCACATCTCGTGGTTGCCGCCCTCTCGTAGGAGCCGGCAACCGTGGTCCTGAAGATGTCGCTCGAGGTCGCGCTTCTTCACGCAGCAATCTCAACCGACTCGACCAGCGCCCACCCCGGCTCCGGGATGCTCTCGCCGCGGGCGCGACGCTCGTCAAGAACCATCGAGATCGCATCAAGCACCATCGACCGTGCCTGCTCGAGGTCTTCGCCCTGAGTCTGAACCTCGGGCAGTTCGGGCACGTGCGCATAGACCCAGCCCTCACCCGCGTCCTCGTAGACCACGTTGAACTTGAGCGCGCTCATCTATAGAACGGTACCGCAGCACCTACCGGAGTCCGAGGCTTATCTCGACCAGAGCCGGGGAGCACAGACGATCGCTTCTACCTGCGAACGTCTCAACCGCTCGCGATTGGTTTGGCGACGTTGAACTCCATAGCGCGGCCGGTCGCGACTGGCCCGCTGTGACGTCGTCCGTGGGAGGATCCGCTGTACCAGCCGATAACGCGAGGAGGTCACCGTGCGAAGAGCAGAAAACGCTCAAGGAGGGGTCGGGCATGATTGACGCGCTCAACATCTTTGACGCGGTCATCGCAGACGGACGGGTCGACTTAGTGGTCCCCGCCGTAAATCCCGTGAGGGTTTGGAGGAGTCATAACGGGA
>JBMFHK010000159.1:0-3761 GCA_049976865.1 Solirubrobacteraceae bacterium | reverse complement strand
CTCCCGCGCGCCAGTAACGACCCACCCAGCCGCTTACTGCAAGATCGAGGCTGGTCTTCTTCTCGTTCACACCGGCTGGCCAAGGGCTTTGGTTGCGCCCGGTCGGCGTCGACTGCGGCGGCCCCGCACCGCGCTCGCTCAAAGGGAGCTGAATGCGCTTTCCAGGGGCCTCGGGGCCAAAAATCTGCATCACCTGTGTTGCGTTTGCCGCACCATGACGACGACGGAGAAGTCACGAGCCAGCGTCAGCATTCACGATCGGCATCTCGCAAGCCGGGGAAGTCCATACCTCTTCGCAATCGCGTCAGCACGCTACGGCAAACACGTCGCCTTCATCGGCGCGAACGCAGACGACTCCACCAGCGATGCCCGAGCATTCCTGCACCAACACCCAGTCGGCTATCCGAGCTACGCGACTCCACCGCTCAATTCGCGTCGCTAGCCTCGATCGCCGGGCTGCCCACAACCATCTCCATGGACAACACCGGCAAAGTCATCTACATCCACAACGGCCAATACTCGTCGCAAGGCCTCCTCGACTCAGACATCACCCGGAATGCCGGAGCCAGATTGGCCGAGGCAGCCACATCAGTTGGGTGAGTCGCCGGGGGGAGTTGCACCCCCCGGCGCTCGCAGAACCGGACATGACAGTCTCCCGTCATCCGGCTCCCATCATCCAGCCAGCGGCTGCGTGTGTGCCGGCCAGTGAGCGAAGAGGCTGAGTTGCCGCTGTTTCGCGGCCGCCACGAGCTCCCACGCAGCCTTGGGTCGGCGGCGCAGCCGTTTGTATTTCCGCATCGCCCACCTCACGAGCGTGTCGTTGAGGTGGCGGAAGACTGGATACAACATGGACTTGTAGAAGCGCCCGTAGTAGTTGATCGTGCGCCACGAGGCGCCTTGCGAAAGGAGATGAAGGACATAGGACATCTCATCCGTGCCGGCTGGAATGCCGGCTCTGGGCTGATGCAGCGGCCTGGAGAAGCTGGGGACGACCGTGGCGCGGGATCGCGTGCCAATGGTCAAGCGTCCCGACAATGTGACGGCCGGGCGGCACTGCCAGACGCCCGCGTGCGTGCTAGCGAGACCGAAAGGTAAAGCGAAAGCGATCCGGTGTTAGAAGCCGCTCGACATTACAAACGGCCCGAAACCTGGCGGACATGGGCTGTTGACAGCAACGATGCCGTCCTGATGGACGACGGCTCGCTCCACGCCCGGGTGATGCGCCCGCGCGTGGTGGCCGGTGGGAGACTGCGATTGCCCGCCGGATGTGCTGTAGCGGTAGAGGCGGTTGCCGACCCGGTCAAACGGAACAAGGTGAACGTGGGAAGCTCCCTGTGCGCGCCGGACTGCTGGTGGCAGCCCGGCAAGGCCCGATGCTGGCTGACGCGCGCGGGGGGTGGCGGAGTCCGCGTAGTAGTCCGAGGACGGGAAAGCCGTCCACATGGCAAAGGCGGACAGCAGGACCGCAGCAAGAGAAGCCGTTCGGGAGGCCGGGCGTGAACTCGCCCGCACCGATGCCTGCGCTGGATTTGGCGCAGCAGAGGGTACTGGGATGGCAGACCAGGCTGCACCGCTGGGCAGGCGAGGACGAGCAGACGCGTTTTGGTGATCTGTTCAACCTCATCTGCGACCCCGCGACCCTGGTGGTCGCGGGGGACGGGGTGAAACGCAACCGGGGGTCAAGGACCGCCGGTGTCGATGGTCAGACACGCGAACGGGTCGAGCAGGCGGGCGTGGAGAACATGCTGGGCGAGTTGAGAGACTCGCTGCGCAACGGGACCTACATGCCGCTGCCGGTGCGTGAGCGTGAGATCCCCAAGCGCGGGTCCGGGAAGGTCAGGAAGCTTGGCATTCCCGCCCTGCGCGACCGGATCGTTCAGATGGCAGCCAAGCTCGTGCTCGAGCCGATCTTTGAGGCGGACTTCTGCCCGACCTCATACGGGTTCAGGCCTGGGCGCACAGCGCAGGACGCGATCGAGCAAACGCGGCGCTTCATCAACCCACCCGGCCGTTATGAGTGGGTGATAGAACGCGACGTCGAGAACTGTTTCGGGGCGATCCATCACGGATTGCTGATGGAGCAAGTACGCTGTCGGGTGACCGACAAGCGCGTGCTGGCACTGATCCGAAAGTTCTTGGCGGCCGGTGTCATGACGCAACTTGGCACCGTGACCGCGACACCATCCGGCACGCCGCAAGGGGCGATACTTTCACCGCTGCTTGCGAACGTTGCCCTCTCAGTACTCGACCGTCGATTCGAGAACGCCTGGAGAGCGTTCGGCGTCAGTTCGCAGCGCTCCTGGCATCGAGCGCGGGGACGCGCGACCTACCGGCTCATCCGCTACGCGGATGACTTTCTGGTGATGGTCGCGGGCACTCGCGCGCAGGCCGAGGCGATCAAAGAGCAGACGGCCGAGTTCATGACAAAGCAGATGCGGTTGACGCTCTCGCCAGAGAAGACAGCCATCACCCATGTTGACGACGGATTCGACTTTCTGGGGTTCCGCATCAAGCGTGTCCCCAGACCAGGCCGAACGCCCGTCGCCATCACGTTCCCCAGTGACCGTGCGCTCGGGGACATCAAACACCGGATCAAAACGCTGACCAGCAGCAGCACAGTGAACCTCTCGCTCGATCAGCTGATCCAAGCGCTCAACCCTGTTTTGCGGGGTTGGACCAACTACCACCGCCACAACGCGGCAAAGCGCTGCTTCGGCTACCTCAGCTACTACCTATGGTGGCGAGTTATCCGCTGGCTGCGCAGAAAGCACCCGCAAATGACCTGGAAACAGATCAAGCGGCGGTATTGGGGACGCAAATGGACCAGCCCCGAAGGACGACGGCTTCACTGGCCCGCGGAGGTCCCGGTGACCCGCTACCACGGTCGCCGCCAAACCTCCCCGTGGGCGACACCCACAACAAGCCAGGCCACCACCCGGCCGGGGACCGCCACTGCCTGACCAGCACCAACGATCCGCCAGCGAATGTTCTGTGGAGAGCCGGATGCTCAGGAATGGGCACGTCCGGTTCGGTGGGCGGCGGCGAGGAAACCACCAGCCGCAAGGCTGACCCGGCGCCTCGCCGTCGACCCAACCAGCCTTGCACGACCGGGTTGATTTGTCGTGCGATCTCAGCGAGAGTCAACCCGCCTCTGAGATGAAGCCGCCAGCTGCGGATCGTTGCCCGGATCTTCTTCGCGGCATCGTCGGAGATCGCCGGGGAGAAGCTCGTGAATAACACGCCGCTTCTGTTCCAGGCGCCTCTTGGACGGAACGTGTAGCCGAGAAAATCGAAGCGCTCGTGCTCGTGAGAGCCGGTACGGTTCGAGTCCTTGCAGTACACGATGCGAGTCTTGTCCAGATTCAGTTCCAGACCGACCGTCGCCAACCGTTGGATGATCGCGTCGAGCACGACCTCAGCTTGCGCCTTGGTCTTGCAGTGCAGGATCTCATCGTCCGCGTAGCGCTCGAACGGGACGTCCGGGAACTCCCGGACCATCCACATATCCAGCGCGTAGTGAAGGAAGAGATTGCCCAGCACGGGCGAGATGGCAGAGCCCTGGGGGCTTCCGCGGTCTCGTTGCTTGAGGGTGCCGTCCTCCAGTTGCAGCGGTGCTTTCAGCCACCGCTGCACATAGAGAAGGACCCACCGCTGGCTGGTGTGGTGAGCGACCGCTTTCAAAACGAGCGAGTGATCCAAGGTATCGAAGGAAGACACGACATAAGACCCACCTCGATGGCTTCCCGCCGTCGGTGCGGATT
>JBMFHK010000158.1:0-3804 GCA_049976865.1 Solirubrobacteraceae bacterium | reverse complement strand
AACGGCGATCAACCCGGGTCACTGCATTGAGATGGAGGACCCATCTGTCCTATTCCGGACGGTTTGCGGGTTGAGCCGCAACCGGGCCGCCACCTCGTCCACCGTGAGCAAATCATCTGCCATCCACTTCTATTCTAACTAAACCCAGCTGAGACACATCTCGCAGCCCGCCACCCCGACGCGCGTGGCGCTCGCGACCGTCGATTTGAGAGCCGCATAATGTCGCCAAAGGCATCGCGTCGGTCGCGCGTACGCGAGCACGGACGCGATAGTCAGCGAGTTGCCCGCTTGCCGCGCAATCCAGCTGCTTTGGTGCGGCCCTCAGGATGCACGCCTCGAGGGCAATGCGGGTCGCCGGCCTGGCGGCGAGACCGTCGAGTGCGCTCGGCCGTCAAATGGCATACAATGTCTGTCATCGTGAGGACTGCGCGAATGAACCTGCGGCTGGCCGAGGAAGCGGATGACCGGATCCGACGCGCGGCCGCCGTTTCCGGCGTGAGCACGAGCGCGTTCGTCGAGCGTGCGGCATCTGTGGCCGCCGATACTGTGCTGGCTGACCGACGTGAGTTCGTTCTTGACTCCGAGGCCTGGGATCGGTTCGTCGCGGAACTCGATCGCCCGGCGAAGGACTTGCCAGAGCTGCGGCTCGGTCGTGAGCTTCGCGACCGTCTGATCGCGCCTTGAGCGAGCTTCGGATCGGTCCACTCGAGCGCGTTCACCAACTCGATGCGTTCGATAGCGGCGCCGACGAGCTCGATCGTTGGCTGCACCGCTTCGCTCGGATCGCGGACCGCGCCGGCACCGCAAAAACCTACGTTCTAGCCAACGGCAACCAGGTGCTTGGGTACTACGCGCTGACGCCCGCAGCAGTCAACCGACACGAACTCCCCGAACGGCACGCCAAAGGCATACCTGCCCATCCGATAGGGGTCATTCTGCTCGCACGCCTTGCAGTTGACAGGTCCTTGCAAGGACAAGGATACGGACGCGCGCTGATGGCCGATGCCGCCATCCGGACTCTCCAAGCCGCCGATCTCGTCGGCGCCCGCGCGATGCTCGTCCACGCACGAGACGAAAGAGCCGCCGGCTTCTACGAGCGCCTCGGATTCACCCGGTCACCAACGGATGCGCTGCACCTCATGGTCCTGATCAAGGACCTCCGCCGCACGTTCGGCTGATCGCCCAACGCCCTGCTGGCCGCGCGTTGCAGGGTTGGCGGCTGCGACTCCAAGATGCCTGCCCTGGCGCCGATGCGGGTCTCGCCGTCAGTGTGCTGCAGCTTTGGCAAGGCGCTGGTCATGAGGCTCCGCGCGCACGCGTGCTGACAAGATCGGCGCGCGCCGTTTCCGCGCCAAGCAGGTGTTTCGGCGCGGTCGGCAAGATGGCCTCGGATGAGCAATGCAGGCCCGGGGGCGCCTTCCTCTTCCTGCGATGGCGAGCTTGAGGTAATGCCGACTGCTAGCGATACACGTCGCGCCGGTGCCCAATCGTGATCACAACAACGACGAGGCGGTCATCCTCGATGGTGTAGATCACGCGATAGCCGCCGACGCGTACCCGCCAAGCGGGACGGCCCGTTAGTGGTCGCGAGGCTGGCGGCCTCGGGTCACCGGCCAAGAGCGCGATGACACCTTGGACGCGACGGGCTGTCTGTGGGTCGAGTTTGCGCAGCTGCCGGGCGGCAGCCGGCCGCACTTCGATTCGGTAGTGCACCGATCAGGCCCAGCCAAGATCAGCCTTGACCTGATCCCAGGGAATGTTTGGGCCTTCCTCAGCCATAGCCTCATCAAATGCGGCGACGTCCTCGGCATCCTCGGCAGCTGCGAGCAGCTCCTCATAGCGCGCGGGGCTGAGAACGACCGCAGCAGGCCGACCGTATCTGACCAGCGTCACCGCTTCGGTCTCGGCACGGTCAATGACCGCGGAGAGCTGCTGCCGCGCCGCGCTGACGTCAATGGTGCTCATAAAGAAAGCGTACAACACACCCCATGACATGTACAAGTCTCGCTAGCTGCATGAAGCATCCCTGCCGCGCAAGCCGCGCAAACGATGGGCGCAGGAAGCTCAGCTCGGACGCTTGTTTGGGAATGCAGGCAGGTCCGGCTGGCTAACCCGCTAGATCCCGACAACAGTGAGGTCGAGAAGCTTGTCTTTCAAGCCGGCAGACAGTGCTCGATCTGCGTGGACCCGGAAGCGACGTCAGTGATTGGCTGATTTGATGCACGCAGCTTTGGTAGGAATCGCCCTCGGTGCCGGGATCGGTGCGCAGATCGGCCCGATGTCGCTTTTTCTCATTCGCTACGCACTGCGCAATAGGTGGGCGGTCGGGCTTGCGATCGGAGTCGCGATCGCTCTCGTCGACGGGCTCTACGCTGCGACAGGCGCTGCCGACGTCGCTCCATTGCCCGACGTTGGGCCTCTACGCATCATCCTCGTTCTCGTTGATTCGGCGGTGTTGCTCTGGCTAGGTCTTCGGACGCTATGGAGCGCCTGGCGAATCAGAGCGCGCGGAGAGACAGGCACAGAGTCAGCGACAGCGCGCGCAGCGTTCCTGACGGCGCTCTCTCGCCGGGCGCTTGGACAACGCACGATGAAGATCGCCGAATCTGTCGCAGGCCTCGCGCTTGTCGGATTCGGAGGAGCGCTCGGGTGAACAGCAACTCGCAACCACTGATGCTCTCGTCGCTGCAACCTTGGCGCCAAGGCGGCAGTCTCGCCGTAGGTGCCGCTCTCGACCAAAACAGGCACTCCGCACGGCGACAGCGCTACCCGTCTCACGCCGAAAGCACGTCTGACCGCCGGCTCCCCAAGCGACCTCAGTCTCGCCAACACCGTGCATCTGTAAACGCGAGAGTTGTCACCTTTACCATCGCTAGCTTGACTTCAGTCCTTGCAAGGGGGCGATAGCGAGGCGGATAATGGGTAGCATAAAAGTATGACCGCTTCTAAGGTTTCGATCTCTCTCGACCCCGTAGTCGCCGCGCGCGCCCGGGCTGACATCGCCGCGGGTCGCGCCAAGTCGCTCAGCGCGTGGCTTAATGACGCCGCACGCGTACGTCTAGAGCGCGAGGAGCTCGGAGACGTGCTAGCTGCGATCCTTGACAGCAGCGGCGGGCCACTCACCCCGCAGGAGCTCGCTGATGCACGCCAGCGGCTTGCCGAAGCAGGGTCGCGTTGACGCTCGTCCTCGACGCTGGCGCGCTCATCGCGATTGCGCGTGACGATCGCTCCACGGTCGCTGTCATCGAGGCGGCAAGACTCGACGGTCACGCGCTCGTGGTGCCAGCCGGTGTCGTCGCACAGACGTGGCGAGACAGTTCACGCCAAGCGCTCCTCGCACGCCTGCTCGGAGCCACCGACGTCGCAGTTGAGGCCCTGACGGATGAGGTCTCACGGGCAACCGGCCGGCTGTGTGGCGCAACCCAGACCAGCGACATTGTTGACGCCTCGATCGTCATCACCGCACGACGACACACCGCAACGATCATCACCTCTGATCGCGGCGATCTCACACGCCTCGATCAGACACTCCCGATCATCGACTGTTAGCACTTCCCAGGGAGACCTCGCTTGGTCCTGCAACGGTCGGTCGCCCATGCACTCGCCCCGCGGCGTCCGATACGGACGACTACGACGTGGCGATCCATTGGATCGTCCTAGATCGCGGCGATCATGCCGTCGTAGCAAGTAGCCATCGCCACCGAAGAGAAGCTGCATCGGCCCACTGAGCCAGCGTCGACACTCTTGCTGACTCGGGTTTCGCAGTTCATAGGTTGGCGTCGGCCCATGCTTGCTGGACGGCGC
>JBMFHK010000157.1:0-3814 GCA_049976865.1 Solirubrobacteraceae bacterium | reverse complement strand
CGCTGCGCGGCGACCCGCCCGCGGGCCAGGAGCGCTTCGCCGCCCAGCCCGATGGCTACCAGACCGCGACCGAGCTGGTCGCGGGCATCAGGCGCAGCCACGCCTTCGAGATCAGCGTCGCGGCCTACCCCGAACCACACCCGGAATCGCAGTCGATCCTGGACGACCTGCGCGTGCTGGCCGCCAAGGCGCAAGCCGGCGCCACCCGCGCAATCACGCAGTTCTGCTTTGACACCGCCGCGATCGTCAGGCTGCGTGACCGGCTCGCCGCCGCCGACATCCCGCTCACGCTCGTCCCTGGGATCCTGCTTGCGACCGACTTCCAGGCCGTCTCGCGGATGGCGAACCGCTGTGGCGCATCCCTGCCGCCTTGGCTGGAGGCGCGCTTTGCAGGCCTGGAGGACGAGCCCCAGGCGCGCAAGCTGGCCGGCGCGATCGTGGCCGCCGCACAGGTCGAGCGCCTTGAGCAGGAGGGCTTTGACGAGTTTCACTTCTACACGCTCAACCAGAGCGACCTCGCGCTGGCGGTCTGCCGCCTGCTCGGGGTCGGCGCCGCGCCGGCACGGAGCGCAGCATGACCGACGCGCCCCGCACCCCGCAGACCCAGGCCCCACAGCCCCGCACCCCGCGGACCCAGGCTCCACAGCCCCGCACCCCGCAGCCGCCCACCGGCGCCGCAGTGCACGCACGCGAAGCCCGCGTCGCCATGCTCCAACAGGCTGCAACCCAGCGCATCCTGGTACTTGACGGCGCCTGGGGCGCGCAGATCCAGCAGCACCAGCTGAGCGAGGAAGAGTTCCGGGGCGAGCGTCTGGCGGGCCACCCGCAGCCGCTCAAGGGCAACAACGACATCCTCTGCCTCACCCGCCCGGAGCTGATCGCCAAGCTGATCGGCGACTACCTGGACGCAGGCGCCGACATCGTCTCGACCAACACCTTCAGCTCAACGGCGATCGCCCAGGCCGACTATGGCACAGCGCATCTGGCAAGCGAGCTGAACCTCACGGCCGCGACACTGGCCCGGCGCGTCGCCGACACCGTGACGGCCGGCGACCCGTCCAGGCCCCGCTGGGTGGCGGGCTCGATCGGCCCGACCAACCGCACCCTGTCAATGTCCTCCGACGTCAACGACCCGGGTGCCCGCAGCGTCGACTTCGACCAGGTCTACGACGCCTACCGCGAGCAGGTGATCGGCCTCTACGAGGGCGGCGTCGACCTCTTCCTCGTGGAGACGATCTTCGACACGCTCAACGCCAAGGCGGCGCTCAAGGCGATCCTCGACCTGCGCGACGAAGGCCACGTCGAGCTGCCGATCTGGATCTCGGGGACGGTCACCGACCGCTCCGGCCGGACGCTCTCGGGTCAGACGATGGACGCCTTCTGGATCTCGGTACGCCACGCCGAGCCGTTCGCGGTCGGCCTCAACTGCGGCTTCGGGGCCGAGCAGCTGCGGCCCTTCCTGGCGCAGCTGGCGGCGGCTGCGGACACGCTGATCTCCGCCTACCCCAACGCCGGCCTGCCCAACGAGCTCGGCGAGTACGAGGACAACCCGGAAACAATGAGCGCCCAACTGCGCGAGTGGGCGCAGGCAGGGCTGGTCAACGTCGTCGGCGGCTGCTGCGGCACCACACCGGAGCACATCCGCGCCATCGCTCAGGCAGTGGCCGGCATCCCGCCGCGGCCGGTCCCCGAGCTGAAACCCACGCTCCGGCTCTCCGGGCTCGAGCCGTTTGCCGCAACCTGAGCAAGCAACCCACAATCAACGACAAGTGACGCTGATGGCCACCGGTACCGACACCCGCGCGACCTTCATCCACATCGGCGAGCGGACCAACGTCGCCGGCTCCGCCCGCTTCAAGCGCCTGATCCAGGCAGGCGACTACGAGGCCGCACTGGCGGTCGCCCGCGAGCAGATCGAAAACGGCGCCCAGATCATCGACGTCAACATGGACGAGGGCCTGCTCGACGGCGAACAGGCGATGAGCACCTTCCTACGCCTGGTCGCCTCCGAGCCGGAGATCGCGCGCGTGCCGATCATGATCGACTCCTCCAAGTGGCGCGTGATCGAGGCGGGGCTCAAGTGCGTGCAGGGCAAAGCGATCGTCAACTCGATCAGCCTCAAGGAGGGTGAGGGGCCGTTCCTGCAGGCGGCCAGGAAGATCCGTCGCTACGGCGCGGCGGTGGTGGTGATGGCCTTTGACGAGGAGGGGCAGGCCGAGACGGTGGAGCGCAAGGTGGCGATCTGCGAGCGCGCCTACGACCTGCTCACCCAGCACGCCGGCTTCGATCCCGAGGACATCATCTTCGACCCCAACATCTTCGCGGTGGCCACCGGGATCCCCGAGCACAATGACTACGCGCTCGCCTTCATCGAGGCGACCTGGCAGATCAAGGAGCGCCTGCCGGGCACGCGGGTCTCGGGCGGGGTCTCGAACGTGTCCTTCTCCTTCCGCGGCAACGAGTCGCTGCGGGAGGCGATCCACGCCGTGTTCCTCTACCACGCGATCGCGGCCGGGATGGACATGGCGATCGTCAACGCCGGCCAGCTGGCGCAGTACGAGGAGATCGACCCGGAGCTGCGCGAGCGCATCGAGGACGTGATCCTCAACCGCCGCGACGACGCCACCGAGCGCCTGCTGGAGGTGGCCGAGCGCTACCGCGACGCCGGCGCGGCAAAGCGCAAGACAGACCACGAGTGGCGCAGGCTGCCGGTCCGCGAACGGCTCGTGCACGCCCTGGTCAACGGCATCAACGAGTTCATACTCGAGGACGCCGAGCAGGCGCGCCTGGAGCTCCTTGACCCAGGCGGTCCCGGCCGCGAACGCGCCGCCGCTCGCCACGCCGGCCAGGAAGCGGCCGAGGTAGAGCAGCCCGAGCGCATGGTTACCAGCGACCAAGGCCAGCGAGGCGAGCAGCGAAACGACCCCAGCGGCGATGACACTGGTTCGACGACCACGGCGGTCGGAGATCGGCCCGACGATCAGCAGCGCCGGGATCAGCCCGAGCGCATAGACACCAAACAGCGCGTCCGCCGTCGTCTCCGAGACGCCCCGATGGATCTGGTAGGCGAGCAGCAGCGGGGAGAACTGGTTCGCGCCCCACCCCACCCCGAACATGAGACCGGCCACTCGGGCCCAGGGCGGCAGCGGCCATGGTACCCCTCTGCGCATGCGACGAGCTTAACGGCCGGTTCGCTGGGCTCAGCGTGCCGACCGGCTACTCGAGTCGCATACCCGCACTCCGGACAGACCAGCCGCCAGCGCTTCAAGGCGACCTCCACGAGCATCCGGCCCGGCTCAAACCAAACGTCGCGGACCCACACATCGGGCAGGCACACAAGCCTCGAAATGCTGTCCTGACCCGCACGCTGGCGGGGCTATGCGCGCCCGGCGGGGGTGGCGTCCAGCTCCAGGTCGGCCGGGGCGCCGGGGTGCCGCTCGCCCGCGCCCACGAGACCGTCGGCGGCCTGCACTTGGCCGCCGTGGTGGTAGACGCCGCCGCGCATGGCGGAGGTGACCGCGGCGATGAGGCAGGCGACGATCGCGAACACGAAGGCGGTGTGCAGGCCGTCGCGGAACGGCCCGGCGATCAGCGCCGGGAAGAAGGAGCGGCCGGTCAGGACCGCGGCGTTGTGGGCGTTCAGATGGCTCAGCACACCGGCGCCGAGCAGGCTGCGCGCCGGGTTGTAGCCGAGGAAGGCGGAGAACAGCACCGACACCGCCGGGATGTGGCCGATCGCGGCGGCCTTGGCGAGCGGCACGCCGTGGGCGCGCAGGCCCGCGGTCAGCGTGTGCGGCAGGTTCGCGGCCAGGCC
>JBMFHK010000156.1:0-3837 GCA_049976865.1 Solirubrobacteraceae bacterium | reverse complement strand
ACGGAGACGTGGTTAGTAGGTTTTTGGGGGGTTGGTAGTGGTCAACACTATCTCGTCACAGAGACCAGCCTGGGAGCTCTCGTCAGCTGACTGGTTGGGCGCGGTCTTAGCGGGACCCGGTTCTTCCTGGGAGCCGTTTTGGCCCGGCCGTGTGATGTCGATGCTGGTGTGATCGCAGGCCGGGACATCGACGGCCGCTGGCTGGCCGCGGCTGGCTGACGTCTGCCAGTTGGTCTCGAACTCGACGGGTGGGATGTCGCCGAGGGACTCGTGCAGGCGGCGGTTGTTGAACCAGTCGACGTATTCGAGGATCGCGAGCTCGAGCTGGGCGCGGGTTTGCCACACACGGTCTTTGATCAGCTCCGTTTTGAACGTGTCCACGAAGCTCTCGGCCATCGCGTTGGCGATCGCCGTCAACTGCGCTCAGTCGCGATGGTGAGCAGCGAGTTGTTGTGACGCATCCGTTCCACCCGTGGGTGGGGCGAGCGTTCGTGTTGGTCGGGATCCGGCAGGCGTGGGGGGAGGATCGCGTGTTCTTCTTCGATGAGGACGGCGCCCAGCGGTCACTGCCCACGGGGTGGACGGACGCTGCGGCACCGGATCCGTTCGTTGCGGTCTCGGGCGGGCGTAGCGCGCTGCGGGTCGTGGACCTGGTGGCGCTTGGTGAGCTGATCGACAGTCTTTGCCGGGTGGCGCCGGGCGACGAGGTGTAAGGCGAATTACGCCACTAGCGTAAGGGCAATTATGCCGTCAGCTGGGCGGAAGCGCCCCGGCTCGTGTTCCTATGAGGACGCGCAGGCTCTGTGTATGCGGGATTTGAGTCGTCTTGTGGATAGTTCCGTCCGACAGCGGCGGCATAATGCCCCTAACACTATTTGAGGGAGGTTGCGGTGGCCGGCGAGGGTGAGGATCCGAAGGTTCAGGCGCTTAGAGCGGAGCGGAGCTTGAACCCGCGGCCTGAGGCGGTTCGTGATGAGCGCTTCGCGGCCTCGGAGTTCCTTGACCCGCGTGATCTGGTGCAGGTGAAGTACGAGATGGTCCGCCGCGTCCGGGTCGATGGCGACACGGTCGCACGCTCAGCCCAAGAGTTCGGGTTCTCACGCCCGTCGTTCTATGAGGCGGCCGCGGCGCTGGACGCGGGCGGGCTGGCCGGGCTTTTGCCGGCGCGTCCGGGACCACGCCGGGCGCACAAGCTGAGCGACGAGGTGGTGTCGTTCGCACGGGAGCGTCTCGCCGGCGATCCTGGGTTGCGCTCAGCCGGTCTTGTTGAGCTGATCGCGGAGCGGTTCGACGTCAGGGTGCATCGCCGCTCGATCGAGCGGGCGCTCGCGCGCGCGGACCGTCCGCGAGAGGAGGGCGATCGATGAGCCCACCGCGAGCCGTGGTGATGTCGACCGGTATGAGCAGCTGCGCGGCCAGGCGCTCGCGGGAGGACCAGGCGGCGCGCGGCTCGGGCTTGCGCTGCTTGAGCACCGCGGTCTCAGCGCGTGGACGCGCGTGTGGCAGAGCACCGCGCCCGGACCGCGCGCGTCAATGTTGCCCGCCGTGCCCGCCGTGCCCGCCGTGCCCGCCGTGCCCGCCGGCGCAACGGTCGCTGAGCGGGAGATCGTCAGCGTGCTGGCGAGCATGGCACTCGCGTGCGCGGCAGCGGCATGAACAACAACGACCGGTCTGAAAGGAAGACACCAATGAGCAGCGTCATGGCGTCGAACGTCGCGGGGAAGGTCACCGCCGAGCATCTGCAACGAACCGCGTTTCTGTATGTGCGCCAGTCAACGCTGCGCCAGGTGATGCACAACACGGAGTCCACACAGCGGCAGTATGCGCTGCGCCAGCGCGCGATCCAGATGGGCTGGCCGGTGGAGCGGATCGTTGTGATCGACACTGATCAGGGGCAGTCAGGCGCGTGCGCGGCTGATCGTGAGGGGTTCCAGCGGCTCGTGGCTGAGGTTGGTCTCGGGAAGGCCGGGATCGTGCTCGGCCTCGAGGTCTCACGCCTGGCGCGCAACTCCGCCGACTGGCATCGCCTCTTGGAGATCTGCGGCCTATCAGGCACGCTGATCTGCGACGAGGACGGGCTCTATGACCCGAGCGATTTCAACGACCGGCTGCTGCTCGGCCTCAAAGGCACCATGTCCGAAGCCGAGCTGCATTTCATCCGCGCCCGGTTGCAGGGCGGGATCCTGTCCAAAGCCCGCCGCGGTGAGCTGCAGATGCCGCTCCCCGTCGGCCTTGTCTATGACCCGTCCGGAAAGGTCGTGCTTGATCCTGACAGCAGCGTGCAGAACGCGCTGCACCACGTGTTCGCGACGTTTGCACGGACCGGGTCAGCGCGCGCGGTCGTCTACGAGCTCACGCGCGAGGGGCTGCTGTTCCCAACCCGGATCCGTAAAGGCCACCTGGCCGGTGAGCTTGCGTGGGTCGAGCCCGCACACTGGCGGGTGCTACGCGCGTTGCACAACCCCCGCTATGCGGGCGCGTTCGCGTATGGGCGCCGGCGGAACCGAAAAACCCCGGACGGGAAGATGACCTCACACCAGCTCCCGCGCGAGCAGTGGACAGCACTGATCCCCGACAGCCACCCCGGCTATCTCACCTTCGAGCAGTTCGAGCACAACCAGCACACGCTCGCCGAGAACGCCCGCGCCCACGGTCAGGACCGTGTCGGCGGCCCCGCGCGCGAAGGCCCCGCGCTGCTGCAAGGCATCGTCATCTGCGGCCGCTGCGGAAACCGGATGAGCGTGCAATACCACCAGCGTCGCGGCGAACTCGTCCCGGACTACCGCTGCATCCGCGCCAACATCCAGCACCACACTGGGCAGTGCCAGACGATCCCCGGCCAGCGTGTCGATCAGACGATCAGCCAGCTGCTCTTGGAAACCGTCACCCCGCTCGCATTGGAGGTCGCGCTCACCGTCCAAGCCGAGCTCGAGCAACGCGCCGACGAAGCCGACGCACTACGGGCCAGCCATGTGCAGCGCGCCCAACAGCATGCTGAGCTCGCCCGCCGCCGCTACCTCGCCGTGGACCCCTCAAACCGCCTGGTCGCCGACACCCTCGAAGCGGACTGGAACGACAAGCTCCGTCAACTCAACGACGCCCAAGACGACTACCAGCGCGACACCGAGACCGCTCACGCTCAGCTGACCGAGCAGCACAAGGCCAGGATCAGGCAGCTCGCCGCCGACTTCCCGGCGCTGTGGTCAGATCCCGCCACCCCCGCGCGTGAGCGCAAACGCATCGCCCGGCTTTTGATCGAGGACGTCACCCTGAACCGGACCGAGGAGATCCACCTCCACGTCCGCTTCCGCGGCGGGCAGAGCACCAGCCTCACGCTACCGCTCCCAACCCCGATCAGTGAGCAGCGCAAAACCACAGCCGAGGTGATCGCCCAGATCGACCGGCTGCTCGACCAACACACCGAGGGCGAGACCGCCAAGATCCTCAACCACCGCGAGCTGCGCTCCCACGACGGCAAACAGTTCACAGGCCATCTCGTCAAACGCCTCAGCAACAGCCACCGGCTCAAAAGCCACCAAGCACGCCTGCACGCCACCGGCAAGCTCACCCTCAGCGAGATCACCGAGCAGCTCGGCGTTCACCACCACACCATCAAGGCCTGGGCCCGCGCCGGCCTGCTCAGCAGCCACAAGGCCAACGATCGCAACGAGCAGCTCTACGACCCACCCGACCCCGACGACCCGAGACTCGTCAAACACCTCGGCCAACGCCTCGCAAACCGAGAACACATCAAAACAACCCCAGGAGGTGCACTATGAAACAAACGCCTTGTCGTAGGCATCCCCAACCGATCCGACCGAGGCGAGCACCTTGTGG
>JBMFHK010000155.1:0-4013 GCA_049976865.1 Solirubrobacteraceae bacterium | reverse complement strand
GAATCCGGCCGAGCGCTACCAAACCCGGCCCTACTCACTGAATTAGGTCTGAGCGGATCGATGACTACGTCTGTCGGATCAAGCGCAGGCTCAAGCTTGGTGCCGGCCCTGAGCGTAAGCCCACCGATGACTGGTCAGGGTACCAGCAATCAGGATCCGGCTGGACCGAGACTTGGCTTGCCTACTACGAGCCAACCTTGGGTGTCACTCATTGTTCAGATCCGGCAGTGGGGTTCTGGGATGGGATCGGCCAGAAGTCGAACGCTCTTGGGCAGTGCGGAACCGTCAGCGGTATGGACAGCGGTGCGCTTCACCAGTTGTTCTTTGAGAATCTCCCGGCGGGTCCCGCGTTTCTCGGCGTTACAGCACCTGCCAGCTCGCAGGTCATCTCCGATGTTCTTTATGACGGCGGCAACACTTGGAGCTATGACATGGGCTTCGGAGGCAATAACTACTACTACGCTGGCACCGACAACTATGACGGGAGTGTGACTGAAGCCATCACCGAGATGCGGCTCGGTTTCTCATTACTCAACTTTGAGTCTGTGAGCATGGCTTCACTTGTTGGCCGGGGCTTCGCTGCCATGGACCCTACCACGGAATACACCATGGCTGGCTATGGCTCCGTGGGCGGAATCAGTGGCGGATCATTTACCATTACGCACGAGTCCTGCGGCGGCTAGGTGACGGACTCGGAGTTAGTGTACGCAGGTAGATCCATGCGCTTGATTGCTTTGATGCTGGATTCGGTCTGAAGGCGCGAGTTCCGTTTGAGCGATTGGAGGCGACATATGAGCAGAGCACTGCGCCTCGGCCAATTGACACGCACCCTCGCAGCAATGTTCGCCACGGCGGCACTACTCGTCGGCTGCGGCAGTGTCAGTTCGAAACCGAAAACAGTGGTGGTGTCGACACGCACCAATCTGTGTGGCTCGATATATACGTTGACGGCTTCGACAACGCACGCCGCCACGATTTGCGGGGGAACAATTGGCTATCCACCTGTCCACCTGTCCACGTCGTCCTCGGCCGCGGGAAGCGGTTTGTCGTCAGTTCCGCGAGAGAGAAAAATGTTGTCCAATTTCCGGTGTTGATAGTCCAAGGCACGGCCGTCAAGCTTACGTCGAAAAAGCCCTTCCTAGCTAGTTACGTCGCTACGCACGCAGGGACTCCGAGACTCGTGGGTAAAACACGTTATTGCGAGAAGCCAATACATGGGCGGTGCATTGCGTTCATGATCAGTGTCTCGTAATTTGAGTGCGGTCACTAGTTGCTGCTAGGCCGGGCGGATTCTACCATGCTTGTGTTAGGCAGCTTCCGCTGTGGATTAAATACGTCTTCTGCTGCTGGCTCTGTTCGTGGTTGCCTGTGTCGTGGTTTGAACAACGGCCGTCCGCTGCGGTCGGCGCGTCGTCGTGCCGACCCGCCCGCATCGTGGGGAAGGAAGTCCCCCGCCACGGTGGATTTCCTTCCCCACGTGTGGCTTGGTGCTCCCTTGCGGGGTTTTCGCGTCCTACGGCTTGGTCCTCTCCTGCAGCGACGCCCGGCTTGTCGGGACCGTGTGGGTTCGGTCGATTGAGTAGGCGGTGGGGCGCTCCGGATGTCTACCCAATGCAAATCATGCTGAGTTTGAGGGACTTTCCGGAAAGCGAACGACGGGCCTCGAACCCGCGACCTTCGGCTTGGGAAGCCGACGCTCTACCAACTGAGCTACGTTCGCGCCTTCGCGTTCATTGTATGGGTGCCGCAAGGCAGACGCAGCCTGGCTACCCTGGTGCGTGTTCGGAGGTTTGCGGTGCTAGCCGGGATTGTTGCGGCAGCGTTGGGCTTGCTCGCCCTGCTGGCTTTTGGCGTGTCCAGCCAGGGTGCGAACCAGTCGCTTGAGAGTCAGGTGCAGGCCGGGCATCTTCCGCCCGCCCCCGATGCGCACATGGCCATGCCGCTGCTTGGTAGCAGCACTGGGACACGGACGATTGCGAGCCTGCGCGGGGGAAGGCGGCGCTTATCAACTTCTACGTCGGCTGGTGCCAGAGCTGCCAGGCGGAGGCGCTGCTGATCGCGCGTGCCCAGCGGATTCTGGCTGCGCACGGTGGTACCGTGCTCGGGGTTACTGATGATGACTCCATCGGTGACGCCCGCAGCTACCTGTCCCGCTACCGCCTGGCCTTTCCTGTGATCCGTGACCCGAGCGGGACGCTGGCGCAGGCCTACGGGGTCAGGGGTGTGCCGGAAACGTTCATTCTCAACCGCCAGGGAAGGGTGCAGGCACAGTTGCCCAACGAGCTCACCTGGGGCTGGCTGAACGACGCGCTGGGCCGGGCGCGCGGCCCAAGGTTGGTGTGAGCATGGCGTTGTGGCGTGCGCTCATCGGAGTGCTTGTCGCCGTGACGCTGGCTGGCCCGCTCGCCGCGCAAGCGGGCGCGGCGAGCGCGGTTACCTATAGCACAGCCGTTGCCCCGTTCATGTGCACGACCTGCCACGAACCGCTGGCGGAGGTCAGCTCTCCTCAGGCGATCGCCGACAAAAAACACGCTCAGCGGTTTGGTGGCCCGCGGCCTGAGCATGGCTCAGATCAAGATCTCCATGGTCGATCAGTACGGGGTGCAGGTTCTGGTCGGTCCGCCTACGAGCGGCTTTGGCCTGACCATTTAGCTGGTGGTGTCGCCGAGCGGCGCCTACATTGCGTCGGGGGCGCTGACCCCCAGCAGGCCCAAGACCACCGCAAGCTGGGTTCTGGTGGCGACACACAGTGCGATGCGCAGTGATTCCACTGTGGCGGGCTCCGCACCGACGACCTTGCAGTCCCGGTAGAAGACGGTGAACGTTTGTGCCAGCTCGAGAGCGTAGGCCGCGATGCGATGCGGGGCCCGCTGCTCGGCCGCCTCGGCGATCTCCTCCGGTAGTGCCAGCAGCTTTTTGATCAGGTCCCGTTCTGCGACCTGGAGCTCGCCCGCTGGCGAGCTCCACTGGGCACCATGCGCGAGCGCTTCCTGTACGCGCTGGTACCCGAGCCGCTGGAGCATCGATGCGATTCGCGCATGCGCGTACTGGATGTAGTAAACCGGGTTGTCGGCTGACTTGGAGCCCGCCAGGTCCAGATTGAGGTCCAGCGTGCGGTCATGTGAACTCTGCAGCATGAAGTAGCGTGTGGCGTCAACGCCGATCTGGTCGATCAGCGCGTCCAGTGTCACGAACTCACCGCGACGCTTGGACATCGCCGTGCGCTCGTCACCCTCGACCAGGTGCACGAACTGGATGATCAGCGGCTCGAGCAGCTCCGGGTCGTTGCCGAGGGCCTGGAAAGCCGCTTTCAGGCGGGCTACGTAGCCGTGGTGGTCAGCGCCGACGGGCAGCAGCTGGCGCGTGTAGCCGCGTGCGCGCTTGTTGGCCATGTATGCGACATCCGCCGCAAAATAGGTGGGCTGGCCGTCCGAACGGACCAGGACGCGATTCTTGTCATCCCCAAAGGTGGTGGTCCGCAACCACACGGCACCCTCATGGTCATATACGTGTCCGGCTGAGCGCAGCTGGTCGATCGCCTGTTCCAGCTGGCTCGGGGAACCATCGTGGAGGGTCCGCTCGCTGAAAAAGGTATCGAAGCTGACTCGGTAGCGGACCAGCGTCTGCTTGATCTGCGCAAGCAGGATCGCCACGGCTCGTGCGGCCACCTCATCCACTGGCGCTGTGGCGGCACCGTCGATCTGTTTTGCCAGGTCAAACACGTAGTCACCCTGGTAGCCGTCCTCAGGTGGCTCCTGGCCGGCGGCACGGGCCTGGACTGACTCGCCCAGACGTCTGATCTGTGACCCCGCGTCATTGAAGTAGTACTCGCGTGAGACGCGGTGCCCGTGGTGCTGGAGGATGCGCGCGAGCGAGTCGCCGTAGGCGGCGTGTCTGCCGCTTGCTGCAACCAACACGGCGGTGGGGTTGGCGGAAACGAACTCAAGCAGGATGCGCTCGCTGGGCTGGGCTCCGCCGGAGCCGAAGCTGCTCCCCGCGTCAAGCACGTGGCG
>JBMFHK010000154.1:0-4090 GCA_049976865.1 Solirubrobacteraceae bacterium | reverse complement strand
CAGCCTGTCGGCACTGAACCTCTTCGGGCTCGCGGTCATCTCGGTCGTAGCGCTTGGTGCGGTCGTTGCTGCTCGGTGGTGGACGGCGGCGATCGTGCTGCTGCCGGCAGCAGCGCCCGGCGTGGCGGGCGCTGCGGCGGGACGGCGCTGGCGGATGAGCGATCTCGGGGCGGGAGAGGAGTTGCGCAACCACGAGCTCTCCAGACGCTGGATCTGGCAGCCAGCGCCCGCCCGCCCTGATCAGGGACGCGTGTATCTGCGCGGGCAGGGAGAACTCGTTCGCGAGCGGCCATGGCCGAGTGCTATTGCCTACGTCTCAATGACAAGCGAGCGCGACCGCGGCCCGCGGCTTCCGCTCGGCGACGGGCAGCACGTCGTGATGTTCGGTGCCACCGGCGCGGGCAAGACGACCACAGCCAGGAGATTGATCGCTGGGCGAACACTGGCACAGCACGCCGCACTGCTGGTACTGGATCAGAAAGGTGATGAGGAGGACGTGGAGCAGATGCAGCTGCTGGCCGCCGCGGCCGGGGTGCCATTCATCCTGTTTGACTCCCAGGATCACGCGACCGATCGGTGGCAGCCGCTGTGGGGCACGCCCGACGGTGTTGCCGCGCGGTGCGTTGAACCGGTGCGCCAATCCGAGCCCTACTACTACGACGCGCTGCGCCGCCACCTGGACATCGTCTGCAAGGTGCTGCACGCCTCCGACCGCTGGCCACCATCGGTCCCATTCCTGATCGACTGCTGCCAGCCACTGCGCTACCCCTCGATCCTCGCGATCGCCGAACAGCTGTCTGTGCAGCATGCGCAGCTGATCCGGCGCGCCACCGAGCACGGGCGCTACGTTCACAGCCCTCAGGGACTCAAGGACCTCGCCGGCGGGGCGAACCGGCTTGAGGTTGCACTCGCGTTGGCCGGCCGGCAGCTAGTCACGCCGCGCGTAACCAGCGATGGGGAGACGGTCGCGGTACGGCTTGTCGAGGCACTCAGACAGCGGGCGGTAGTGATGTGGCGCACCCATGCCGACACGATGCCCGACGAAGCCGCAGCCCTGTCAGTCCTCGCGCTCGCCGACCTGCACGATGCCGCTGAACAGGCAGGTGCGCCCTGGACGCTCCTGCTTGACGAGTTCGGTGCGGTGATCAAGATGGCCGCCCAACGCGGTGTAGCGATCCTGCAGCGCGGCCGCTCACACGGCGGCCAGGTCGTAGTCATCACCCAGTCGGCCGCCGACATTGAGGCGCTCAGCGCGCAACCGGGGCTTCTGGCGAGCCTGACCGACAACTTCTCTGGGATCGTTGCGCACCGCCAAACGGCGCCGGAGAGTCGGGACTGGCTGGCGAAGCTGATGGGCACCCGCGCGCTCTGGCAGCAGACACAGGCAACCGACGGCAACCGGCACGCCGGGCGCGGCAGCGCCAGGCGTGTGCGCGAGTTCCGGATCGGCTCCGACGTGTTCAGCGCGCTGCGGCGAGGACAGGCCGTGATCTACACGCCGCTTGCCGGCGACCCTGCGATCGCCAACATTGAGCCGTTCGTCCTGCCACAACAAACGCCCGCGAGGATCGCTCCGACAAGTCAACGACATGCCTGCGAGATCGCCGTGCACGCCGAGAACGCACTGCCGGACCTGGCCCCTACGCCCTGCGAGGAGAACCACGAAGGCCTGCGCAATCAAGAGATTGACCCGGAGGCACTGTGAAAGACAGATGCCCGCCACGACGCGATCTGATCTGCCGCCGCGAGAGCCACGGTCAAGAAATGTCGCGGATCGAGACCAAACCGGACAGCAACGCCGCCGGTGCAAGCGCCCGGCGCGAATACCAACGACGAGCGCAAGCCCGGCGCGATCACGTGCGCAAGCGATACGGGCCTCTCGGCTCACTCGTCGCGGCACTGGCTGGCGAGCCGCAAAACATCCACGCCTGGCAGCAAGGAGCCGATGGCGAAGCCGCAACAGCACAAGTGCTCGACCTACGCCTGCGCCGCACCAGTGTGATTGTGATTCACGACCGGAGGATCCCCGGTCACGGTCGCGCGAACATCGACCACATCGCCATCGGCCCTGGCGGCGTCACAGTGATCGACACCAAGAGCAGCCGCGGTCAAGTACGGCTGTCAAAGACCGGGATCGTCAACCGCCGAGAGCAACTGCTGATCAATGGACGCGACCGCACGAGCCAACTCGACGCGGTCGAACGCCAAGTCAAACAGGTCGCTGCGGTCCTCGACCGCCACGGTCATGAGAACGTGCCGGTTGTCGGCGCGCTCTGCTTCCCATTCATGCGCCGCAGCCTCTTTCACTACAGCCGCGCACGCGAAGGACTAATCAGCGTCGACGACCCGGTGCACATCGGCAAACTCGCTGCCCGCCCGGGAAAGCTGGACACCCAGCAGGTGGACGGGATCTCCGCGCTCCTCGCTAGAGCGCTTCCGGCAGCGAGTGGAAAGCAATGACGACCGCCCCGACCGGACCGGGATTGCACCCGGTCGCTCTCTGACTCTGAGGTGAGGCTTCAGAAGGCAAGGCATTCTGCATGAGCCGTGATACGGCAGTCAGGTGCGACGGGCAGCGCTGATCGTCGCCAAAGCGCAACCGTCCAGCGCGGGCATGGAAACATGAAAGCGATCGCAAGCTCCCCGTGCGCATTGCGCGCTGTTCAGCGGATCGCTGACAGCCCGTCGTGCCGTCTAAGCGGTCTCTACTTGGGCTTCGTCGGTGGCGATGTCGTCTATCGGGTCGACCCAGTCCTCGGGCGGCTCGATGCATGCCTCGAGACCTGCATGCTCGGCGAGGAGATAGAGCAGGTGTGTCCCGCTCAGGAGTTCGAGGGGCTTTCCGTCTGCGAACTGAAACGATGCTTTCCCGTAGCCACTCGTCGTGACGAGGATGCCTTTTGACGCGCCTTCGTTCTGCATAGTGCCGAACAGATTTCGCACCGCGCTCACGCCAACGGTGTGCTTGTAGCGCTTGGCTTGGATCACGACCTTGCCACCGAGGATCGGCCTGGCGTCGTAGGCGACGCAGTCCACGCCGCCGTCTCGTGATGCTTGTGTCTGCCGTGTCTCAAGCCCCATCTTCTCGAACAGATTGGTGACGAGCGACTCGAACTCCGTTGGGGAGAGCTCCATTAGGTTCGGTCGCTGGTCCAACTCGCTGAGGACGTCCGTTTCCTGAACGAACCGCGGATCGACCATGTCGAATTCGAGGATGGGACGGACCGGCAGCAATTCGGTTGGGCTTTTTGAGACTCCAGCGTTGAGACCCTTCAGGCATGCACCCGGCTCAACATTGGCGAGATCGAGCAAGCGGAAGCTGTCTCGGGATACCCGCACCGTCACCAGATGCGGTGATATGGCTTTTCCGGTCGCGGGGTCGATCGAGTTCACGAAGCCGTTGAATGTCCCGCGAGCGGCAAATCTGCCGAGTAGCAGGAGTTTCGTATCGACGGCGCGCGGTTTTTCTCGCGCTTTGCGACATCTATGCCCGCGCTCCACTGGCTTTCGTCCGTTTGGCCCGTAGGCTCTGAGAAGTAGTGGCGTGAGCAGGTAAATCGTGCCGCTACTGGGTGTGGCCCTGGCCTCAGCAACCTCTCTCGTAAGGAGGAACCGCGACCAGGGCCTCCGGGAGAGCCCTGACGGGTTCGGCCTTCGTGAGGTCGCCGCCGGGGCTCTTCTCGTTAAGACGGAGGCTACCGTGGACGTGCTGGTCGCGGAACCACCTTGCCAACGAAACCCTCGGAAGTTGCCGGATGTTCTTGGCAGCTGTTCTACTGAGCCTCGTCATTACCGGCTCCGGTCGGCTGAGCGATGCGTATCCGGTCCCCGTCCACTAGCCAGATGGTGCTCTCCTGGGAGGCAGCGAACCTCCCTGCGTTTTCCGCGAGGAGTTCGGCGAAGTCCTTTCGCCAATGCTCGACACTCATGGTCGGGAACCCGGCGAGCGTGTTCACGTACTCCTGGACATCCCATGTGCGGGTCGCGCGGCGACGGAGCGCGCTGAATCCGACGCGCTTGATCTCGTACGTGTCGCTCGTGTTCGCGAGCACGTAGCCGAGGAGCTGCCATGCCTCGTTTCGTCCGATCA
>JBMFHK010000153.1:0-4110 GCA_049976865.1 Solirubrobacteraceae bacterium | reverse complement strand
CCCGCCGGGGGGTTGGGCCCTCCTCACGGTCGGCTTACCGAACCCAAGGGCTCGGACCCCGACGGGGTTTCCCCGTTCCGCACGCACGAGACACGACCGAGTTGGGTGCCCTCCTGACCCCGGGGACAATGGTGCTCACTCCGACCGAGGCGACTGGCGGCCGGACGCCTGCCGCTTCGCAACGGCAAGTCCCTGCATCCCACTCCAGCACTCCACCACGCGGGGCTTCGCATAACGAGGCATCATCGAGGGTTCAAGCAATTCACCCGTCCGGTCTTCCCCTGGCCTGTGGCCGCCCGAATAGAAGCGGGCAGCCCTTGGGCTCTACCCCTGGGCTTCGCACCCCGCCAGCCAGGAGCCGGACGACGCACGCCAGGATGGAGACAGGCCATCGAGCACGGACCTGGAACTACACGCTCACCTCATCTTCTGTCGATCTCCAATCGGGTAGTTCACTCGTTGTGTGCGACCTCGGGTCGCACGTCGCCATAGCGATAGCGAGCCCGCAGACTCCGGCTACGTGGATGCAATAGTCTGCGCGCAGCAGGTCTGCGTGACACCCGAGTCTCGCTCCTGCCAAACCGCCGGTGTGGCGGGTCGGACTCGGGACGATCCGACGAGCACAGTTCGGACCACCCCCGATGGCGATCAGCTCGGCCGCCGCTTGCCTATAACTGGCCAGTGTTGAGTGGATGACCTACGGATAAGAATTCTTTGCTTTAGTCCCGTAAAAGCAAGTATGCTTTTCATATGTTGCGCCTTGCAAGCTGGATCAGGCCAGCCGGTGAGAGTCCGGTCCGGGTAAGCGCCGGAGCGCCCGGTAGCAGGCCCCGGTCTTGGGGAGAGATCCCTTGGGCTGAGCGGGGTGTCGAGAGCCTCTTTGGAGGGAGCGAGCGCGTGGGCTGGGATTGCAGCCTCGTCAAAGGAACAATCGAGAAGCCGAGCCGGTCATGTCACGGCGAAGGCCAGGTCCGTCACGTCCGATCCGGAATTGGTGTGGCGGGTTCTCGCGGGGTACGGAGACTTGCACGCGCGTGTGGTTTGATCGCGGAACAAGGGAGACCCGTCTGCCTGGCCTTGTCAGGCAAAGACCGTTCGTATAAGCCGATGGTGAAGTCGGGCGGAGGGCAGCGGGAGTCCGACGGGGTCGTATTGTGCGCCGGGCTGGCCGTGTTGCTAGCTGGTGGAAGTCCAGTCGGACCGGCCCCAAGCGGGGTCCGTAGCCAAAGGCGGGGGTAATGCCTCGCCGGGCGCAGGAAGATCAGAGGAACGAGAACGGGATGCAAGCGAGGCTCGATGGGAGTGGGGGATGGGCGCCGGTTGGGGAAACCGCCGGGATGAGCGCCTGCTGCCTTCCGGGTGCTGGCTGCTGGTGTGTGCCGGGCTGGCTCTGGTTGGATGGCGCAGGACAGGGCGCCCATCGTGAGGTGGGGTCTGAAGGGTTTGAGGCGAACTGCCGGGCCGTAGCCGAGTTTTCGGCGAACCGGTCGGCCAGATCCAGGCGATACCGAGCCTGCATTACGGAGGCGAAGGAAGTACTTGGGGAGCCTGGACGCAACAAGGTGTTTGCGGGCGGCACGGTGGGAAAGCAACACGCGTTACCCCGGGAGATCTCGTATGGTCCCGGCCTGACGGGGCTGGGTACCTGGGCGTATAAGCCGCAAGGCGAAATCGCTGGGGATGCCGTGCGAGAAGTCGGAGTGACCCACGGTACTCAGGAACCGGGGCAGAACAAAAGCCCCGGGATCGTCCTCGTGTGGGACGGCGGGACGGCGACCCAAAAGGTGTCGTTCAGGGGGAAGGGGTCACGCTGGGCAGGGCGAGTCAGACGGTGGGTCGGGTGAGTAGCGAGCGACGGGCTGATGGTTGCCGCGGCAATGACCGAGGCGGCGTTCGTGAGGAGACCCGCGATCCCGGACTGATGAGCCCGGTAGTGAAGCAAACCATGCAGGCGCGCAAGGCGCACTCGCTGATCGGCCAGGTCTATGACCGGCGGAACCTGCGGCGAGCGTGGGAGCGTGTGAAGAAGAACAAGGGCGCTGGCGGCGTTGATGGCGTGACGATCGCCAGGTTCGATGAGAACGTGGCCCGCTATCTCGACGTCGTGCACCGGCAGCTCAAGGATGGTCGCTACCGGTCGCGACCCGTCAAACGGGTTGAGATCGACAAGCCTGGGACCACCAAGAAACGCCCGTTAAGCATCCCGACCGTGATGGACAGGGTGTGCCAGCAGGCGCTGGTCCAGGTGCTTGATCCGATCTTTGAGCCGACGTTCCAGGAGGCAAGCTTCGGCTACCGCCAGGGACGTTCGGCACATGGCGCGATGCGACGGATCTGGCGGCAGTTGGAGCAGGCGGAGTGGATTGTGGACGGCGACATCTCGGACTTCTTCGGATCGCTCTCGCACGAGCGGCTGGTTGACTTGGTCGCTGACCGGGTGGCCGACGGCAAGGTGTTGAGCTTGATCAGGTCAATGCTCACAGCCGGAGCGCTGGTGGACGGCGTGTTCGAGAGCGCAGTCGCTGGAACGCCTCAGGGCGGGGTGGCTTTACCCCTGCTCAGCAACATCTGCCTGACCGTCTTTGACAAGGAGATGGCCAAGGCGGGTTTTGCGCTGACGAGGTACGCTGATGGCTGGGTGATCGTATGCGCGTCCCGAGCGGAAGCGGAGCGGGCGCTGGCGAGCGCTCGCGCGGTGCTGGAAGGCGGGCTGGGACTCCAGCTCCACCCCGAGAAGACGCGGATCGTCCACGTCACCCAGGGCTTTGAGTTCCTGGGCTACAAGGTCGGGCGCGGGAAAGGATTGCGACACAAGGCTGGAGGTCCGAGCCTTTACGCGACCCCGACCGACCGCTCGATCAAACGCTTCAAGGACAAGGTGCGCATGGCAACCAACCGGCGCAACCCCAAAGACCTTGAAGGAGTGCTGGACGAGCTTAACCCGATCATCCGTGGCTGGGGTAACTACTACCGGCGGGCGAAGATCCGCCGGCTGTATCACCGCCTCAACCGTTGGATCGTGTTGCGTGTCTGGAACCACCAACACAAGCACTGGCGCAACGCCGGATGGCGTGATCTGCCGGAGCGGCCGCTCTACGGGGAGTTGGGCCTGGTCAACCTTCTGCAACTGATTCCGAGCATGGAGAGCTACTACCGCCAGAAAGGCTATGCCCGGTGAGAGCCGCTTGCGGGAAAACTGCACGAGCGGTTCGGAAGGGCGGGCGGAGGCAGCGGCACACAACCGCCACCTCCCCCGACCCGACAGTGATGACCGGCGGAAAGGTAAAAGCGCCGGTAGCGAAGGGCCCTGACTTTGATCGGGCAAGCGGTGGAGGTAAGCGTTAGGGCATGGTTGCTGTAGAGCAGCCCAACAACCTCGGCGGCTTTCGGGCTGCTGGTCCGGCCAGCGAAATGGGCTTGGTGCTCTCTGGCGGGGATGTGCGAGAACTTCAGCGCAAGCTATGGGTGGCCGCCAAGCGGTCCCCGGATCGTCGTTTTCATGCTCTGTTTGACCGCATCTGGAGGAGTGACGTTCTCCAGGAGGCGTGGAAGCGGGTGTGTAAGAACAAGGGTGCTGCTGGGATTGACCGGCAGTCCCTTCAAGCGGTGAAGGAGTTTGGGGTGGAGCGTCTGCTTGCAGAGCTTCAGACCGAGCTTCGGGAGGGGACCTATCGTCCGCTGCCGGTCCGGCGGGTGGAGATCCCTAAGCCGCAGGGCGGCAAGCGGCCGTTGGGCATCCCGACTGTGAAGGACAGGGTGTGCCAGCAGGCCGCGCGGATCGTGCTTGAGCCCATTTTCGAGGCGGGCTTCCTGCCGTGCTCGTTCGGGTTTCGGCCTCGTCGTTCGGCAACGGATGCGAAGGAGGTGCTGCGTCGGTCATTCATCGACGGGCACGATTTCGTTTTCGAAGCTGATATCCGGGACTACTTCGGGCAAATTGACCACGACAGGCTTTTGTCGATGGTCGCTGGACGGGTCTCGGACCGGCGGGTGATCAAGCTGATTCGTCTGTGGCTCCAGGCGGGAGTGATGGACGAGAGCGGGTTCTCTAGGTCGGTTGCTGGGACTTCTCAGGGCGGGGTGATCTCCCCGTTGTTGTCGAACATCTAC
>JBMFHK010000152.1:0-4137 GCA_049976865.1 Solirubrobacteraceae bacterium | reverse complement strand
GGCCCGGCATGGTGCGCCTGGCGGTCGACCCGGCGATGCCGACCCTGATCGCCGACGCTGCGCAGCTCGAGCGGGCGTTCGCCAACCTGCTTGAGAACGCGCTGCGCTACGCCGGCGAGCAGCCGGTCAACGTCAGCGTGCGGCGGCTCGGCTCGCGCCTGGTGGTGCGCGTCAGCGATCGCGGCCCCGGGATCCCGGCGGGCGAGCAGGAGCTGGTGTTCGAACCGTTCTACCGAGGCTCTCATGCCGGAGCGCTCAAGGGCACCGGCCTCGGGCTGGCGATCGCCAAGGGGTTTGTCGAAGCCAACGGCGGCGTGATCGGCGTCGAGTCGCTGCCCGGCCAGGGCACGAGCCTGGTGGTGAGCTTCCCGGCATGAGCGAGCGGCTGCGTAGCGGTGAGCGCCCGCGCGTGTTGGTCTGCGACGACGAGTCCCAGATCCTGCGCGCGCTCCGCGTGGTCCTGCGTGACGCGGGCTTTGAGGCACTGCCGGCCGACAGTGCCGAGCAGGCGCTCGACCTCGCGGCGGTGCACAACCCGGACGCCGCGATCCTCGATCTGGTGCTGCCCGACATGGACGGTGTGGAGCTCTGCCGGCGGCTGCGCGAGTGGAGCGCCGTGCCGATCATCCTGCTCTCGGCCGTTGGCGAGGAGGACGCGAAGGTCGCGGCGCTGGAGGCGGGCGCGGATGACTACGTCACCAAGCCGTTCAGCCCGCGCGAGCTGATCGCACGGCTGCAGGCGGCGCTGCGGCGTGCCGGCTCGGAGCCCGAGGAGCCGGTGATCCGGGCTGACGGGCTGGAGCTCGACCTCGCTGCGCGGGTGGTGCGCCGTGATGGCGTCGAGGTGCACCTGACCCCCACCGAGTTCGATCTGCTGCGCGTGCTGGCGCTCAACCGCGGCCGCCTGGTGACCCACCGCGAGCTTTTGCGGACGGTCTGGGGCAGCGCCTACAGCGAGGACACGCAGGTGCTGCGCGGCCATGTGGCCAACCTGCGGCGCAAGATCGAACCGCCCGACGGGCCGCCGCGCTACGTCAAGACCGACCCGCGAGTCGGCTACCGCTTCGCCGCCTGAGCGGAGCCTGTGGCGCCGGCGCCGGCCAGCGGGCCGGCGCCGGCAGGGGCGCCTGCACAGAACCTGTATGCCGCACGTGCGCTCCTGCACGGATCCGGCACGGGGCGGGATCGAAGATCAAGCGCATGGATGCTCTTGCAATTGCGCTGGCGGTCGCGATGTTCGCGGCGCTCTATGCGCTGATCTACGCGATCGACCGGATCTAGCGATGCTGATCGCGGCCATCTCCGGCGGTGACCTCTTCGGGCTTGTGGTTTCCATGCTCGTCTGTGCCTACCTGCTCTACGCGCTGCTGCGCGGCGAGAAGTTCTGATGACCATCTACGGCTGGGGGCTAATCGTCGTCTTTGCGCTGGTGCTGACCGCCCTGGCGCTGCCGCTCGGGCGCTACATGGCGGCGGTCTACACGGGCCAGCGGACCTTCATGGACCCGCTGCTTGCGCGCCCCGAGCGGATGCTCTACCGGGTGATCGGCGTGCGCGTCGACCGTGGTCAGGACTGGAAGCGCTACGCCACCAGCCTGATCGCCTTCTCGCTGGTCGGCTGGCTGCTTTTGTACTTCATCCTGCGCACGCAGAGGCTGTGGAGCTTCACCGGGCTTGACCCCATGGGGTTTCACTCGATGCCCTGGAACGTGGCCTTCAACACGGTCTCATCGTATCTGACCAACACCAACTGGCAGTACTACGGCGGCGAGACGACGATGAGCTACTTCAGCCAGATGGCCGGGCTCGCCGTGCAGAACTTCCTCTCCGCCGCGGTCGGCATCGCGGTGGCGGTGGCGCTGATCCGCGGGATCGTCACGCGCGTGGCCCCCGGCGAGCGCGACAGCGTCCAGGCGCACAGCATCGGCAACTTCTGGCAGGACCTGGTGCGCACCGTCCTCTATGTGCTCTTGCCGATCTCGCTGATCATCGCGCTGGTGCTGCTCTCCCAGGGGGTGATCGAGAACTTCTCGCGCTATCTGAGCTTCACCGGCATCACCCACATCGCCCAGACGCTGGCGATGGGGCCGGTCGCCTCGCAGGAGGTGATCAAGCTGCTTGGCACAAACGGCGGCGGCTTCTTCAACACCAACTCCGCCCACCCGTTCGAGAACCCGACAGGCTTCACCAACTTCGTCGAGATGCTGGCGGTGCTGCTGATCCCGGCGGCGCTCGTCTTCACCTACGGGCGCATGACCGGCAACCGCCGCCAGGGGTATGCGATCTACGCGACGATGATGGTGATGTTCCTGGGGGCCGTGGCCGTCTGCTACATCGCCGAGGCCCACGGCTCGCCCGCCCAGCATGTCGCCGGGCTGCACACGGCCGTGCGCGCCGGCAGCACCGGCGGCAACATGGAGGGCAAGGAGCAGCGCTTCGGGATCGCCGGCTCGGCGCTCTTCAACGTGGTCACGACCGTGACCTCGTGCGGGGCTGTCAACAGCGCCCTTGAATCCTTCACCGGGATCGGCGCCGCGGTCCCGTTCGCCAACCTGAGCGCCTCCGAGGTGATCTTCGGTGGCGTCGGCACGGGGCTCTACTCGATCCTGCTCTACGTGCTGCTCGCGGTCTTCCTCGGCGGGCTGATGGTCGGGCGCACGCCCGAGTACATCGGCAAGAAGGTCGAGGCGCGCGAGATCAAGCTGGTGGCGCTCGGGATCCTGATCACGCCGCTGACTGCACTCTTCTCAACGGCGCTTGCGACCGCCACGCGTGCCGGGCGCGCGTCGATCGACACGGCCGTCGCGCACGGACCGCAGGCGTTCAGCGAGACGTTCTACGCCTACCTCAGCCAGGCCAACAACAACGGCTCGGCGTTTGCCGGCTACAGCGGCTTCGTGCAGCCGGTCGCCGGCAACGTCGGCTCGCACGGGATCACCTTCGCCGACCTGCTCGGCGGCTTTGCGATGCTGTTCGCGCGCTACGCGCCGATCCTGTTCGCGCTGGCGGTCGCGGGCACGCTGGTCAACAAGCGCGTGAGCCCGGCCGGTCTGGGCACCATGCGCACCGACAACCCCACCTTCGTGGTGCTGTTGATCGGCGTGATCGTGCTCGTGGGCGCGCTCACCTTCTTCCCCGCCCTGCTGCTCGGACCGGTCGTGCAGGGCCTGACCGGACACCTCTACTAGGCCGCTGGAGGCTCTCGCCATGACGCTGCTAAAGGAACTGCGCAGGTCGCTTGTCGCGCTGCTTCTCTTCACCGTGATCTTGGGGGTCGCCTACCCGCTGGTGGTGACCGGGATCGGCCAGCTGGCGTTCCGCTCGCAGGCAAACGGGGAGCTGGTGTACGTTCACGGGCGCCTGGTCGGCTCCAAGCTGATCGGGCAGAACTTCGCGCTTGCGGTCTACCGCCACGGCAAGCCGCTCTATGAGCACGGCGTGCTCGTCACGCGCCCTGACCCACGCTACTTCCAGACCCGGCCCTCCGGCACCACCCCGGCAGACAACGACGCCGCCACCTCGTTTGCCAACTACGGGCCCAACAGCACCGTGACCGAGAAGGCGATCGCGGCGAACATCGCCGCCTACATCGCGCAGAACGGCCGCTACTACCCGGGCGGGCTGACACCGGCGCAGGTGCCGGTCGACGCCGCCGACACCTCGGCTTCGGGTGTTGACCCCGACATCTCGGTGGCCAACGCCCGCATCCAGGCCTACCGCGTGGCGGCCGTGCGGCACCTGCCGCTTGACACCGTGGATGCGCTGGTGGCCAAGTACACGATCGGTCGCTCGTTGGGCTTCCTCGGCGAGCCGTCGGTTGACGTGCTCGAGCTCAACCTGGCGCTTGACCGTCTGTGACCGAAACCGAGAACCAAGAGGACACACCCATGAGCACGACCACCGCACAAGCCCCCCCCGCCGGACCTTCGCCGGGACGCCGCCAGGCGGTATCGGTCCTGCGCGGCGACATCGCCCGGCGCGCGCTGCGCGACAGCATCATCAAGCTCGACCCCCGCGTGCAGGTCAGAAACCCGGTGATGTTCGTGGTCGAGCTCGGCGCGGTGATCACCTCCGGCACCTGGATTGCGCAGGTCTTCGGCCAACCGGCGCTGGGCGGGCACGACCCGGCCTGGTATAC
>JBMFHK010000151.1:0-4194 GCA_049976865.1 Solirubrobacteraceae bacterium | reverse complement strand
GATCGCGAACTGTACGCGCCGTGCGCTCAGGAGTGAGATCGCGTCGGTGCTCTCTCCAGGGATACGGACCTGCAGCCGGATCCCGTTTCGGCGGTCGTAATGGCGGGCCAGCGCGAGGTAGATGCCGCTGTGGATCGCGTTTGGCGTGAAGTCGAGCATCAACGACGCGTTTTGCAGCGTCGGGCTCGCCCCGGCGGTTGCTGACAGTGCGGCAAAAACCAGCGCCAGTCCCGCCAGAACGCTTACCAGTATCCGGGGGACCGCAGCCCGCAACGCTAGGGGACGGTGTGTTCTTGGCGCTCTCAACGCCACGGGACGGTGTGTTCTTGATGCTCGCATCGCCACTGGGTTTTACAGGATTGCCGCCCCGCGCCGCATCTGACGCGCGGCTTACAGCCCGACGGCACCCCTACGATATGCCCATGAGCCGCCGAGTCACCTTCAGCCGAAACATCACGCTCTCACTCTCGCGCACCTGCCAGTGCTACTGCAAGTACTGTGCTTTTGCGACCCATCAGGCCCATCTCCTGGACCCTGATGAGGTGCTGGCGCTGCTGGACCAGGCGGTCAAGCGCCACCGGGCAAAGGAGCTTTTGGTTCTCACCGGCGAGAACCCGGAGATAAACGCTGAGGTTCGCGCAAGGCTCAGCGCGCTTGGCTTTGAGGATTTTGTCGGCTACGTGATCTGGGTTTGCGAGCAGGCGCTCAAACGGGGCCTGCTACCGCACACCAACCTTGGTGTGCTCAGTGCCACAGACCTTGCCCGGTTGCGCCCGGTGACCGCTTCGCAGGGTCTCATGCTGGAGTCCGCCAACCCGGCGCTGGTCGCTCACCAGGGGTCGCCGACCAAACATCCCGCCAGGCGACTTGAGATGATCCGTGCGGCGGGGGAGCTCAAGATCCCGTTCACCAGCGGCATCCTGGTCGGCATCGGTGAAAGCCGGCAGGACCGTTTTGTGGCGCTGCGCGACCTTGCGGAGGCCCACGCTCAATACGGGCACCTGCAGGAGATCATCATCCAGAACTTTGTGCCGCACGAGCGCTACTACGGCCGTGACCCGGCCCAGATCGCAACCGAGCAGGCCTCTGAATACTGGCGCACCGGGATCGGCGCAAACGCGCGCCTCGACGCGCCGGACTGGGCCAGCGAGGTGACGATCGAAGATCTGGCGGAACTGATCGCCTACGCCCAGCAGCTGATGCCCGGTGTGGGCATCCAGGTGCCACCGAACCTCTCTGACTGGTGGCCGGAGCTGGTTTATGCCGGTGCCACCGATCTGGGCGGACTGAGCGCCAACGGCGATCACATCAGCCCGCAGCAGCCGTTCCCGTCTCCGGCGCAGGTCCGCAAACGGCTTGCGCAGGACGGCTACGCGCTCTCCGAGCGGCTCTGTGTCTACCCGGATTTCATCGACCCGCAGTGGCTTTCCCAGAGTGTCATGGACCTCATTCGCACCGACTACTGGTCGTTTATCCCGCGGCGCGGCAGCGGCCGGCGAACCGAACTGAAAATCGCCCCTGACGTGGCCGGCCGGGCGATCAGCAAGGGTGCTCGCGGTGAGCGCCTGGACGCCGAGGAGCTGACCGCACTGTTTGCCGAACGGCGCCCTGAGGTGGTTGAGGACCTCCGCCAGGCGGCTGACGCGCTGCGCGCCGAGCTGGTCGGCGAGACGGTTACGTTTGTGGTCAACCGCAACATCAACGTCTCCAACATCTGCACCGTGGGGTGCGCGTTCTGCGGCTTTGGCCAGGGCAAACGCTCCCCGGACGCCTATGAGCACTCCGAGCAAGAGTTCGCGCAGCGTGTCGCTGATGCTGTGCGCTTCGGCGCCACCGAGCTGTGCATCCAGTCCGGCATCCATCCTGACTGGGGTCTTGAAACCTATGAGCACTGGTTGCGGTTTGCCAAACAGCAGGGTCGCCAGGCGGGGGCAGAGCTGCACCTGCACGCCTACAGCCCCATGGAGATCGCGCACATGTGTGACATCTCCGGGCTGAGCCCTGCGGCCGTCTTTCAGCGGCTCGCTGACGCCGGCCTGGGCTCCACGCCCGGCACCGCCGCGGAGGTTCTCTCAGACGGTGTGCGGGAGCGCATCTCACCCAACAAGCTTCCTGTGGCGCGCTGGATCGAGATCATTGAGGCCTCGCACCGTGCTGGGCTGAAGTCGACCGCCACCGTCATGTTCGGTCACATCGAGCACATGCTGATCGTCCGCGAGTTGCAGGAGCGCACCGGCGGTTTCACAGAGTTTGTGCCGCTGTCCTTCATCCCGTATCAGACGCTGCTGGGCCGCACGCACGGGATCACCGAGATCACGCCGGAGGAGAACCTCAAACACACCGCCGTTTTCCGGCTGGTGCTCGGGCACAGCGTGAAAAACCTGCAGGCCAGCTGGGTGAAAATGGGTCTTGATGCGGCCACCGAGGCGCTGCGCTGGGGTGTCAACGACCTGGGCGGGACGCTGATGGAGGAGTCGATCAGCAGGCTGGCGGGCTCCCAACACGGGGTGAGGTTGAACCCGGAGGATCTGATCGCCGCCGCGCACTCGGCCGGCCGGCCAGCCGCCGAGCGCACAACCCTCTACGCGCTCAGGCGCCATCACCCGCTGCCGGAGGCCGTGCCCGTGCCATGAAAATCGGCGGGCTGGCAAGCCGCACCGGTGGCTTGGCAAGGTCGGCCGGCAGCCTCGTGAGATCCACCGGCAGCCTCGCACGGTCCACCGGCAACCTCGCAAGATCGACCGGTGGCCTGGCAAAAACCGCCGGCGCCCATCTGACGATCCTCACAACGCCGCGGCGGCGGGTGCCGTGGAGCGAGGAGTTTTACCTCCCGCCGGCCGAGCTGGGAAAGCTGCACCCCGGTGAGCTGATCCGCTATGAGCCGATGCACGCCTACCTTCTGCCCGGCGTGCGCCTGCGGGCCCGCGCGTTCAGGCTGCTTTACCGGTCAACCGGGGCGGCCGGCGAAGCGACCGCCGTCTCCGGCACGCTGCTTTTGCCGGACGGGATCCGCCGGCCCAGGCCGGCACCATTGATTGGCTATGCGGTCGGCACACACGGCATCGCTGATCGCGCCGCTCCTTCACGGCTTTTGTCAACCGGCCATGACTGGGAGGCGAGCATGGTGGCGCTCGTGCTCGCCCGGGGCTTTGCGCTGGTCGCAACCGACTACCAGGGGCTCGGCACGCCCCGCGACCACACTTTCATGGTCGGGCGCGCGCTGGGTAACAACGTGCTTGACGCGGTCCGCGCCGCCCGCTGGCTGGCGGGGGCAGAGCCGGCGGCAGCCACGCTTGACGCTGACGGCGCTGTGGCGGTGATGGGCTACTCGGAAGGTGGTGTCGCGGCCGCCTGGGCGGGACAGCTGCAGCCGCTGTACGCACCGGAGCTGACGCTGGCAGGGGTCGCCGCCGGCGCGGCGGCCGCCGACGTTGAGCTGGTCGCACCGGCCCTTGACCGCAGCCGCTTGAAGTTCTTCCTCGCTTACGGCGCGATCGGTTACGCCGCCGCCTACCCTGACCTTGAGCTTGACCGGTATCTGGACGAGCGAGGGCGGCGCATGGTCAGCGCGCTGCGCGACTCAACGGTCCTTCAGGCGGCCGTCATCGGTGTGCGCAACGGCCGTCTCGACAAGCTCTCAAACCCCAGCGTGCTTGATCTCCCTCAGTGGCGGGCGCGGCTGCGGGAGAACCGTCTGGGTACGCTGGCGCCACAGGCGCCGGTGCTGCTGCACCACGCGCGCGGCGATCAGATCGTGGCCTTCCAGCAGAGCCAGCAGCTCTACGAGGACTGGCGTGCACTGGGCGTCAAGACCTCGCTGCACGTGACGCGCGGCGGCTTTGACCACCTCAGCGGCGGGCTGGCCGGGGCGCCGGTGGCGCTTGACTGGCTGGCCGGCCTGTTTGGCAAGCCGGCCCTTGGGGTCAGGACACCGCTGGCCGCCGGTACCGCCTTGGGGCCGGGGGTGAAGGCCTGACAGCGTGCCGGTGGGGTGACTGTGAAAGGTTGTGGACCGCCGGCTGAGCTGCATCAGGCCGGCACCTTGTTGTCCGGGGTTTCCGTTTTGTGGTTGTTCTCGCCGGTGCCCGGATCCCGTCGTTGGGCACGGCGCCATTGAGCAGGTGAGCGGTGAGCCCGTAAGCGGCGTGCGGGGGAGTCAGAATGCACAAACTGCGCGCCTGAAAGGCGATTTGT
>JBMFHK010000150.1:0-4334 GCA_049976865.1 Solirubrobacteraceae bacterium | reverse complement strand
GCTCGGATTTGAGCGCTTCACCGCCCGCGCGACGGTTTGCCTGCCACGATCAACCCCAAACCCTGCGCCTGACACAGCCAGTAAAACCAAACCAGCTGTAAAGCGCCGCCGTTGGGCGCCGGCGAGTGCGGTTGCGGGCAGAGGAGCGCAACACCAGCCCCCGCAAGTGGATCCCTGAAATTTCCTTGGCGCTCCTGCCCACGTCGCCGCGCCGGGGCCACTGCAAGCTGCCGCTCTCAACATCAGACGGGTCCACGCACCGCTCGGCTGTTCGCGAGCCCACGCGAGCCGGCCGGCGTGATGGTCGAATTTCGAATCGAAGTAGTCCCAGATGGGCTGTACCTCACGCAGCGAAGAGTCGAGGATGGCCTCGATCGTCTTGCGCATTCTGTTCTTGGCCTGCGCAACGCTGTACTTAAATCACGCGAGCAGACCACTCGGGCCGGCATTTGCCAGCCACTCGTGCGGCTCAGACGTCGCCTCAGCCAACCTATAGCGCACGGCGGCCGCTCCGGGATCTGGAAGCGATTGACCCGGCTGCTTAGTGGCTTCGCAGCGACAGTCAACATCGCGGAGCCACTGTCGGTTGCGGTCAGCAGCGCTGACTGGCAGCCACCGATTTGAGTGTTTCGTTCCTGACGGATGCGACCGGAAGGTAATAGATGCGGCCGGACCCTACCGTCAGCAGGTCTGCCTGCCCGTCGAGCTTAAGCGGTGCGCGCGAAACGCCCGTGAGCGGGTTGCCACAGTAGTTTGCGTGTGTTCCACCGTCGGTCTGGGTGACCCAGAGCGTCCCGTCGATCACCTCGGCGGTGATACCCCCGCCTCCGAGAATGGCTGGCGGCATCATCACGCCGGGGTGTGGTTGTGACCCAGCGAAGGCGGTCGGCTTGAGCGTCGTCAGGGAGAACCGCTCAACATAGCCGGCGTGGCCCCCAGAGTTGCTGATCCACAAACTGTCCTTGTAGACGCCGCCGATATAGGGACGTGCGATGCTCTGAATCGGGGCGGATTGTTTGAGCAGCGTCCCGTTGACAGGGTCGCGTCGCTGAACGAATGCAGTTTCGCGCCCTTCGCTATCTACCAGCACAAAACCGTTGCTGTCGGATGCGACGTCAACGCCGCCGGCGTGCGGAACCGGAATCTCGCTCGTGATGCGCGCGGTTACCGGCGAGACGCGCAGCAGCTGGTCCATGTCGCCAACCCAGAGCCATCCGCCCGCGACCGCCATTGTGGGTGCGGCCTCACCGTACCCGTCGCCACTGGTGCCAAGCAGAAGTTTCGCTCTGATCACGAGCGAGTCCGGATCGAGTCGCCACAGCCATGATCGAGCCCCTCGCGTCGTCGTGATCCAGAGCGATCCGCCGTGACGCAGGGCCTGGCTGTAGGTACCGCCCAGCGCCCTGGTCGCGAGAATCCGCCCAGTGGCCGGGTTCACGCGCCACAGCTCGTCGATCGGCGCGGCTCCGAATGCGTTGACCTGCTCGACCACGTACAGGCGACCGTCGGCCGCATACGCCTGCGCGTTTCGCAAACCGCGTATGAGAACCACCGGCCGCAATGAACTGTTAGTTGCTGCCGGCTTGCTAGGAGGACGCCGCTGCTCGGACCGTCCGCTCAGATGCCGATTACCGCCTCCGCCGAACCCAAGCACCAGGATCCCGGCACAGAACACAGCGGCCAGAAGCGCAGCCCCGATCGTGCGTTGCCTGCGCTGCCGGATCCGAGCGTCCTCAATGACCCCGGCATCAGCATCCTCGGGGGCGGTTCTCTTGTGTTCGAGTGGGGGCTGAACAGCCATACTATTGCGCTATCCTATATGGCACATTAGTTGGTGTCAAGCTCGACAGAACCGATCCAGCACACCCTCACCAACAGGTGGCCGCTGAGATCGGCCGCGCGATCGCTTCGGCGCGACCAGGCGTTAACCGCGCCAAGTGGTCGTAGGACAGTGCTATGTCACCGCATCAGCACTGAGGGCGAGGCCCCCATCGGTAATCAGGACAAGCATCTTGGACACCGTGACGCCGGCGCTCCTTAGCGCGGGCACGAGGGCAACGAACACATCGGCGTTAACGGCTCCGGTTTCCCGATCCCAGAGGCCGGTTCGCGCAACGCGTCATCGATTAGCCGGTTGATCCGCTTCAGGATCGAGCGATCGGACTGCTGCCAATGGGAGTAGTCCTCCCAGCCTTGGGGCGTGAAGACGAGCCTCACTCGCGATCGAGCAGATGCTCTGCGAATTCGCTGCGTTGGCCGGCGTCGGCAGCATCAAGCAAGCGGCGAGCGTTTGCGGGTGAGCGGAACAGATAGGCGGTCTCCTGCCAAGCCTCGTAATCCTCGGCGGACTGCTCACAACCGGGGCAGCTCCACCCACAGGGTTGGGTCTCTTAACCGCTGTAAATCCGCTGTGGCTTTGCGGTTTGAGGGATAGGTGACGAGGTACTCGGCCACGCCAAAGCAGGTCGCTTGCTGCGCAGCTGCCAAGGACCGGTTCCGGTGGCCAGCACGCACCGCACCGCTGGACGCTTTGCCAGCCGATCCGGGCGCTGCCGTGGGACGCCGTGGGGCGCGGCCCGCTGGCCGCGCCCCCTTGACGCTGCACTACTGCTTGCAGCCTTCCCTGCGCTGCCGATGCAACATTGCCTTACCGCGCAGACCCCTTGGTGCGCAGCACCCGCACACGGCTGTAGGTGACCAGGCCGCCGCTGGTTGCGACCATCCGCACGTAGTAGCGGGTACCCGCCGCCAGATGGCCCAGGACCACCGAGACGGTCCTGGTACGGTCGAGCACCCTGATCCGCGTGAGATGCCCGAAGGCCTTGGTCGTCCCATACTGGACGAAGTAGGTGGCTGGCCCCCGCACCGTGGTGACCCGGACATGGAGCACAACCCGGTGAAGCTTTAGACCGCTCGTACGCAACGCGCTGATCCTTGGCTTGCCGGCCGCGCCCACGACCATGGTGGCAGCCGCGCCCACGGCCGTGGTGGCAGCAGCGCTCACGCTGGCTCCCTGATCGTCGGTTACCGTCGCCGTGTCCGTGATGCTGCCAGCGCTCTTGTCGCTCACCAGCAGCACGACCGTGCCGCTTGACCCCGCAGCGACCGTACCGAGGTCGCAGCTCACCGTCGCGCCCGTGACGGTGCAGCTACCGGATGACGGGTCGCTACCGGCCAGGGTCAATCCGGCCGGAAGCTGCATGGCGATGGTCGTGTCAGTTGCGGGCGCCGGGCCGTTGTTGGTCCCGGTCACGGTGATCGGGAACTCCGCACCCGTCGCAACACTGGTCGGCTGTGCGACGCTCGCCGACAGTCCTGCCTGCGCAGCCTGGTAGGCGCCCATGTCACACGAGCCTGAACGGCTCACGCCACGCGCGTCGGTGGACGGGCAGTCACTCGCCAAGCCAGTCCCGATCGTCGGGCTGCCGGACTGCTCGCGCATCGTCAGCACCGTGCCGCCGTTGTTGGCCGGCGCGGCCAGCGACGGCTGCACGCCAGCCTTCAACCCTGGCGCGGAAAGACGATCGAAGCAGCTTGAATCGGAGTCAAGGTCATATCCGGTGACCTCTGAGGAGGCAAACGTGGAATTGCAGTCCCCGCCCGTGTTATCGGCAATCACGGTGTTGACAACCCCGGGACCGCTGCTCGGCACAGTCGCTTCAGAGGCGCCGTAGATGCCACCGCCGTAGGTTGGATAGGCGCTGTTGTCCGCAATCGTGTCGTTGACGAGCGCAAGTGGCATGGAGCTCTCGAGGCCGATCCCGCCGCCGTACACAGCCGCATTCTGGGCGATCGTGTCGTTGGTGAGCGTGGCGCCAGTCAGGTCATCCAGCCACAGGGCCCCACCGTCGTAAGACTCGTTGCCCGTGTAGGAGGAGCCGCCGTCAGTGAACGTGCCAACTGTCTCGGCATACACTGCACCGCCGTAGTAGCTTGCCGGATCGCCGCTGAACTGATCGTTGCTCAGATCAAGGGTGGTCACACCATCGGCGTACACCGCCCCCCCGTACCCAGCATATGATGCGCTGTCGCCGGTGAAGTCATCACTGGTCAGTGTCACCGCTGTGTCATCCTCGGCCTCCACAGCCCCGCCGTAATAGGCGCCGTCACCTGTGAACGTCGAACCGGTCACGGTCAGATCGCCGGTAGCGTCGGTGTAGATCGCGCCGCCTAAATAGGAGGAGGTGCTTGAGAAGTCAGAGCCTGTGATCGTCAGCGAGCCAGTGCCAGAGAGGCCCACGAACCCCCCGTATTCGTAGCCGAGGCCACCGGTGAACGTCGCTCCGGTGACCGTCACTGGCGCGCTTGAGTCGTCATAGACCTCGATCTTGCAG
>JBMFHK010000149.1:0-4379 GCA_049976865.1 Solirubrobacteraceae bacterium | reverse complement strand
GCCAGCCGCGATCGCCGCGTGATCACGACGGAACTTATGGCGGGGACCACTAAGTCAGGCATCCCGCACGTACGCGAGCTTCCGGAGGTCCAGACCCAAGGGAAGGATCTCCAACTGGCGTGCCGTGCTGGGAGTGCCGTGCGATCAGACCGCCGTCTCTGTCAGTTGGGCGAACAGCTCAGCGACCTCAAGCGGCGCGATCTCCAAGGCAGGCTCCCCGATGTTGACCTCGATCTTGCTGGTCCCGGGCACAAGCGCCGGCCCAAGTGGCCCGAACAGCCACACGCCTCGTCCGGCGGCGATGTCGAGAGCGCGCTGCCAGAGCACTTCGCGGTCACCACGGATGTGAATATGAAACAGCGGCGTTTGCGGACGGTTTGGGATCACCTCCACGCCCGGGACCTCGTGCAGCGCCGCAGCGATCTGTCGAGCATGCTCAAGGAACGTCGGCATCTTTTCAACAAGGTTCTCCAGGCCAGGCAGTGCGGCCGCCACGAAGGGGAACAGTCGCGCGAGCGTTCCGCCATGACGGCGGCGCCAGACTCTGGCCTGATCGATGAGATCCTCTGACCCAGCCAGGACACTTCCGGAAAGTCCGAGCAGGCCTTTGTACAGCGACACGTAGCTGCTGTCGAACATCCCGGCGATCTCGCTGTGAGGCCGGTCGTAATACGGAGCCGCCTCCCAGATGCGCGCACCGTCAAGATGAACGGCAGCACCATGTTCCTTGACGTGGTTAACCTGTGCGACCAGATCCTCCCACTCGGGTAGCTGACCACCGATCTCGCGCTGCGGCAACTCCAGCAACACCGCCCCCAACGGAGATTTCAAGCGCGTGAGGTCGTCAAGCTCGATCAGCCGGTCACGGTCACCGATCAGCTCGGCCTTGAGGCCATGCAGGTGTGCGTACCCAGCGTTCTCGTGAAGCGCAAGGTGGCAGGTTGGGTGCCACGCGACCGATCGCGTGTGCCGCTGCTCACAGTGGATACGCAGCGCGATCTGCTGAGCCATCGTTCCGCTCGGAAACAGCGCCGCAGCCTGCGCGCCCAGCAGATCGGCAAGGCGCGACTCGAACTCCTCGACGATCTGCCCTTCGCCATAACGGTCAGGACGCAAATCCCGGTCTAATGCGTCGGCGGCTTGCCGCAACGACTCAGCAGCCGACACCGGACGGCGCGATGAGAGCCAGCGCTCGCACTGCCACATGACCTCCTGCCATTCTGGATCCGGCACGCACGCCAGCATACAGCTCGGCGCGCTTTCTCCCGCCTGCAGGGAAGGCCGTTGCCACCCGTGCCAGAAACCCACCACCGACCAGAGAAAACACGCTCCGATCCGCACGTAACGCGTTCCTATTTCCGTAAGACACGCGGATCTCAAGCACGCCGACGAGCGGCTTGCTCACCGGTCTGTGATGCGTGTGGGTCAGAGTCGCACCGTTCTGGCCAGTGCCACTGCCGCGGGGCGGATTACTCGCCTGTTTGGGCGACGGGTGAGCGCGCGGCAAGGCCACGCGCCGGCGCCGGCGCCAGCGCGCTCGCTCAGCTCGTAGGCCCGGGCAGCTCGCCTGCTCTGAGCTTGGCGACCATGTCGTCGGTCTCCTCCCGGTAGACCATCCCGTCAGCGAGCTCGAGCACGGGCAGATACTTCTGGCCGCTCAGCCGCAGAACTTCCGCACGCGAACGCCGGCTCTTACCAAACCCCTGCTTGACCACCTCGTAGTCGACACCCTGCTCGTCGAGCGCCTTCTGCAGACGCCAGCAGGCGTCGGCGTCCATGTGCAGGAACGTGTAGGAGCAGCGATGCAGCTTGACCTTGGCCACGCCCCTACAGTAGCCGTCCGTGCGACGCGCCCGCGTCACCGCGATCCTCGCCGCAAGCTCCGACTGAGACGTCACCCACGGCCGATCCGGTCTGGAACCGTGTCTTCGGATTGACTGGCACAGCGGCCAGTTCTCGGCACAAGCGCGAGTGAAACACCTACCGCTCCTGGCGGCAGCTGTTTGTCGAGACGGCCGTGGGCTACGGGTCGATGTCGGTCACGACCGCATGCGAAGCGGTCGCGGTGTGGATCCCGCCCGGCTGTCCGGAGTTCGGGCCCGAGCAGGAGAGACGGGCGGAGGTTCTGATCGGGACGCTGCCAGAGCCCGATCAGAGATACCTTCGCGAGACCTTGGAGCGCTTTGCGGCAGCGACGCCCGAAGCGGCGCACTACTACCTCTCACTGTTGTGCACACACCGGGACCATCGTGGTCGCGGCGTCGGCATGACGCCGCTCGCCCACACCCTCACCGAGCTCGACGCAGGCGGGCACGCCGCCTACCTGGAGTCAACCAACCCGGCAGACCTTGACCGCTACCGCTCGGTTAGTTTCACCGACCTGGGCGGGTTCTCGCTGCCAAACGACGGGCCTTACATCACAACAATGTGGCGGGCCCGGTCGCGCAAACGCCACGTCGTCCAGCGCATCCACAGACTCCTCAGCGACCCTTCGAGCTTCCCCGCAGCCGCCTGCACTTGACACAGGAGCCGCTGAACAGGACGGGCTTTCCAAACAAGGGCGCCGAAGCAGCGGCGAGGCGCCTCGGCCGATCGAGCACATGAACGACTGGAGCTGAAGCTCCAGTCGCAGCAATCGGACCGGCCCTAACACGGTCTGCACACCGCGGGCCGGGCCCGGGAAGAAGACTGCCCGCATCTTAGGCGCCACTCCCGCGGCGCCGCCCGGAGCGGGTGCCGTTGCGCACGCATGCACTGCTCGCGCTCATCTTCATCCCCGGCGCCGACCCGCCTTCACGTCGGCCAAGGCATCCCCACGTCATACGCCTGTCAAGGACGGTCGAACAGTAGGCCGGTTCTGCCGGGGTGGCCTAGTTTTCACCCGGCGCCCACAACGCCCGCCGGACCTGTGACAATGGCGTTGTGGGCAGCCTCGGCGATCCAGCAGCACGGGCGTCACAGCCCGAGATGCATGCGGCCGAACTTCGGCGCGAACGCGAACGCCACTGGCTCGCATTCGGTTCGCGAGCCGAGTTCGATGATCCGCGGTTTGAGTACAGGCGTCTGTTTTCAGAACTGCTTGGCACGTTCATGCTCGTGCTGGTCGCCGCTGGCGCTGGGCTGTTGCACGCAGAGAGTCAGATCAGCCTTAACGCCGCCGTGGTCGCCCCGGGCCTGATGGTGATGGCGATCATCCTTTTCATGGGCGCCGTCTCCGGAGCGCACCTGAACCCCGTCGTGTCGATTGCTTTCGCCATGCGCGGGGACTTCCCCTGGCGGCGTGTGCCCGCTTACATCGTGGTGCAGCTGGCCGGAGCGCTGCTCGCCAGCCTGTTCCTGCTAGCCGTGTTTGGAAACGTGGGCCACCTCGGAGCGACGCTTCCGGGCCCCGGCTACGTGGCATGGCAGGCACTGCTGATCGAGGTCGTGCTCACCGGCATTCTGGTCAGCGTAATCCTCGGCACCGCGTCGGCCGCACAGAACGTCGGCGCAATCGGCGCGCTCGGCGTCGGCGGCTACATAGCGCTGGCCGGGATGTGGGCCGCACCGGTGAGCGGCGCCTCAATGAACCCGGCGCGCTCGCTCGGCCCCGCGCTCGTCTCCGGCGACTGGAGGGCCTTCTGGGTATATGTTGCGGGCCCGCTGGCGGGGGCGACGCTGGCGGTGGGCGCCGCCGTGATCCTTCGTGGTAGCAACGGCGACCGAGCGGCGCGGCTCGCGGCCTCAGGTAGGCTTGGCTCCGGCCTCGATGAGCAGCCGAAGGTGAGCAGCGAATGACCGTGCCGGATGAACCGCCCGTGGCCGTCCGCATCAAGTGGAGGCAGATGGTGGCCGAGCACGACTACGCGGCTGCCGCGGCCTACCTCTCGCTCAAATTGGACGACGATGCCGTCGAGAAGACGGTGCGGCGTCTGCGGGACGCCAAGCTCACGAGCCGTCGCGCCAACGACATCCTGCGGGCAGCCGGGCTGACCCCGGCGCCGCTCGATGATCCCGGAGTAATGAAGGACCTGATCAAAGCGGTGGAAGGTGAGGAGCTGAGCCCCGTCCTGGTACTCAGCGGCAAACGCGGGTCAGACATCGCCGACGGGTTTCACCGTGTATCACTCGTTTACCGGCTCGACCCCTACGCGGTGGTGCCGCTGAAGATCGGCTGAGCGCCGCGAGTTCGGCATCGGTCGGATCTCGGCTGGCGCGGTCTGTTCGTCTGGCGAGCCCGTCTGTGCTCCGCGCCAGTCCAGCCCGGCCTACTCCGCCCGCCCTCCTGGCGAGCCCGCCCGGCCCGTCCGCTCCGTCCGGCCTGTCTGGCGAGCCCGGCCCTCCTGGCCCGCTCGGTGCACCCTTTATCAACTTGGGGAGGGAAATATCCCGTGGCGGGA
>JBMFHK010000148.1:0-4448 GCA_049976865.1 Solirubrobacteraceae bacterium | reverse complement strand
ACTAAGTCGGCCTGAAGGTTGATGTTCGTACGTCTGATTGCGGTTCGCGCCATGCGAGAAAGCATACACCTTCGGCAGGCAAGGCTATACACCTATGGTGATGGCTCTCTTCCACATCAGGTTCTGCAACCCTAACGCCAAAGGCCCGATCGGCTCTCGGCAAACGAACGGATGTTCGGCGACAGCTGGCGGCCCCGGTGGCGCCTTGTCCAACGCTGAGCGCCAACGCGGTGCCGCCGCCGAGCGCGACCAGAGCCGTGACGCTGCCGACCAGCGCTTTCCGGCTCGGTACGGCCTTACCGAAGCGCTTCATCATGACTCCCTCACGATCCTGCCTCAAACTCAATGACAGTCGGGGCTACATAATGAGCGGTGGTGCTTGCTAGATCGTTCCACGCGGCCGAGCCCGAAGCGTTTGGTGGTATGGATCGGTAGCACCGACAGCCTGCTGCTCTCCCGGCTGGACGGCCCGCGCGCAGGCGAAATGACGGTACCCAGGGCGTCTGTATCAGACGGTGGGCGCCGCCAGCAGCGCACGAGCCTGCAGTGCGATCTCCAGGTCCTCCCGCGCGTGTACGGTCAGCACGCGCACAGGGCCGCCCGTTGCGCCAGCTCTGAGCAGAAAGCCAAGGCCGGCCAGCGTCTGCTCGCGAATCGCCGCCGCGTTCTCCCCCACCCCGCCGGTGAAAGCCAACACGTCAAGCCCGTCAAGGGCGGCGGCCATGGCCGCGATCCCGGCCCGCAGGCGATGCACGTAGACGTCGATCGCCAGCGCCGCGCGCAGATCGCCAGCCTCCCTGGCCGCCAGGATCTCGCGCATGTCGGCCACGCCCGCCAGCCCATAAAGCCCGGATTCGTGCTCAAGGGCGGCGGCAAGCTCCGGTTCGGAGATCTCCGTGTGCTCCAGCAGCCACAGCAGCAGGCCGGGGTCGAGGCTGCCCGAGCGCGTCGCCATCACGAGCCCGTCAAGTGGCGTGAAGCCCATGGTCGTGTCGATGGAGCGGCCGTCAGCGATGGCGCACAGCGACGCGCCGGCGCCGAGGTGACAGCTGACGATCCGCAGACCCTCACCGAGCGTGTCGGCCACGTGCCGGGCGACATGGGCGTGTGAGAGGCCGTGGAACCCGTACCGGCGCAGCCCCCAGCGCTCACGCCATCGCTCCGGCAGCGCAAAGGTGGCCGCCGCCTCTGGCAGCGTGCTGTGAAAGGCGGTGTCAAAGCAGGCGACGGCCGGCAGCCCCGGCAGAAGCTGGGTGACCGCGTCCAGGGCCGCCAGGGACTTCGGCTGATGCAGCGGCGCGAGCGCGGAGAGTTCACCCAGCGCGGCGCGGACAGAGTCATCGATCAGTACGGCGTCGCGGAACGTGGAGCCGCCGTGCACGATCCGGTGTGCCACGGCCTGCGCATCGCCCAGCGGGCCGCTCAGCAGCCGGCGCAGGAGATCCGGATCAAAGCTCGCAGCCGGCGCGGCGAGCTCGGCTTCTGCCAGCGGTTGTTCGGTGTCGGTGCCAAGCTCAAGCAGTGACAGCTTCAGGGAGCTCGAGCCCGCGTTTACGATAAGTATGCGGCTCACAGTGCCCCAGTGCTCAGGGACGCTGGCCAGGTCCAGTCGCGCACCTCCGGTGCGTCCTCGCCATGCTCGCGGGTGTAGGCACGAGCCCTCAGGCGCCTGTCGACCAGCTCCTGGCGCAGGCCGGCGGCGCGTTCACCCAGTCCCGGCACCCGGTCGATCACGTCCATCACCAGGTGGAAACGGTCAAGGTCGTTGAGCATCACCATGTCAAACGGTGTGGTGGTGGTGCCCTCCTCCTTGTAGCCGCGGACATGGATGTTCTGATGGTTTGTGCGCCTGTAGGTGAGTCTGTGGATCAGCCAGGGGTAGCCGTGGTAAGCGAAGATCACCGGGCGCGAGGTGGTGAAGAGTGCGTCAAACTCAGTGTCCGGGAGGCCGTGCGGGTGTTCGCTCTCCGGCTGCAGCCGCATCAGATCGACGACGTTCACCACTCGCACGCGCAACCCCGGGAGCCGCTCACGCAGGATCGCCGCAGCCGCCAGGGTCTCCAGCGTGGGGACATCTCCTGCGCAGGCGAGGACCACGTCGGGCTCCTGGCCTGAGTCGCTTGATGCCCAGTCCCAGATCCCCAGCCCCCGCGTGCAGTGCAGGATCGCCTCGTCCATCGTCAGGTAGTCCAGCGAAGGCTGCTTGCCAGCCACAATCACGTTCACATAGTCCCGCGAGCGCAGGCAGTGGTCAGCCACGGACAGCAGGCAGTTGGCGTCGGGCGGCAGGTAGACGCGCACGATCTCCGCCTTCTTGTTGATCACGTGGTCGATGAAGCCCGGGTCCTGATGTGAGAAGCCGTTGTGGTCCTGGCGCCAGACGTGGCTGGAGAGCAGGTAGTTAAGCGACGGGATCGACTGTCGCCACGGGATCTGGCGGGTCACCTTCAGCCATTTGGCGTGCTGGTTGAACATCGAGTCGACGATGTGGATGAACGCCTCATAGCAGTTGAACAGCCCGTGCCGGCCGGTCAGCAGGTATCCCTCCAGCCAGCCCTGACTGAGGTGTTCAGAGAGGACCTCCATCACCTGGCCCCGCTGGGCCAGGTGAACATCACCGGGGACAATGGTCGCGTCCCACTGACGCTCGGTCGCCTCAAAGACCGCGTCCAGCCGGTTGGAGAGCGTCTCGTCCGGTCCCATGATCCGGAAGTTGTCTGGGTTTGCGCTGATCACATCTCGCAACCATGTGCCGAGCACACGGGTAGCTTCGCTCTCGACGCTCGCGGGTCGGGGAACGTCCACCGCATAGTCACGGAAGTCAGGCAGCTCGAGGTCCCGCCGCGCCGGCCCGCCGTTGGCGTGCGGGTTTGCGCTCATCCTCCTTGCGCCCACGGGCGCAAGCTCGCTGATCTCCGGGCGCACCGCCCCGTTTGCGTCAAACAGCTCCGCTGGCCGGTAGGAGCGCATCCACTCCTCCAGCTGGGCCAGGTGCTCGGCGTTGTGCCGGACATCGGCCAGCGGCACCTGGTGGGCGCGGAACGTGCCCTCCGCCGGCAGGCCGTCCACCTGCTTTGGGCCGGTCCAACCCTTGGGGGTGCGCAGCACGATCATCGGCCAGGCGGGGCGCGCGGTCTGGACGCCGCTGCGGGCAGCCTCCTGGATCGCGGCGATCTCGTCCAACACCTCATCCAGCGTCGTTGCCATCAGCTGATGCATCTGCTCGGGCTGATCGCCGCTGACGAAGCGGGGCGCATACCCATAACCGCGCAGCAGGGCGTCCAGCTCGTGTTCTGGGATGCGTGCCAGCACGGTCGGGTTGGCGATCTTGTAGCCGTTGAGGTGCAGGACCGGCAGCACCGCGCCGTCAGTGGCGGGGTTTATGAACTTGTTGGAGTGCCAGCTGGCCGCCAGCGGCCCTGTCTCCGCTTCGCCGTCCCCGACCACACACAGGGCGAGCAGCCCGGGGTTGTCCAGCACGGCACCGTAGGCGTGCAGCAAACTGTAACCGAGCTCGCCGCCCTCATGGATGGAGCCCGGTGTCTCCGGCGCGACGTGGCTTGGTATGCCGCCGGGAAACGAGAACTGCCGAAACAGACGTCTGAGCCCCTCGGCGTTACGCGAGATGTGCGGGTAGACCTCGCTGTAGGTGCCGTCCAGGTAGGCGCTGGCGACAAGCCCTGGCCCCCCGTGTCCTGGCCCGGTGACGTAGATGACGCTCAGATCGCGTTGCACGATCGCGCGGTTCATGTGCGCGTAGATGAAGTTCAGCCCCGGCGTGGTGCCCCAGTGTCCGAGCAGCCGCGGCTTGACATGCTCCGGCGCCAGCGGCTCGCTGAGCAGCGGGTTATCCAGCAGGTAGATCTGGCCGACTGACAGGTAGTTGGCGGCACGCCACCAGGCGTCCAGTTTGGTGAGCAGCTCAGAGTCAGCGTTAACGACGGGCGTGGAGCGTTTCTGTGTCGTGGTCGGGTGCATCTTCTCATCCAATCAGCTCCGGGGCCGGCCGGCATCGGTCCCCAGCCGCGACCGGGCCCGTACTTAGCCGTATACGGGCGCAGGACCCCCAATTTCCCGAAGCGCAGAGACCATCTGCGCTTGTGCTAGGATGAAACGCAGACTATGACTGCGTTTCCGTTGAGGTGACCGATGACCGGTGGTGTACAGACAGCAAGCACACGTGCACATCAGACCCGTTGGTGGGTGCTGGGGGTCCTCGCGCTGGCGCAGCTGATGGTCGTGCTTGATGCAACCGTTGTGAACATTGCGCTCCCGCATGCCCAGCGCGCGTTGGGTTTTTCAAACGGTGACCGCCAGTGGGTTGTGACAGCCTATTCCCTGGCGTTCGGCTCGCTGCTGCTGCTCGGTGGACGCTTGGCGGATGTGTTTGGAAGAAAGCGCCTGTTTCTCATCGGCGTGATTGGTTTTGCCACCGCGTCGGCCGTGGG
>JBMFHK010000147.1:0-4459 GCA_049976865.1 Solirubrobacteraceae bacterium | reverse complement strand
CCCCCGCTAGCTACGCGCTAAGCCGCCCCGCGCCGCAAAAGTGCGAAACCCGAGTAAAAACTGGTCAAGCCCCGCTCTGAGAGCATGCAACAGCGGCCTGGGCTGTTTGGCGAGCGCACCGGACCCCAGGTCGTCGCTGATCGTCAGCGAGGCGTGCCCGTCCACAGCCTGCGGCAGAGCTTTTGCATACGTGGCCGATGACTCAACCGCCGGCAGTGGTCCGGTGAGATGCGGGTAGATGGCGCTGCTGATCATCACCGCAGCCATACGGTTGTTCGCGCATTTCCGGTAAGCGGCCCAATCAGTCTGAAGCGTCGCCGTCGACGCTCCGATTGTGACCGGGGCGAGGTCGGTGCTGGTAGTGGCCAGGCCCAGCCCCGGAAAGTGCTTGAGGGTGTAGCCGACACCGACGCTCGCCAATCCGGCTGCGAACGCGCACGCGCGCGCTGCAACGACGGCGGGCGTGGCGCCGAACGCTCGCGGCCCCAGGAACCCGCCCGCAGCGGCCTCCACGTCTGCCACCGGAGCCAGGTCGAGATTTATCCCGACAGAGCGCAGCAGCCGGCCCGTGGCAACACCCTCGGCTCGTGCCATGGTGGCCGCGCTCATCTGATTCGCATTCATCGTCGGCGGTCCGGGAAGACGACGGACCTCACCGCCCTCCTGATCGGTCATGACCAAGAGCGGGGGGTTGCGGCCCTGCGTCGCGGCCGCTTGGAGCTGGCCAACCAGTGAGCGCGTCGCATTGAGCCCGCCAGCGGTGTTATCGGAAAAGAGAATTACGCCTCCCAGCTGGCCGCGCCTGATTCGTGTGAGCACCGGCCGGGGTGCCACGGTGCCGGTGAACGAACCGATGAGCAGCTGCCCAACCAGCTTCGTCAGCGCAGCCGAGCCTGCCCGGACCCGCTCATGAGGCCTGGATAGCGGCGCCGTCATGGCGCGGCGCGACGGACGGTCTCCCAGAGCCCTTGCCGCCGGGACGCTGACCAGACTCAGCAGTAGGACGGCGAGCAGAACCTGTGAGCGGGAACGGGCTAGGAGGTGTCGCAACGTTCTCATTGTGTCGATCTACGCCGCCGCACCCACACCCCCGCGCTCCTCGACGCTGGCTACCAAGACCGCCGCATCACCGTGCGCTAGTGGAACGGACGCACCCTCACCTACAGCTTCCCCGCCCGCTGAACCCACCCAGAAAACCAAGTCGAATTAGTGGACGAACCAGCCGCCGACAATCCAGGCTAATGGTTTGGCCTGGCGGTTCACGGTCACAGTCTTCTGACCGAGTTTGCAGCTTGCGTCCGCCCGTCTCAAGCAACGGGCGGGAACACACACGTTCTTCATTTACTTTGCGACGGTTAGCGCAGCCTCAGCCTGCTCCCGTGATCGCTGCATGTGCTGCAGTGGGCGTCATCACGGGTGAGACCCAGATCTGGTTGTCCCCGTCGCTGGGACACATATTGAACGCCCACGTCAGCAGGCCCGAGGCCTGTGTCGAGCCCGGGGGCGTCAGCGTGATATCCGTCAAGTTGGCGATGGATGTTCCACAGCTTCCGTCATTGGAATCCCCGTTGAAGGCCAGCACCACGTCGGCGGAGGACCCCGGCGCCAAGTCGACGGATGCGGGTGTCCCAGCGGTCACGGGTGACCCGCCGTCAGACACCGCCAGCGCGAGCGGGCCATCAACCGGCTGAGTCGGACCGCCATTTGCGGTGACGTGGTAAGCCTCCACACTCGGGTAGCCGGTCAGAGCGCAGGCTGACGCGCCATCGTTGGTGAACGCATACACCTCCTCTAAGTGAAACATCCCCAAAACCTGCGTCACATACGAGACAGAGGTTGCCCCGGAGCACAGGCAGCCACCGTCCCAGCAGTCACGGTAGTGCTCGTCACGCTCCCCGTCGTGGTGGTGCCAGCCGCCGCGGTTACGGTCGTGCCGATGCCAGTGCTCCTGGTTGCCGTTGCCGCGGAACGCACGAACACATTCGTGGCGATCGCAACACTCACGCCGCCAGCCACCACGACCGCGACCATCGCGGATACGCCGCGCCTCACGAAGCGGCGCCGCCGCTCAGGAGCAGGCGAAGAGCCGGTTCGTATCCATCTGGTCATAGTCATCCACTCCCTGGTCCCATCGCCACATCACGGCGCAGCTACTGCTGGCCGTCTTGCCGCCGAGGACGCCCTTCCAACCTCCCGGAGGGTGCGCAGACGGTGTGATTGTGACACCCTACGAGCGTTTGGAGCATCGCTCAGCCTACATCCGGCGCGATGGTCACAGACACCACTCCAGAGCAGTCTTCGTTGAGTTCGTTCCAGTCTTCGATGCCGTCTTCTTCGACATCCAGAGCTATCGGCAGCCCGCCTGAGATGATGTCAGGGTGGCTGACGTATTCTGACTCTGCCAACAGGCATCTCGCTGCTGATGGTCAGCTGGAAGCGCCAGCACAAAGACCTCACCTTGCTCACCGGCCGGCCCAGCACGGCCAGATCGCCTCGCAGATGTGCGCTGATCAAAACCCGGATCCATGTCACGGGCTGCGACGCAAACGCCAACTTCGGCAACGGGAGCTAGGAGGCTGGTGTAGAACAGGCTTTGAAGGAGGGAGAGCTGGCGCTCTCCCTGGGTTTGTCTCTGACGAAGACCGGCCGCTGCGCGGCCTTTTGCTGCGCGCTGGTGCTGGAATCGTTGCGTGGGCAGCCCGGGGTTGGGCCTCGGTGGCTGGTATGGGCTGTTCTCGGGGCTGCTGGCCCCTTTCTCAGGGTGTGCTGATCGCCCATCCGTTGGTTTGGTGCTGTAGTCCGAGCAGGCCGAGGCGGGCGAGGTTCACGGCGGCTGAGAGCAGTGAGAAGTCGGCGGCGACTTTGGTGTGGCCTCTGACTCTGGCGCGGCGGGGGCCGTGTTTGCGGAACATCAGGTGCGCGATCTTGCGTTCGACCTTCGGCCGGGTGCTGGTGTAGCTGGCCTTCCACGCCGGGTCGGCCTGGCGGGCGCGGGCAGCCGCGAGCTGACGTTCGTGCTTGCCGAGATGGATCGTTCGTCCCCGCCGCGAGCTGGTGCACTGGGTGGCGAGCGGGCATGCGGCGCACAGCTTCCCGAACCTGGCGGCGTGGCCGTCTTTGACCAGCCTGGCCACGACGGTGTGACCGGCCGGGCAGCTCACCGTGTGGGCGTCGGGGTCGATCTGAAACTCGGTCTTCGGGAACCGCCCGCCCGGCGCGCGGGCGGGCTGGGTCTTCAGATACGCCATAGCACCCGTCGCCTCGAGACTCTCGAGCACCGGCCCGGTCCCATAGGCGCTATCGCCATAGACCTCAAGCGGCCCCTCCTCGACCATCATCATCGTCTCGGCGGTCTCGGCGGTCTCGGCGGTCTCGGCGGTCTGGTTGGGGAACTCGTCGGCCAAGAGGTCTGTAACTGCGGCCGCGTCACCGACGTTGCCGGCCGTGACCGCGGTGGCGAGGATCAGCTCGCTGTCGGGGTCAACCACAACATGGCCCTTGTAGCCGTCAAAGCCGTGGGCTGAGGTCTTGTGGCCGTGCCGGGCGTCGGTGTCGACGGTGGAGATCACCCGGTCCTTCGCGACCCTTCTCGCGATCCGGAATACGCCATCCTCGCCGCTCTCGAGATCCTGGCCGACGACGGTCGCCAGCAGCTCGGCGGCCTTCTCGAGCACGGGCCCGAGATCGTGGCCGTCCAGCACGCCGAGCACCGCGTAGGCGTCGCGGGCGAGCGCATCGACGAGCTGCTCACGCGCCGTCCGGTCCTCCCAGTCGCACACCGGCTTGCCGGCACTGGCGTAGTCATCATCACGAGCGAGCGCTCCCCGCAGCCGCTCCTCCCAGCCGGCCCCGCATTCCCCGAGCACGCCGCGGATCGCGGAGCGGATCAGCGTTACCGTGTCCATCGTTGCGACGGCATCAAACAAGCAAGTCGAGTCAAGCACCCTGCGGCGACCGACCAGACCAGCCTGTCTCGCGGCAGCCAAGGTCACGTTGAAGATCCGGTCAGGATCATCGGAGCGACGCAACCGGGCGCGCATATCGACAAGCACCGTGTGCACGAACCCCGGATAGTCGAAATCCACGCCGCCGGCCGCGTACTTCCAGCGCGCGTCAAAGCAGAACCGGTCGACCGCCTCACGATCAGAGCATCCCTCCAGACGCTGCAGCACCATCACGACCGCCACGATCATCGACGGCACGCAGTTACGACCGTCATTGCAGAACAGGTCGGCGAACATCTCATCCGGAAACAAACGCCGGCACTCACGATGCAAAAACGCGTAGATCGAGTCCGGCGATAGCCGCGGCTCGCAAAAGCTCGCCGGGGTCGCGAACATCCCCGGCTGGGAGGGACTCAAACCAAGACTCATACCCTTAAGTATCACTTGAGGGTCGGACGGAAAAGCCCGCCGAAAAACACCAGAATGGGTCCTCCATCTCAATGCAGTGACCCGGG
>JBMFHK010000146.1:0-4587 GCA_049976865.1 Solirubrobacteraceae bacterium | reverse complement strand
CCAGCGCAAAACCTTGACATCCCACCAACCCCCCACTACCGGAGATCTGAGTCTTTGCCGAGTCCTGTACGGGCAGCCGTCTAAACGGCCGCCCGTACAGACACAATCGGCAGGTAACAGACGCTGACGACCTGGAGGTAGCAGTGAACGCAACGATGGCCATCGGCCAGGAGCCGGCCGAGCACCGCTCCGTCACCGACGAGCCGATCTTCGAAACCAAGGGGATCGACTACATCCCCCTGGCGGAACGGCGCGGCTCCGCGACCGACCTTGCCTGGATGTGGGCTGGCGCCCTGTTCAACGTTGAGTTCGTGGTGTACGGGGCGCTGCTGATCGTCGGTTTTGGCTTGCGGTTCTGGCAGGCGCTGATTGTCGTTGTGATCGGCAACGTCTCCTACCTGATCAACGGGCTTGGCTCTCTACAGGGACCCAGGGCCGGCACGGCGGCGTTCACCATCAACCGCGCCCCGTTCGGGCCGGGCGGCGCCAAGCTGATCGCTGTTTTTAACTGGATGACCCAGGTCGGTTATGAGGTGCTGGGTCTCTACCTGGTCGTTGCGGCCGGGCTGGCGCTCTTCACCAAAGCGGGCGTCGGCAGCTCTGACGGGCTCAAATGGGGTCTGATCATCGCGGCCGCCTGTGTGCAGCTGCTGCTGCCGCTGTTCGGTCACCGCGCCATGCTCAGGGCGCTGCGGCTGCTGGTGCCGCCGTTTGTGGTGCTGTTCATCGTCCTGGCGGTCATGGCGCTGCCGAAAGCGCACCTTGGCGCCGGCCATGACGCCAGCTGGGCGAGCATGATGGCGGCGCTGGCCTTTGTGCTGTCCTCCGGCGGCTACGGGTGGCCGATGAACGCCAACGACTTCTCACGCTACCTGCCGGCTGACACCCACCGTCGAGCAATAGTCTGGTCGGTGGCGCTTGGCGGCTTCATCCCCACCACGCTGCTGATGTTGCTCGGCGCCGCCGTTGCCACTGCTGTGCCGAGCGCGTCAAACCCGATCGCGGGCCTGCCGCACGCTTTCTCAGCCTGGTTCATCTGGCCGTACCTGGTGTTTGTGATCGTGCAGCTGTTTGCGATCAACTCGATCGACCTTTACTCATCCGGGCTGACGCTGCAGGCGATCCTGCCGCGCATCAAACGCTGGCAGTGCGTGTTGCTGGACACCACCATCGCCGGGGCGTTGACGGCGGTCACCGTGTTCTCCTCAAGCTTCTACTCGTTCCTGACCGACTTTGTGCTGTTCATGCTGATCTGGATTGCGCCGTGGGTGGCGATCTATCTGACCGACTACTTTTTACGCCGCGGGCGCTATGACTCCCACGCTCTGATGCGGACCGCCACCGGCCTTTACTACCGCAACGGGGGCATCCACTGGCCGGGCGTGCTGGCGCAGCTGATTGGCATGGTTGCGGCGGCGTCGTGGCTGAACGCCTATCCCGCCTGGATCTCACCGCTGTCCACGCACACCGGTGGTGCCGATTTCAGCGTCTTCATGGGGGCGCTGTTCGGGGCTGGCAGCTACTGGCTGCTGGCACGGCGGGCCGTGGTGCGGGAGGCGGAGCTGTCAACCGCTGACGGTGACGAGTCCTGGTTGACCCAGCCCGTCTGAAGACCGCGCCTGCGGGTCGGGGCGGCAACCGTGCCTGGCCCGGCCGGCGGTGCTTGAGAAGAGCGCCGGCTCCGCCGTGCGTGCGGCCGTCAGTAACGCTTGCGCGGCGCCCTGTGGCCGCTGGTCAGATGCCAGCCGCCGCAGACCTCGCACTGGTAGCAGCTCAGTTGCACGCCGAACTGGGTGCGGTCCCACAGCGCGACCGCGCGAGCCTCCTGCTCGGAGGCGAACCAGCGTTTGCTTGCGCACACCTCACGGCGGCGGGCCGCACGGTCCTGCTGGTCTGAAAACCAGCGTTCAATGTCTCCATCGCTCACGGGGCGATCACCTTCGCATGCCTATCTGCGCGCCGCCGCCGGGCGTGTGAGCGGCCGGCGGCGCACTGGGCGCCGGGTGCGCGCCTGCGGTCGGCACACTGAACGCCGGGTTGCCGCCCGGGGCCGGCGAGAGTGAGCCTGAAGAGCGCCATCAGCTGGTGCATGCCATTCAAGATAGGCCAGAGGGCCGGGATGGCCTAATCTGCTGCCAATGCGGCTTTTCAGGCATGCCGGGACAGGAGCCGATGTGAGCGGACGCCGGCGCTTAAAGATCGATCTGGCGTGGTGGCTGCCGATGGTCATCGCGGCGGTGTACGTCCTTTTTGTGGTGGCGAACCTCGGCCAGATCCTCGGTCACACCTGGTGGTCAGGTGACTCCGCGGAAGCCGGGGTTATCGGCCAGCTGTATCACCGTCCGCCTGCCGGCCAGTACGTGATCATCGGTGACCACGGGTGGTTTGAGGCGCTCCTTTTCTATGTGGCCACCCGTGTTTTGCCGGCGCACAGGGTGCTCTGGATCGCTGCGCCGGTGGGTTTCTGGATCGTCACCGTCGTGCTGATCGGTGTCGGTGCGACGGTGGCCTTTGGTCGCTGGGCCGGAGGGCTGGTGATCGCCGCGCTGCTGCTGGTGGCGCCAGCCGGCCTGATGGTCATATTCCAGCCGACCGCACACACCAATGACGTCCTGCACGCCGCATTTTTGGCGCTGGTCAGCGCGCTTGTGCTGCCACGGATCACCGAGATCAGGCTCCGCCGGCTCGCTGTGCTGGCCGTGGTGGTTGGACTGTTCAGCGGTCTGCCGGTGCATGGTGACGCGCTGGCGCTGGCCTGGGAGGTCGTGCCGTTTTTGGTGGTGATTGTGCTGTACGCCTGGAGGGGGCCGTCTGAGGCGCTTGCCCGGACGGCAGGCTTCGGTCTGGTCACCCTGCTAGCCATTGAAGCCGGTGCCAAGGCGATGGGCGCCACTATCAGCGCGCTCGGCTTCCGGATCGATGCCCAGGCCCAGGCTTACGCGCTGCGATTCACCACCCCGGCGGTGATCGGCAGAACCCTGCAGGCGCTGCTGGCCGACTTCACCTATCTTGTCGGCGGCCAGTTCTTTGGACAGCCGTTGAGTGGCATGGCGGTCATCGACCTGGTCAGCGCGGTGCTGCTGGCAGCGGCGGTGGTCGCTGTGGCCTTCAGCGTACGCGACGCGGTGGCAAGCGCCGGGCCGCGCCGGCCGGTGCGCACCGAGCCGCTGGCAGCTAGCTTCATATACACCGCCTTCTGGTCCACAGCGGTCGTTGTCGGTGTCAGCGTGTATCTACTCGGCACGCCGGGTGCCGGTGACTCACGGTACCTGGTCGGACCGTTGGTCGGGATCGCGGCGCTGCTGCCGGTGGCGGCCCGGCGTAGCCTGGGCTGGCGGCTGCTGGTGAGCGCTGGTGTTTGCGTGTTCGCGCTGGTTGGTGTCATCCGCATGGTCAAGCTGCCACGTATGCCGATGCTGCGCGAGACGATCCCGGTCACCAGCCGCACCGTCAATGAGGTCAGTGAGTTCGTCGCACGGTGGCACGCCCGGATCGGTTTTGCTGAGTACCGGGATGCGATGACGTTCACGTGGAAGTCTGATTTCCGCATTGACCTCAGCGTGATCCGCCCTTGCGACCAGCCGGCGGCGCACCGTTACTGTTTCCGCTACCAGGTCGCCTTCACGCAGGACTACATCCCGCGGGCGCACGTCAGGTCTTTGTTCATCGGCGATCCGGTGACAGGGGTCAGGATCCCGGACCCGGGCTGGGGCAAACCACTTGCGGCCAAACACATTGGACGGTTGCGCGTGTACGTCTATCCCTATGACATCGCCGCGCGGATCCTGCACCAGACGCCCGCCTCTATCCACGCGATCATCACCGGGTAGAGGGCAGCGTGGAGAAGACGTCGTGGTGGTCGCGTAGCTTTCTGGTATGAGCTGGGTAAGCGGGCGTCTTGCGGCGTTTGACATCGAGACAACCGGCGTGGAGGTGCAGACCGCTCGCCTGGTGAGCGCCGCGGTCTTGTTGCTTTATGACGGCCAGACGGTTGACGAGACCTTCTGGCTGGTGAACCCCGGCGTGGCAATCCCAGCCGCGGCGACCAGGGTGCATGGCATAACCACGCAGCGGGCCCAAGCGGAGGGCGTCAGCCCGGCGCTTGCGGTCAGCCAGATCACCGACATCCTGGCTGACCAGACCCGTCAGGGTGTCGCGATCGTGGTGTTCAACGCACGGTTTGACCTGACCGTACTGGACCGTGAGGCCCGCAGGCACGGTGTGGCCACCTTGCTTTCACGGGTCGGCGGGGAGGGCAGGCTGCGCGTGGTGGACCCCCTGGTGCTGGACCGGCAGCTGGATCGCTACCGGCCGGGAAAGCGGACGCTCGGGGCGGTGTGTGCGCACTATGGGGTTGCGTTGCAGGACGCCCACGCCGCCAGCGGGGATGCGCTTGCCGCAGCGCTGCTGGCTGTGAGGTTGGGGGCGGCTTTCCCCGACGTTGGCCGCACCGACCTGGAGGTTTTGCACCGCCAGCAGATGGTGTGGGCCGTCGAGCAAGCGGCGTCGCTTGAGCAGTACTTTCGTAAGAAGTAACTATTCAGGTGGTCGGTGGCCTGGCTGGAGTGGTTCAGCCTGATGCGGGGG
>JBMFHK010000145.1:0-4670 GCA_049976865.1 Solirubrobacteraceae bacterium | reverse complement strand
CAGGCTACGGCCGACATTGTCCAGACCTCACTGATGAACTACCTTCAGATATGAACGCGACATCACTCAACATCGCGGCCGGCCATGCGCATGCAGGCACACCGCCAGGCGGCGCCGGGAGCAGGCCGACCGAGCAGGTTCAGACCACACGGTGGGGTGCTGTTGAGATCCAGCTCGACACGATCATCACCTTTCCGGATGGGCTCATCGGGCTTGGCGGGCGCCGTTATGCGCTCATCAGCACCGATCCGGGCAGCCCATTCCAGTGGTTGCAGTCGCTCGATCACCCGGCCGTGGCGCTGCCGGTTACCAACCCGCACAGGTTCTTTAAGGACTTTGCGGTTGAGCTGGAGCCCGCTGAGATAGAACAGCTTGGCTTGGAAAATGGGGAGGGTGCCGACGTCTTGGTGACCGTCACCGTCTCCGCTGACGCCAGCGCGACAACCGTCAATCTGAAGGCGCCGATACTGATTAGAGCGGGCCTCGGCTACCAGGTGATGAACCGGCGTCCGGGCATGCTCGTCAAGACCCCGCTGCTTGCGTCTGCCGCTGCGGGCGGCGCCGCGCGCGCAGCGTGAGCGCACGCGCCCACCCGTGGTGGGTGCATAATCCTCACGCATGCTGCGAATAACGCGCCGCGCCGGCGAGCGAGTCATTGTGGGTGGAGAGGTTGTGGTCGAGGTGCTCGAGGTCAAGGGCAACACGGTTCGCCTCGGCATTGAGGCGCCGCGCTCGGTCTCCATATACAGGGAAGAGCTTTGGCTGGAGATCAAGCGCGAAAACGAGGCTGCGGCCAGCGCGCCGCTTGAACTGCCTGCTGTGCAGATGCCTGAGGCGGGCGACTCAGAAACCGGCGTCGGCCAGGCTGTCTGAGTCAAGCTCCAGCTGGCTGGGCGGGTCGCAGGTCGGCAGTGACAGAGTGAACACCGCTCCGCCCCCAGGGGCGTTGGCTGCCGTGACGGTGCCGCCATGCTGTTCGGCGGCCTGCCGGACAATCGCCAGCCCCAAACCGCTGCCCTGGCGTGAACGGGAGTTCGCGCCCCTGTAGAAGCGATCGAAGATGTGCGGCAGGTCCGCCTCACTGATGCCTTCACCGTGGTCACGGACGGTCACACCTGTGTCATCCACCCTGACCTCAATCGGGCCGGTGCCGGAAGCGTGTTTGGCCGCGTTGTCAATCAGGTTGTTGATCGCACGCAACAGACGGTCCGCGTTGCCCTGCACGTAGACGGAGGTCAGTTGCTCATCAAACTCGATCCCCGGGGTGTTGCGTTTGGCGCGGTCGAGAGCCTCCTCAACCAACGCGTCCAGCGGCAGCTTCTCAACGGTCTCCGGGGGTGAGTCGCCGCGCGCCACCTCTATGAGGTTGGCCACCAGCAGGCTGAGCTCCTCACTCTGCTCAACGACATCGGTGAGCAGCCGCTGGCGGTCATCCTCGCCCAGGTCGGCCCCGGACAGCAGAACTTCGATGTTGGTGCGCAGACTGGTGACCGGCGTACGCAGCTCATGTGAGGCGTCCGCCACCAGCTGGCGCTGTGCCGCCATAGACGCGTCGAGTGTGATGCGTGAACGCTGGAGCCGGTCGAGCATCGCGTTGAAGCGGTCAGCGAGCAGGCCGACCTCATCATTGGTGTGAACGTCGATCCGCTGTGTCAGATCCTCCGTCTCGCCGATGAGCTCGGCGGTCCTTGAGACGGTTGCCAGTGGCGTCAGCACGTGACGGGTGACGATCTGTGCCAGACCTGCGGCCATGACCACCACGGCGAAGAAAACCACTAGCAAAACCCACCGCAGCGTGTCGAGCACGTTCTCCACCGGCGCAAGCGGACGGGCGAGCTGCACCGCCACCGCCTGGCCTGTGGCCTGGGCGGTGTAGCCGCGCAGCAAAAACACGTACTCACGCAGCGTCGTGCCACCAGCGCGGATGTTGGCGAAGTAGGCGGGGCGCTCGCCGCTGGCCACGGCGGCCGCGCCGTAGGTGTCGGGCAGCGTCAGCCCGCCGCTGCTCACCAACGGCGCACCGCCGGCCGCCGACTCGACCTGCCAGTAGGGGATGGGGCCGCCCGCTTTGGCGGACAGTTCCGGAAAGTGCTGGGCCTGCAGCGCTATGTAAGGGTTGGTCTGGATTTGCGCGGCCTGCGCGCGTAACTCGCTGTCCACCTGGCCGATCTGCTGATTGCGCACGGCAAAGTAGGCGATCACCATCGCCACCCCGACCGCCAGTGCGACGGTGGCCGCGGCCACCAGGCTGATGCGTCTGCGCAGAGGCATGTTCAGCCGCCCTTACCGCCGTATTGGCTGTTCATCGCGCCGGTCAGTCCTGATCGCGGTGCTCAGTCCCCGTCGCTGCGGTCAGTCCCGTAACACATAACCGATCCCGCGTACCGTGTGCAGCAGCCTCGGCTCGCCTCCCGCCTCGGTCTTGCGACGCAGGTAGCCGATATATACGCCCAGCGCGTTGGAGGTGGGGCCGAAGTCATAACCCCAGACGTTCTCAAAGATCGTCGACCGCGTCAAAACCTGGCGCGGATGCTTCATGAACAGCGCGAGCAGCAAGAACTCGGTCTTTGATAGTTCCACGAGACGGTCTGCGCGATAAACCTCATGGGACACCGGGTCAAGCACCAAGTCGTTGAAGCGAAGCGTCTCGCTGTCATCGTCGCCTTCGCCGACCCGGCGCAAAAGCGCGCGCAACCGTGCCTGAAGCTCACGAAGGGCAAAGGGTTTGACCAGATAGTCATCGGCACCGACGTCCAGGCCGAGCACACGGTCGTCGATCGCGTCGCGTGCCGTCAGTATCAGCACGGGGGTACGGTCACCACCGGCCCGCATCCGGCGGCACACTTCCAGGCCGTCGACGCCCGGCATCATCACGTCGAGGATCACCGCGTCGGCTGGATGCTCTGCCAGGCGGTCAAGCGCCTCCTCGCCATCCTGCGCCAGCTCGACCTCATATTTCTCGAGCCGCAGCGCTCGCTCGAGTGCGCGTCGCACCGCCGGTTCGTCGTCAACCACCAGTATGTGTGCCATTTACCGCATGATGCGCTTTACGCGTGAGAGTTCTTTAAGAAGCTCGAGGTTTTGCCAAAAAGCTGCGGGACGGAAGCTGTCTGCGATGTGTGTGCTGTGGTTTTGGCGTCGGACCGTAAGAGGCGGACGGTCCGGGGACTCAAGAAAGCTGCCGGAATGCGCCGCCGTGGAAGACCAGCGCGCCGCCGACGCGGTTGACGCTGAGCTCCAGAACCTCACCCAGCACGAGCCAGTGATCGCCGGCCTCAAAGCGCTGGTAGACGCGGCAGTCCAGCCAGGCGGCGACGCCCTCGAGCAGTGGTGAGCCGGTGACGGCCGTTCGCCGCCAGGTGAGGCCGGCGAACTTGTCCCCGCCCCTAACGGCAAAGCGGCGCGCCAGTTCCTCCTGGCCCTCCGAGAGCACGTTCGCGCAGAACACGCCGCCGCCTTCAACTGCCGGCCAGCTGGTCGAGCTCTTGGCTGGCGCCACGGCCACCAGCGGCGGGTCCAGCGATACCGACATGAACGAACCGACCACCAGGCCTGAGGGTCTTGCCGGGTCGCCGCCGGTGACGACCACGACGCCGGTTGGCAGCGCGCGCAGCACGTCACGAAACTGGCGGGCGTGCGGATCGGCTGGCTCGGCTGGGTTGCTCACGTGGCGAGCCTAGCGAGTCACGTGCGTGGCGGTTGGCGGCGGTACGCGGCGGTGCGAGGCGGTTCGCGCGGAAGCTGAGCTTGCGCGGGAAACATGCTCACAGAAAGCTGATGTTCCAGGCGGCAAACAGTACGGCAGCGCAGCTTACGCCGTCTGCCTCTACGATCATTGCGCCGATGGACCAGATTGAACTTCGTAACAGGCTGCTAGTTGCCACTGGCATGTGGCGCGAGACGACCGGAGAACCACTGCCCAGGCTGGCGCCGGGCAGGCCTGAGCAGCAGATCGAGGCGTTTGAGCTGATGCTTGTGGACAGGCTGTGGGCGCTTGCGACCCCTGAGACCGCTCGGGAGATCGCTGACCGTACGTGGGACCTGGTTCACGATCGCCCCGATGCGGATCTGGTCAAGCGCCGCGTTGTCGAGTGCCATGAAGCGCTTGCGCGGATGACTCGCCTGGGAGACTAAAGAAGCGCCAGGAAATAATGTAGGTGGAGCGTGCCGGCACCGTCACACTCCCTGCCCGGGTGCTGCTGGCGCGGGCATGTTTGCCGGCGGTGAGCTCGGGGGCGGCGTGCGAGGGAGTCAGGATGCACAAACGGCAGGCCTGAAAGCCAGTCTGTGCATCTGGTACCGCAGAGCGCACGCCTGGGAGCAAACTGGCTTTGCGCGGTGTCAGTTTGTGCATTTAAGCTCCCTTGCGGCTGCTGCCATGGCCTTGACCACGGGCCTAAAGCTCTACACCGAGCCTGGTGGGGAGATCTCCCAGCCTGACATCGAGGTCACCGGCAGCCAGCTCGCGGCAAACAACCTCAAATCCGACTCCTTATACGGCCAGCGGAACTACATCACCCCCCCAAACGGATCCTGACGCTTCCCAAGCCCGGACTGCGTCGCTAACGGCGCACTGGTTGGCCGGTCACACCTGAGTCGGCGGCGGGTCCGGTGCGGGGATTGTCACAGGAATTGTGTAGGCATCAGAGAAGGAGTTGGCATGCCTACAA
>JBMFHK010000144.1:0-4716 GCA_049976865.1 Solirubrobacteraceae bacterium | reverse complement strand
CCCGGCACCCCACCCGCCGGCCCGGCACCCCACCCTCCGGCCCGGCACCCAGCCTATGGGCTCCGTTCAGCTGGCGGCCAGCCCGGCAACCCTGAGCTCGGGAGCGATGTCCGGCGGAGGATCTGGTTCGGCCAAGCTGCGCTGCGGATGGGCCAGCACCAGCGCGAGCACCACCAGCGGGAAGAACCAAACGATGTAGAGGTAGAACCAGTAGGAGATGCCCATCTGCAGCCCGATGATGATGGCTGCGCCGAGTGCGGCCACCTCCACGTGCGTGCGGTTCCCACGCGGGAAGAACGGTGCCAGCAGCCCGCTGACCACTACGAACCCCAGCCAGACGTGCTCATAGGGTCGTAGCGTCTGGTGGTATCCGCCCCACAAGCCCCAGATCGAGAACGGTGCAGGACGTTCCGCCTGGTAGACGATCGTGTCGGTCCAGAACGCGTGCCAGTCGTGGCTGAGGACGACCAGCGACATGGGCACGGCCACGGCCAGCCCGTACCCGGCCCAGTAAACGAGGCTACTTCTCAGGCCAGGTAGGCGCGGACCGATGCCGCGCCAGAGTAACGGCGCCAGGCCAAACGGCGCGAACTTGGTGAGCGCCGCCAGGCCGCCCATCACCCCGCGCAGCGACGCCCAGCGCAGCGCCAGTAAGGCCGCGACGATCATCAGTGCGACGAGTGAGTCGTTGGAGTTGGACTCAAGCACGTAGGCGGTGAACGGGAACGACGCCCACAGGTAGCCAAGCACCACGCCGGTTGTCGGCCCGCGCAGCGACCAGCCGAGCAACACCAGACCGATCATCGTTAAAAGGTCAAACGTGATGGCGGCAGCATGTGCGGTGGGCAGGCTGTCCCACGAGCCGCTCCAGCCAAAGATCTGGTAGAAGGGGACGTAGGCAAGGTAGTTGACCGGACCGTAGGTATCGCCGGACGGGTTTGAGCAGGGCCAGTCGTTCTTGGTTGGCAGCCCGTTGGAGCACGGAGGCGTCCCCTGGCCGTTAGCTGCCGGCGCGCCGTAGAGCTTGTTGCCGTCGACGATCTGGTGGGCGCCGATGACGCCTGCGTAGCCGACGTCGATCACATTTGAGTTGGTGACGTTCAGACCAACCCGGAACCCGACGATGAAGATCAAAAGTACGGCCAGCCACGGCGTTGGGATCCAGACGCGCAGAGGCTCACGCGGACGACCCCGCCCAAACGCCAGCAGCACCATCCGCACCAGCAGATAGATCATCACCGGGTAGACGGTCGGCACGGAGAGCCCCAGATCAGCCTTGTCAAACAGCCCCAGCGACACCGAAAGCCCAACCAGCATCAACAGATCCAGGTGCCACAGGCTGGGGCGCCTGCGCCACGGGATGAACGGCAGCAAAAACAGTGCGCACAGCGGCAGCCAGATGTAGAGCTCGGTTACCTTGCGGCCAAACGCGCCCGGGTAGCCGCGGGCCATCGTCCAGGCCACCTGGTAGCCGGTCCAGACCTGTGTGACCTGCGCGGTGCTGTCGCTGACGTACAGCTGCAACATCTCGATCTGGTTCTTTGGCCCCGCCGGCCACGGCGGCGTGAACAGGCTCACCTGCCAGACACCGAACCCGCGCGTGTAGATATAGGCGACCAGATGAGGGTGCTTCTTCAGCTCCTTGATGAACGTCGGGTTTTTCCAGGCTGACGCCAGGACCTCGTTGCCAGTCAGACGAAAACCCCCTGACGGGGGTGTGACCATCGCCATCAGGTTGTGCGGCCCGACGGTACTGAAGGGACCAGCCACCAGCTGCGGGACGCCGGGCGGGGCGGACTGGGGCGCAGGCTGCCCCGGAGGGTTGCCGGCGGCACGCGCAACCGCCGCCGGCAGCAGCAGGACCGCCAGCGCCACGGCAACCGCCAGCCACAGAAGCCGGCGGCCACGAACAACGGAAGTCAGGCCTTGAAGCTCCAGAGCTTCTGCACTAGGAAGGACAGTGGGGTTGCGATGATCCAGGAGATACCGTCAGCCACGGTCTTGTGGTCAAGTCCAAAAGCAAGCTCCTGGCGGTAGATCCCGGTGGCGAACAAAAAGACGATCGCCGACACTCCAAAGAATCTGAGCGCCTGAGCTAGAACAGGCTCATGGTGGGCTGCGAAGGTCCAATGCCGGTTCCAATAGAAGTTGTTCAAGCCACCAGCGAAGAACCCTGCCACAAGTGAAAGCACGTCACTGAACCCCAACACATCCAGGTTGGGCACCCCGATGACGTGGATACAGAGGGCGAACGTCGCGATGTTGACGATGTAACCCGTGACGCCGACGCACAAAAAGCGCACCAGCTGCTTGTGGTTCTCCGGGTGGCGAAGCTCGGCGACAAGACGCGCGTATGCACCTTGCGCCCGACCTGCGGCCTGAGCGGGCGCGGGAAGCTCAAGCGAGGTCGTGAGTTCGTCTTGCACTTTCGATGATCCTATCGACAAAAGAGTTGCTTACACATAGATAAATAAACGCTTACCCATAAGCTGCGATTAATCCGGCTCATGTCAACCCAAAGTGTTGGCGAATCATGGGCGCGACGTCCCTGATCGACCACTGTTCTCGCGCCTCGCGCGAGGAGGGGCCTGTCCCGCACCAGAGTAGGGCGCCAAGCGAGTCGCTGCGGTGCAGCGACCCGTGGCTGCCGCCGCCAACATGATCCGAACCGCCCCAGTCAACAAACTCATAGCCCGGCGCCGCCGACAACAGCACGTCGCCGGCGTTTTCGCAGCGCAGTGCCGACCACACTCGGGACAGCGCGTCAGGATAGTCAGGAGTCAGCAGGTGGCCGTCCTGGATGCGCGCCGCCAGCACACTCAGGTCGCCGTCAACATCCCAGCCAGCGCCACGGGGGTCAACGACCGTCGAACCCGGCGAAAAGTGCAACTCACCACCCCCGGGCGCGCGGATCACGGCCTCACCGGGATCGCCCGTGCGCAGCCACATGGTCAGGTCCACGCCCTCAAGTTCGGCGACGGCCGCAACCACACCATCAAGCAGTTGCTCGCGGCGGCCCTGGTCGAGCACGTAGATCATCGCCGCGCGCTGAGAGGGACTCAGCGCAAGCTCAGGCGCTGCTGCCGAGCGCTTCCCAGGCGAGGCCACCGTGAAATCGCTCAGCGCCAAATCAAGCCGAACACGACCTTCAATCAATGTCTGGGAATGATCCGAGCAAACCACCACGGCATACTCGTCCAGGAACCGCTCTACACCTCCGGCTGCGTGCATGAGCCGCTCGATCTGACGGTCGGCGGCAGCCAGCGAAGCCACCTGCGCCTGCGGTCCGTTGCGGTGTGAGAAGGAGTCGTTGTCGGGTAGCGAGTAAAGCATGAAGTCAAACAGGTCCCGTTCAATCAGGTAGGAGCCCACACACCCGGTGTGCTGGTCGCGGGCGCCAGGCATCCCGAGCGCACCCCTGCATCCGGTCTTGCGGCTGGCGTAGAGGTCGGCGTAAAACAGCTCCGTCGGTCCAAGGATCGAGCGTCTGAACAGCGTTGAGGTGGCGAGCCTCGCCAGCGGCGATTCCTGCGCCACATCGTGCTCATGACGCCCTCGATAGATCAGATAGGTGGTGCCAGCCGTCCGCAGCCCCAGGTCGTCAAGCGACTCAAACACGGTCGGCACGTCTTTGGCCAGATGCTCGGCGTTCATCCGGTAAACCGTGTCAGTCAGTGATCGCAGCACGCCGAACTGCCTGCTGGCGGAGAAGCTCGAGCCATACTCGACATAACGTTCCTCCAGGCGGTGGTACCAGTTCATGCTGGGGATCTGATGCTCATCCGGCCCCACCCCGGTGGTGATCGTCGCTGCACACACTGGCGTCACCGACGGGAAAGCCGCGACGGCCTCGCCTACGTAGACGCCCTCCTCCATGATGCGCCGCATCGCCGGCGCACGCCCAGCGACCACCGCCCGTTCAAGCATCTCCGGTTTCATCGCATCAACGACGATCAGGACCAGCTTCTTCACCGCAACCGCCTCTGTGCGCCCTTCGGCCCAGTGGCCGTGATCACCCAAGAATGTGCAGCCCGGCGTACTTCTGATCGTCGCGGCCGCGGCCGCGATAGATCAGCCAAAGCAGCGCGAGCACCACGATCACCCCGACCGGCGGGGCGAGGACTGAGAGGGCGGCGGCCAGCAGCGCCGACCCCTCAGCTATCACAGGCACGCCCACCGCAGCCGCTTCATTGTCCAGCCTTGCGCGCAGGCGTGCCAGAAAAGGCGTCGACGCAGCCAGCCCAATGGCGGCACAGAGCACGCCGCCAATCCAGCCGACCCAGACCGGCTGCCCAGCGCGAGCGAGGGCGGCAGCGGTAAACATCCCCCCCAACGCCGCCGCGACCAGACCCAGTGAAACGCGGGAAAGACGGCTCTGCAGCCGCGTCTCCCAAATCCCACGGCTCAGGCTGACCAGCAGCACCGCGCCGACCAGCATGACCAGTAAAAACGGGGCAGACTGCAGAAACCCGTATCCAGCGGTGTGGCTGAACTGAATCTCCACGTCACCGGCCGCCAGCGCACCCACGACCAGACTCGGCAAAAACGGCCGGATACCTATCGCCGCGGCGATCCCTACTCCCTGGAATATGTCAAACGCGACGGTCACCGTACTGTACCCTGACCCTACGTGGAAGATAGACGAGAGTCGGCGCTCCCGACAGACAGACCGGCCGGCACCCCGGCAGACAGACCGGCCGGCACCCCGGCAGACAG
>JBMFHK010000143.1:0-4843 GCA_049976865.1 Solirubrobacteraceae bacterium | reverse complement strand
CCTGCGCTTTGAAGAAGTGATCGCGCTCCATGTCAGCATGGACCTGCTCTACGGTCTGACCGGTGTGCTGTGCGTAGATCTCCTCGATCCTGCGGCGGATGTTCAGCACCTCGCGCGCGTGGATCTCAATGTCAGTGGACTGCCCTTCAAACCCTGATGAGGGCTGGTGGATGAGGATTCGGCTGTTGGGTAGTGAAAAGCGCTTTCCTGGGGCGCCGGCCATCAGTAGCAACGATCCCATGGACATCGCGATGCCGACGCAGATGGTCTGAACCTGCGGCTTGATGAACTGCATCGTGTCGTAGATCGCCAGGCCTGAGTAGATCGAGCCGCCCGGGCAGTTGATGTAAATGGAGATGTCCTTGTCTGGGTCCGAGGACTCCAAGTGCAACAGTTGCGCGACGATCAGGTTGGCAACCATGTCGTCGATCGGGGATCCCAGGAATATGATGCGCTCGTTGAGCAGTCGGCTGTAAATGTCGAACTCGCGCTCGCCGCGCGCGGTTCGCTCAATGACCATCGGTACCAGTGGCATAGATCTGACGCTATCTGATTGCGGTTTCCTGCAGCTTCACGCTGCCCCATCCATCCAGGCTCGTCGGCTCGTGTGTCGAGCTGCGTGACGTCCTTCGTTGATCTCGGCCCGGATCTCGCCGAGCGTCCCGGTGCGCTCGGCGATCACATTGTGGTGGTGAATGGTCTCCAGGTTCTCCTGGCGCGCGGCGATGAGCGCACTGTCGGGCAGCTCTGGCATCTCCTCGACGACCATTCTGATCATCTCCCGGACGCAGTCTTCGACAAACCGTGGTCTGCGGTGGGCTTTCTCAACCACCAGCGCCTCGTCACTGCGTTTCATCAGCTCGTAGATCTCTGATGACATCGACTGCTCGACGATCTCCACCAGGCTCTTGGCATCCACGGTGAGATCGCAGTCTTCCGGCAGGCCGATCCGCAGGGTGCCCAGCCCGCGCTGGTTGTGGGTGGCAACGGGCACCGCCTCAAGGATGCCTTCGATCTGCTCCTGGCTGTAGCCGTCCTGCGCCAGGCGCGCTCGGGCGCCGGCGGCAACCAGCTCCTGGGCGCACGGACAGGCGGTCATCCCCTGGGCGGAGACGCCGATCAGCCGGCGGGTACCCTGGGCAGTGGCGATTGCGCAACCGTGCAGTGTGTACAGCTCCTGGGTTTCGATCCCGGACGCCGGGGCTGGCTTGTACTCGGGGAATCGTGCCTCGACGGTTACCTCGGCGCGGCGGGCACCCTGACGTTCGCGTACCCGTTGGGCGATGTGTTCGGCCAGCGTCTCAGCGCGGAACGGCACTTCGCCGAGCACAACCTCGCGGATCGCCTCGTTGACGACCTCCTCGAAGCGTGACATGTGGGCGCCCTTCTGGTCTGGCACGAGCTCCACAACGCACTCAAAGCGCGCGAAAAAGAGCTGATCGTGATCTCTGACGCGCAGACGGATCACCTTTTCGACGTTTGTCACGCCGACCTGGGTCAGGCTGACCGCCAGGGAGGGCAGCTGCGCTTGGACATCAGCGAGTGGGACTGGACAGGGAGGAGTTACGGTCATGGTTCTTGACAGGTTAGAGAACCGCCGGCGTCGGCTTTCCCGCTTGCGCGACTGCGCCCTTGCCAGATCGGGTCCGGGCATGGCGCTTGTGCCATCTCGTCCAGCTGCACCTGTCCCGCTGTGTGCCTGTTTTGCGTGCAGGGCCGCACGCCAACGGTGAGGTTGTGGCAGATAGCACAAAGCGGTTCAATATGTGATATCGCTCGGCAGCCTGTGGAGGTGGTTCAGACGCGCTGAGCGCGGCGCCTGGCAGGTGGCCGTTTTGTGATTGGTCGGTTGTCGGAAGGAGTGGGAGCGTGAAAGCTGGTCAAGCCGCACCGCCTGGGGAAGACGTCCAGATCACAGAGTCAGATGAGTTTCGTTTGCTGATCGCCGAAGGGCAGGAGCGCCGCTTTTTAACAGTGGCTGAGATCTCTCTGTGCGCTGAGCCGAGTCTCGATTCGCTGCAGCTGTATCTGCGTTCAATCGGCCGCGTGAGTCTGCTGACAGCCGAGCAGGAGGTCGCGCTTGCCAGGCGGATTGAGCGCGGCGACATGGCGGCCAAGCAGCACATGATTGAAGCGAACCTTCGGCTGGTCGTATCGATCGCCAAGGGTTATATGGGGCGTGGCATGCACCTCCTAGACCTGATCCAGGAGGGTTCCATGGGGCTAATCCGGGCGGTTGAGAAGTTTGACTACCGGCGCGGCTACAAGTTCTCCACCTACGCCACCTGGTGGATCCGTCAGGCTGTGACCCGCGCCATCGCAGACAAAGGCCGCAGCATCCGGATCCCCGTGCACATGATGGACAGGCTTAACCGGCTGACCTACGCCGAGCGCCGGCTGTTGGCGCAACTGGGCCGCGAGCCGAGCGGTGAGGAGATCGCCAAGGAGCTTGGGATCACCGTCAGCGACGTGCGGGAACTGCAACGCATCGCTCTGGCGCCGGTGTCTTTGGAAAAGCCGATCGGTCATGAGGAGAATGCGGCGCTTGGGGATCTGGTCGAGGATCAAAGCGCTCCATCCCCGTTTGACTGTGCCTGCGAGCGGATGCGCGGAGAGAATCTGCGCCGCGTTTTGGCGGCGCTTCCCGACCGTGAGCGAGAGGTGATTGAGCTGCGTTTTGGGCTTGCCGGTGACCAGCCACGCACGCTTGAGGAGGTGGGCAGGGCGATGAATGTCACACGTGAGCGGATCCGCCAGATTGAGAACCACACGCTCAAGAAGCTCGAAGCGCTTCCGGAAGCGCAGCGGCTGCGCGACTTCTCATGATCCTCTCACCCGGCGGCCGTCATCGGTGCGGACCGAATAACATTTGTGGCCCTTGGCGGGATTCCCGAGCGGTCAAAGGGGACGGACTGTAAATCCGTTGGCTCTGCCTTCGAAGGTTCGAATCCTTCTCCCGCCACTTTTTCTCAGGCTCCGTGGGCAACGACAGGTAAACTGTCGATACCTTCAGGGTTTCTGAGGTCAGGGAGAACGTCCGGGTCAGTCGCATGATCACTGTGGGCCAGAAATCGTTGGCGTGGCGTCGGAACGCCGCTCTTGCAGTGGTGGTTGGTTTGGTTCTGACCGCTACAGGAGGGAACGCCGCGGCCGCGGCGCCAGCTTCCAAACCCGCGCGTCTGCTCGGGCTGACTCACGTGCTCGCGCAGCGTATCTATGGACGGTACGGGGGGTTTGCCTGCCAGCCGCTGCCGTCCGGAGGGGTGCCGGCGCTTGGCGTGTACTGCGACCTTGCCGAGCGGGGCGCGCCGCACTACACGGGTGCGATCGGGGTGGTGCCGTATGCCGCCAGCGAATTTGGAGCACTGGTGTCTGGCCAGCAGTCGAGCCTGAAGCTCACTGTCCTGCGCGGTCTGGGGCGGGGCGCGCTGTTTGGCCACGACACGGTGCCGGCCAATGACGTGCTGATCTTCAGACGCGGGTCAATCGCCGTACTGCTGTACTCCTACGACTCGACGGGCGAGCCGGCCAACGTGTATCCCACCAAGCGGATGTATCTGCTGGTCGCCCATGCTGTTTATGCGCACCTGAGATCCAGGGCCGCGCAGCGCCACCTGCTTGGGGTTTGACTAGGTGAGGTCGATGACGACCTTACCGATGGCGCCCTGTGCCACGGCGTCGTGTGCGGTTTGAGCTTGGTCGAGCGTGTAGCGGTGAAGTGGCATGGTGGTCAGGGCGTGTGCTGCCACCGCCTCCTTGGTCTGCTGGACCGCCGCTGCCAGATCTCCGGTGGGGACGCCGTAAAGCAGCACGCAGCGCAGCAGTAGGTTGGCGGCCATCAGGCGGCGCACGGGCACGCGGGCGACGGTGTCCGGGTCGGCGGCATATGCGGTGATCACCGCGTGCTGGGCGGCAACATCCAGATCCATCTCGATGTTGCCAGCCAGCGCAACCTCCACAATCGTGTCCACCCCACTGGGTGCGGCGGCACGGATCTGGTGGGCGGCGTCAGGGTCGTGATAGTTGACGACCGTGTCGGCGCCGGCTGTCCGGGCGAGCTCGGCCTTGGCTTCACTGCTGACAGTCGTGATCACCTGTGCCGCGCCCTGAAAGCGAGCCAGCTGGATGGCAGCATGGGCGACGGCGCCGGCTCCCCCTGTGACGAGCACGGTGCGGCCAGCCACGGGACGGTCGCTGTTTAGGCAATAGGCAGCCGTCAGCGCCGGCACGCCCAGCGACGCGCCCAGTTCAAAGGACGCGTCGTCCGGAAGCGGGACGGCGCGCTCTGCTGGCAGCACGCAGTACTCGGCGGCGGTGCCCCAGACGTTGTCCATGGCTGCGAAATACAGCCAGACGCGCTGTCCGACCCGCTCGTGTGCGACGCCGTCGCCAACCGCGTCAATGGTGCCTGCGCCATCCTGGTTGGGTACCTGGAACGGGCCGCTCATGGGCGCGCCGACGCGCACCCGGGACTTCCAGTCTGTAGGGTTGACACCGGAGATGGCGACCCGCACGCGAACCTCGCCGGGACCCGGCTCGGGCGTCGGCAGATCCCTCACCGTCAGGGTGGTATCAGGTCCGGGCTGCCCATAGGTTGCGGCGCGCATCACCGCACAGCATTGCATGTTTTGTCCGCTGGCTACCAGCCGCCGGGGCCGTGTCGCCGGCGGCTGGTGGGTGACCAGCTGACTGAGGAGATGCATGGCTGACAGGCTGGCTCGCTGGCTCGGGCGCTGAGTCCCGCCAGGAGCAACCGGCGTCGCCCGGTGGCGACGCCGGGTAGATTTCGGGTAACTATTCAGGTCGCATGGGGGCTTTCCGGGGGGCGGGCTGAAGATTTGGG
>JBMFHK010000142.1:0-4897 GCA_049976865.1 Solirubrobacteraceae bacterium | reverse complement strand
GGGTGGGGTGCCGGGTTTCACAGCGGTTCCTGGACCCCCACGATTGAAGCGGCCCGCATGGGCTGGTCTGAGCACTCGATCAACGCGCCCTGCAGCCAGGGATCGTCGTCGGAGGACTCAAAGTGCACCGGCATGCGTGTCAGCAGCGAGTCCACGGCCAGCTGGCGCTCTACCCCCAGAACACCGCCCCGAGCGCCGGTCATGCCGACATCGGTGATGTAGGCGGTTCCTCCGGGGAGGACTCGAGCGTCCGCGGTTGGCACGTGTGTGTGCGTGCCAACCACGGCTGTCACGCGTCCATCCAGGTACCAACCCAGGCCGACCTTCTCACTGGTCGCCTCGGCGTGGATGTCCACCAGGATGTGGTCGGCCGCCCCGCGCAGCGTGCGCAGGGCGGCGTCCGTCTCCGAGAACGCCGGGAGCGGCGCATTGATGTAGAGGTTGCCGCACACCGACACGACGCCGAGCCTCACGCTCCCGTCAGCGTTTGTGACCACACAGCTCCCGTGCCCGGGCTGACCACGCAGGAAGTTGGTTGGGCGCAGGATCCGTTGTTCCTCGTCCAGGAAGCGGTACACCTCGCGCTGGCGGTAACTGTGGTTGCCCAGCGTGATCACGTCGACACCGGCGGCGAGCATCTCCCGGGCGATCTTTGAGGTGATGCCGTGACCGCCTGCAGCGTTCTCACCGTTGACGACGACAAAGTCAATTTTCATCCGTTCCCGCAGACGCGGAAGTACCGTGAGCAGGGTGCGGCGGCCGGTGCTGCCGACCACGTCGCCGGCAAAAAGGATGCGGGCTTTGACCTGTGTCGGGTCGGGGTTTGGTGCGGAACCGTCGTTCATACGCGCATACTGCACTACCGATGGACGAAGCGCAGCCACCAACCGAGGAAGCGCCGGTAGATCCGGGCCTGGCTGATCCCGAACCCGGGGACGTTTGGGACGCTGCGCGGGCCTCCTCCGGCCCGGCTGACGCTGCGCCGGCTGACACCGCGCCGGCCAGCACTGTGTCAGCGCGGCTGCAGTTCCCACGTTGGTTCATGTTTGCGGTCCTCCTGCTCGCTGCCGTGGGCTTGTGGGAGCTGTTGCGCGCAGCCGGCTCGGCGACCGTGATTGTGGTGGCGGGCGCCACCGTGGCGCTGATCCTCAATCCGCTTGTCAAGCTGTTCGAGCGCGTAGTTCCGCGCGGCGTAGGGATCGTGCTGGCCTACATCTGCGTGGCGGTGGTTTTCATTGCGTTCGGGTTGTTGTTGTCAGCGCCGGTCAGCGATCAGCTCGGGCACTTCATCGACAACTTCCCAGCCTTCGTCAAGGAAGCCAACCACGATCTGGCCAACATCCAGCGGTGGCTGAACCAACACGGCGTCAAGCTCAAGATCCAGACGCAAGGACAGACCGCACTGAACACTCTGCAAAAGCAGGTGCTCAAAAGCTCAGGGTCAATTCTCTCCTTCTCAAAGAACGTGCTGGGCAAGGTGCTGACGCTCTCAGTCGATTTGATCCTGGTTTTTGTGCTGTCGGTCTACATGCTCATCTATGCCGAGTCAATCAGTGAACTGCTGCGCCGCTGGATGCCGGCCAGCGACGGCACCCCGGCTGATGACTACCCGATGCTGGTCCAGCGTGCGGTGTCCGGGTACGTGCGTGCGCAGCTGATGTTCTGCCTGATCATGGGCGCAAGCGCCGGTGTCGTGCTGGAGGTGCTGGGAGTTGTGGGCATCTTCCCACAGGGCTCGCATTACGCCGTCTTCTTTGGGATGTTCTACGGCCTGATGGAACTCATCCCCTACGTGGGGCCGGTCCTCGGTGCTGTGCCGCCGATCGTCGTAGCGCTCACCACCCACCCCGTCAGCGCCCTGTGGCTGCTGATCGCCTTCCTAGTGCTCCAGCAGCTGGAAGGGCATGTTGTCGCGCCGCAGGTGTTTGGCAAAACGCTGCGGATCAACCCCATCCTGGTGATTATTGCGCTGCTACTCGGATACCACGTCTACGGAATTGCTGGCGCACTCCTGGCCTTGCCGGTGGCCACGGTCATCAAACAGACGGTTCTCTACGTTCGAAGACACGCCACAACGGAACGATGGACATCCGGGCCGCCAGTGACCTGAGCCCTGATCGCTCGCTGCCGGTGCTGGCCGCTCATGGCGTCAGCCACCGTTTTGGCACCAGGCTTGCGCTTGACAACGTCAGCTTTGCGCTGGCGACAGGCCGGTCTGCGGCTGTGATTGGACCCAACGGCGCAGGCAAAACCACTCTGCTCTCGATCCTGGGTGGGTCGTTGGCGCCCACCGCAGGCTCCGTGACGCGCCCTTCCGGTCGGGGTGCGGTGGGTTGGGTGCCGCAGGAAGCGGCACTGTATGCCAAGCTGACTGTCGCTGAAAACCTTGCTCTCTTTGCCCATCTGGAAGGTGTGGCGGATGTGCGGGCGACGGTCAGACGGATGCTGGATCAGACGCGGTTAGCCGAGCGTGCGGCCGACCGGGTCGGTGACCTCTCCGGCGGTGGGCGCCAGCGGGTGAACATCGCCATTGGTTTGCTTGCCCACCCGGTGGTGCTGTTGCTTGACGAGCCGGGCGCCTCGCTGGACCCGTGGCAGAGGATGCGTCTGTGGGAGTTCATCGGCGAGTTGACGGCTGACGGCACGAGTGTCGTGTACTCCACACACGACCTCGATGAGGCACGCCGGCACGCGGATACGGTGCTGGCGCTTGAGGACGGCCGTCTGGTTCACAGTGGTCCAGCGATCGAGTTTGACTGGACGGTGGGGTGATGCGCTGGCTGCTGTTGAAGGATCTGCGGCTGATACGCCGTTCGCCGGCGCTGATCGCGACGCTGCTCGTCTATCCGGTCGTCATCGCGCTGCTGATCGGACTGGCGGTGTCAGGGTCGTCGGCGCGGCCGGTCGTCGCTGTTTACAACGGGGTTCCCGTAAGCCGCAAGACCGTGTCGATCGGTTCGCAGCGGCTGGACCTCGCCAAGTACGAGCGTGAGCTGTTCACGGCGATCCAGCCGCTCAGGGCTCGCTCTCCTGCGCAGGCGGTCGTTGACGTGCGCAGCGGGCAGGCGCTGGCGGCGCTGATCATCCCAGCCGATATCGACCAGCAGATCCAGCAGTTGATCTCGACGGGGGTCGGACGCCCCGCGATCCGTGTTGTCTACAACACGCGCAACCCGGTGCAGCTGGCGCTCGCCAAGGATGCGCTGCAGAGCCGAGTCGATGACGTGCAGACTGTGATCGCGGCACAGGTCAGCAACGTCGTCCTGTCAGATCTTCACAAGTTGCTTGACGGAGGATCGTTGTCAGTGCTTGACCATTCGATCAAATTGCTTGGCCTGAGCCGGTCGCGCGTGTTGCTTGCGCAGGCGATCGCTGGGCTGCCGCGCAACTCACCGCAGGCGGTGCGCCTGCGCAAAGTGTTGTTGTTTTCAACCATCGCGATGGACGGCCTTGCGCTGGCAAGTCCGGACATCCGTACCGTCATCGCACCGCTCACCGTTGAAACCTCTGGCGTCAGTGGCAGCTCGACGCCCGCCTCGGCCTATGCCGCGTCGGTCGCCTCAGCGGTCCTGGCGATGTTCGCGGCGGTCCTTGTCGGTGCGGGGATGCTTGCTTTGGAGAGGTCGGAGAACGCATATCACCGTTTGGTGCCCGCGCTTTTGAGTGCTCGAGCACTGCTGTCTGAGAAGGCTGCCGTGGCCACCTTGTCAGCCTTTGCGCTAACTCTCCCCGCGGCGCTGGTGACGTCGGTGTTTGCCCCGCTCGAGCTCTCCCGGATCCTGCTTTGGATCGTTGCCCTGGTGGTTTCAGGTGCCGCCTTTGCCGCCGTCGGTGTGGCGGTTGGGGCGCTGGCGCGGGATGTGTCAGTGGCGTCGCTGCTGGCCTTTCTGGTCTCGCTCCCGGTCGCGCTGATCGCCCTGGTTCCGACCAGCCTTGTCTCCGCGGGTGTGGCGTCCCTGCTGGACGTCATCTCCTTTCTGTTCCCGTTCCGCGCGGCACTACAGACGATCTCAAACGGGTTCACGGCCACCAGTCCCGCGATGCCTCTGCCGTTGCTGCACCTCGCCGTTTTGGCCTGCGTGTGGGCGATCGCGGCGCACGGCGCGCTCAAGCGTTCCTGAGCGGATCTCTGGCATACCGGAAGGTACCGGCCGCCTCCTGCCACGCTCGCGCAACTGGCCGCTATGCTCGGCGCCCAGCGGACCACCGTCAGCTCGCTGATCGCCAGCGAGGTCCAGGCCCGGTCGGCTAACGACGGGTCGCGGATCGATCCGCGTGCTGAACGCGCACGCGTTGCGCGAAGCGTCACGCGGCTGAACCCGTGGCCGCCCGGGAGCCGGTGCCGGGCGGGCAGGGAAGGTGCCTCAGCGCATGCCGGTGACGCGCCTGAACCGCCAGACGCTCCACACTGCAATCAGCAGCAGGATGATCGGCGTGACCAGACCACCCATCACGCCGGCGACGGCGAGCACCAACGTCACTGCACCCGCCACGCCGGTCACGCTGCCGAGCATAACCAGACGGTAGGCCTCGCGCTCACGTGCACGCTTCGGGCGGTAATCACCGCGCTTCTGGATGTTCGCCATACCTGAACCTTAGAGCAGCGCAACAACTGTCAAGACCGGTCGAGAGGTAGGCGGGTTTCGTTGCTTGAAAACTTGTCAGCATGGTCGCAGGAGGCCGAACCTGGCGTCGTGGGTTCGCGTAAGGCGTTGATCGTGGCTGCGACCTTGAGGCGGGAGGGCCGCCGCCGGCTGTCTGGCCGGGCGTGGGTCAGCGCCCAGCCCCCGGCGGGGATGACACCACAGGAGAGCACCAAACCACACGCGGGGAAGGAAATATCCCGTGGCGGTAACTATTGCGGTGTCGGGGGCTTGGTTTGGGCTGTGATCTGGCG
>JBMFHK010000141.1:0-5030 GCA_049976865.1 Solirubrobacteraceae bacterium | reverse complement strand
GACTCGCCCTTGCCGCCTGACACCTGCGCCAGCTCCTCAACCGTCTTACCAGCGATCTCCGGGTCGTCGGCAAGACGCAAACCGATCCGGCCGCGCTCTCTGTCCACCTCAACAACCCGCACGGTCAGCTCATCACCCTTGCTGAGAACCTCTTCGACGGTCGCTATCCGGCGACCGGGAGCGACATTTGAGATGTGCAGCAGGCCGTCAGTTCCCTTGGCCAGCTCAACGAACGCTCCAAAGGTGGTGGTTTTCACGACCTTCCCGTTGAACTGATCGCCAACCTCGACCTCTTTGGTCATCGAGCGGATCCGGTCCACCAGCGCATCACCCAGCTCACCGTTGGAGGCGTAGACGAGCACCTGGCCCTCGTCGTTGACGTCGATCTGAGAGTCGAACTCGTCCTGCAGCGCGCGGATCGTCTCACCGCCCTTACCGATCAGCAGACCGATCTTCTCAGGATCAATCTTGATGGTGGAGATCCGTGGCGCGTGCTTGGACAGCTCCGCACGCGGCGCCTCGATCACCTTGTGCATCTCACCCAGGATGAACTCACGCGCCAGCCGCGCCTGTGTCAGAGCGTCACGCATGATCTCAAACGTGACGCCTGTGATCTTGATGTCCATCTGCAGGGCGGTAACGCCGGTATGGGTACCAGCAACCTTGAAGTCCATGTCACCGAGGTGATCCTCGACACCCGCGATGTCGGTGAGAATGATGTAGTCGTCACCCTCCTTGATCAGCCCCATGGCGATCCCGGCTACCGGCGCCTTCAGCGGCACACCCGCGTCCATCAGGCTCAGTGACGACCCGCACACGCTGGCCATGGAACTTGACCCGTTTGACTCCAGGATGTCCGACACCACACGGATCGTATAAGGGAACTCCTCCTGGCTTGGGACCATCGGGGTCAGCGCGCGCTCGGCAAGCGCGCCGTGGCCTATGTCACGGCGCTTGGGGCCGGCCAGGCGACCCGCTTCGCCGACGCTGAAGGGTGGGAAGTTGTAGTGATGGAAGTAGCGCTTGGCCGTCTCCAGACCCAGGGTGTCAAGACGCATCTCCTCACGGGTGGTGCCAAGCGCAACCACGCTCAGCGCCTGCGTCTGTCCGCGCGTAAAGAGCGCCGAGCCATGGGCACGCGGCAGCACCCCAACCTCAACGGTCAGCGGCCGGATCTGGTCGGCGCTGCGACCGTCCGGGCGCTTCTTGTGCACTGCGATGCGCTCGCGGATCAGCGTTTTCTCCAGTTTGTCGGCGGCGCGGACCGCATTGGCGTGCGCCTCCGGGTAATTTTCGCTGTCAGGATCGCCGGCGTAACGAGTAACGATCTGCGCTTTAACCTCGTCAGTGCGGGTCTGGCGCTCCAGCTTGTCCTCCACCTGCGTGGCAGCGTCAAGCGCCTGCCCGTGAGAGGCCAGCACCTGGTTGTAAAGGTCGGGGTGCACCTGCGGCACCTCAACGACCGTCTTCTCCTTGCCGGCCTCCGCGCGCAGCTGGTCCTGAGCGGCACACAGCTTCCTGATCGCATCGTGAGCGATGTCAAGAGCGTCAAGAATCTCGGCCTCCGGAATCTCGTTGGCACCGGCCTCCACCATCAGAATCCCCTCGCTGGTGCCGGCCACAATCAGGTCGAGATCGGTGTTCTGGGCCAGATCCTCCTCATTGGGGTTGACCACGAAGTTACCGTCCACCTTGCCGATACGGACAGCGCCGACGGTGGCGGGCACTGGAATATTGGAGATCGCGAGCGCAGCAGACGCTCCGTTCATCGCGAGAATGTCATAAGGATTGGCATGATCAACGGACAGCGGCATGGCCACCAGCTGCGTCTCATGCTTCCAGCCCTTGGGGAAAAGCGGACGGATCGGACGATCGATCATGCGCGCGGCGAGTGTCGCCTTCTCTCCGGCGCGGCCCTCTCGCTTGAAAAACGAGCCGGGAATCTTGCCGGCGGCGTACATGCGCTCCTCAACGTCGACGGTGAGGGGCAGGAAGTCAACATCGCGCTCGCCGCCTGCCGTGGCCGTGCAGAGCACGACCGTGTCGCCGCAACGGACGACAACTGCGCCGGAGGCCTGCTTGGCCAGGTGGCCGGTCTCGAACGAGATCTCCTTGCCGGCTATTTCTACAGTCACGCGCGTAACGGCGTCAGACATATGTGGTTCCCTTCTGCTCCGCCCGGTCATTGGCGAAGTTGCATCGTATTAGCTTAAATTCTGAACTGCGGCCAATCCTAGCGGGCGAGCCGGAGGCGCACCCGCAGCCTCCTGAGCTGCATAGGATTGACCGCGGCCGGCCCGCATTGGCGCCAGCGCTACTTTGATCCCCGACCTCCTGCACGCGACGGCCAGGAAAGTGCTTCACGCTCCTGCTGTCGGTCAACGCACCAGCCCGTGCGAGCTGTCCGCTGCGCTCTTTAGCGACTTGGGGAAGGAAACCTCCCGTGGCGGGAGGTTTCCTTCCCCGCGTAGCAGTTTGCCGTTTTCCGGGCTTGGAAATGGGGAGAGCTGACGCTCTCCTGATGTTGTCTCCGACGAAGACCGGCCGCTGTGCGGCCTTCTGCTGCGCGCGGCATGCGCGACGCTGCCGTCAATCTGACCGCGTGCACACGGTTCTCGACGGTCGGGGACGATCTGGGCGCTTGCGGATCGTGTCTTAAGGCTTGTGCTGGGTACCCAGCGGTCGGGTAGGCGTGTTCGGCTCAAGCGGCGGCGAGCTGACGGTCGGGGTGGCTGAGCTGGACGCTGCGTTCCTGGGTTGAAGCGGTGCCAAGCGGCGCGCGGGCAGCCCCGCGCAGAGCTTGCGGCAACCCGGCGGCCTGGCCGCCCGGCGGCCCGCCCGCGAGGTCACAATGAAAATCCCGACGGGACCCCCGCAACGGCACCCAGCACCGCAGAACAAGTCAGTGAACACGCCCGGCCGAACGGCAGACAAACCAAGACCCATCCCCTCAAGCCTGACTCAAAGGTTGGACAGGCAGGCCCTGCCCCAGCCACCACCCGGTTCCCAGGCGCAGCAGAAGGCCGCACAGCGGCCGGTCTTCGTCGGAGACAACATCAGGAGAGCGTCAGCTCTCCCCATTCCCAAGCCCGAAAAACAGCAAACTTATAAAGGCGGGGAGGGAAATATCCCGTGGCGGGATATTTCCCTCCCCAAGTTGCTAAAGGGCGGACTGGACGGCGCGCTGCGGCCGTGTCAGCCGGAGCGGCGTGCTTGGCAGTAGCCGCTGCGTCGGGCTGAGCTACTTGCGCAGCCCGAGCTCTTTGACCAGCGAGCGGTAGCGCTCCAGGTCTGAGCGTTGCAGGTAGTTGAGAAAGCGGCGGCGCTGGCCGACCAGCATCAGCAGGCCGCGGCGAGAGTGGTGATCCTTCTTGTGGACGCGAAGATGATCGGTGAGCTGATTGATCCGTTCAGTCAGCAGCGCGATCTGAACCTCGGGTTTGCCGGTGTCCTGCGGAGTGTCGCCGAACCTCTCAATGAGCTCGGTCTTCTTTTGCTGTGTAAGACTCATGCGACCCACGAGCCTAGCAGTTCACGGGTCTGCTCAACATCGGCGTGCATCTGCGCCACCAGAGTTTCACGTGAATCAAAGCGCAGCTCGCCGCGCAAGCGCTCTACAAACTCAACGGTCAGTCGCTGCCCGTACAGGTCGCCGCTGAAATCCAGCAGAAAAGCCTCCACAAGCGGAGTCAGGTTCCGGCCAAAGGTGGGGCGCACACCAACGCTGATCGCAGCCACATGCTCGCCGGCTCGTCCAGCGTATACGCCGTACGCGGGTAATGCGTAGGCCGGGTCGGGCACCAGGTTCGCGGTGGGAAAGCCGAGCTCCCGACCTCGCCTGTCACCCACCACGACCCACGAGGAGACCTGGAACGGAGCACCCAAAAGCCGCGCGGCCTGACGCACATCGCCACTGGCGATCAGCGCCCGGATCAGCGTCGAGGAGACGGTCACACCATGGGCGGCGACCAGCGGTAACACGCGCGTTCGGAAGCGATGATCGGCTTGCAGTAACGCCGTGTCGCCGCTCGCATCATGACCGAAGTGAAAGTTCTGACCGACGGAAACGTGCGTGGCGCTCAGCGCGCCGACCAGCACCTTGTCGATGAACTGCATCGCGCCGTAGTGCGCAAAGGCATCGCTGAACGGCACCACCACAAGCTCTTGGACGCCCATCTCGGCGATCAGCTGAGCTTTCCTATCGAAGCTCGTCAGCAGCTTGGGGGCACGGTCCGGATGAATCACGCTGACCGGATGCGGCTCAAACGTCAGCACCGTGTCGTTGCCTGAGATCACCTCGCGGTGCCCAATGTGCACACCATCAAACTCGCCCACCGCCACCCGGCGAGGACGCCGCTCAAGATCACCCAGCTGAGTTACGCGCATTATCCGCCCAAGCCTACTGGTCCTAACCCAGCCAGCTATCCAGCTCAACGCAGCTCATTATGCCAAGGCCTGGCGGTGGCCGTCGTAGGAGCGAATCCTCTCAAGCGCCTGCTCCAGCGGCAGCAGGCGCTCCGGGTCGGCGTCGGCGACATCAAAGTCGCCGATCCGCGTACGGCGCAGCGCGATGCAGTAGGCGTCGCCAAGCTCAGAGATCAGCGAGCGCACGTAGGTTCCCGACGAGCACTCAACAGTGAAGTCGCGATCCTCCCCGATGCGTCCTGTCTCCTCAAACCGGTAAACGGTGACCTCGCGCTCCGGCAACTCGAAAACCTCGCCGGCCCGAGCACGCTGATAGGCGCGCCTGCCACCGACCTTGACCGCCGAGAAGGCAGGCGGACGCTGGCGGATCACACCGCTGGCCAACTGCAGATCGCCGTCCGGGATCCGCCCGGTAACGGTGATCACGCCCTCCGGGTCACCGGTCGTCGAACTCGCCCCGAAACGCGCCTTCACCTCGTAGCGCTTGGGCAACGCCATTACCAGCCGCTGGCTGCGGGTGGCACGCCCGACGAGCAGGATCAGAAGGCCCGTGGCGAACGGGTCAAGCGTACCGGCGTGCCCCACCTTGACACCCCGGCCGATAC
>JBMFHK010000140.1:0-5119 GCA_049976865.1 Solirubrobacteraceae bacterium | reverse complement strand
CCGCCCAGGCCGAGTGCATCGCACAGCCGGATCCCGGCCGGCAGCATTGTGAACAACGACGGTGTGGACACGCGGCGCGCTGCGCCAGCTGGCCCCGGGGATTCTCAGCGGACTTCCTGACGGCGTGCTACCCATACTGCGCTCTGGCCTCGTCTCTCCGCTCGGGATCGCCCGTGCCAGTCTGGATTTGGTTCTGCCTCGCGCAAACGACGGCACGCAAGATCAATCCGTCGGCAGCATGATCCGTAAGCGGTTGGGGAACGAGTCTGCGGAGCGGATGATCGACCCGTTGCTCGGAGGGATATACGGTGGTGACCCAGACCAGCTGAGCCTCCAGGCAACCGCGCCACGCCTGGCAGCACTGGCCAAGGAGCACCGCAGTCTGATTCATGGCCTCATTGCCACCGGCCGCAGGGCGCCCGTGCCCAGCGGCGCCCCCATGTTTAAGACGCTCCCGGGCGGCCTTGAACGGATCATCAGCGCGTTGCGCAGCAACCTGCAGATGACCGACGTAGTTTGCAATGAGGGCGTCCGTTCGCTCACTCAAGTCAAGGACGGCGGCTATCAGTTGCACACCAGCGCCGGCAGAATACTGCAGGCGGACGGCGTGATTCTGGCGCTGCCCGCCTACCGCGCCGCTGAGCTGCTGCACGACCTTTCACCGGCGGCTTCCAACGAGCTTCACCAGATCGCCTACAACCCCATAACGGTTATCTGGCTTGCGTTTGAACCAGACGCGCTGCCACCACTTCCGACGGGCAGTGGCTTTCTGGTGCCACGCGCGGACCAGCGCATGATCTCCGCGTGCACGTGGGCGTCTGCCAAGTGGTCACACCTGGCTGACGGCGACCGGGTACTGCTGCGCTGTTCAGTCGGGCGCGGCCGTGAAGATACGCTCACGCTAAACGACGAGGCTCTGGTCAGGGGTGTCGTTGCTGACCTGCGTGCCGCGATCGGCGTGCACGACGATCCGGCCGCCGTCCTTGTCACGCGCTTTGACCGCGCCATGCCTCAGTACACGGTCGGCCATCTTGAAAGGGTGGCGCGCCTGGAGCAGGCAATGACCGGGCTGCCACGACTTAAGATCGCGGGAGCCGCGTTTAGCGGTATAGGCATACCGCAGTGCATCACCCAGGGTGAGAAGGCGGCCGGCACGCTTGCCGCCGAGCTCTGGCAAAAGCGCCCCTCTGGCGATCGGCAACCTACGCCGACCGGTCCGGTGGGGTGAGAACCGACTAACGAGGCCAGCATGACCACCACAGTTGATCCGCCAACCCTCATTGACCACCGCGACCTCTACCGGTTGCCGTGGTCACTTCCTGACAACGCGATCGCCTGGCTGGAGCCGACCGCCAAGTGCAATCTAGCCTGTCTTGGCTGCTATCGGGAGAACGATCCCCGCAGTCACAAATCACTCGAGCAGGTGGCGTCCGATTTGGACGTCTTCCAGCGCTACCGGACCGTTGATGGCATCTCAATCGCCGGCGGAGAGCCGCTGCTTCACCCGCAGATCGTTGAGATCGTCAAGATGGTCGCCGCACGCGGGCTCAAGCCGATCATCAACACCAACGGCCTGGCAATGACCGAGGAGCTGATGACCGAGCTTCGCGACGCAGGGGTGGGAGCGTTCACCTTCCACGTCGACTCCAAGCAGGGAAGGCCGGGCTGGAAGACCGCCAACGAGGTGGAGCTCTGTGACCTGCGGCTGAAGTTCGCCGAGATGGTCGCCAGGGTCGGCCAGGGGAAGATCGGCTGCTCGTTCAACGCGACCGTATATGAGGACACGTTGAAATACGTTCCGGACGTGCTGGCCTGGGCGCACCGTCACAATGACATCGTCGCCACGGTCGTGTTCATCGCCTTCCGGGCCGGCGTGGTCGACGGCGACTTTGACTACCAGGTGCGCGGCAAGCCGGTTGACTTTGGCACGGTCCCCTACGCCACCGAGGACCAGACCAAGCATGAGTTGCAGGCCACTGACATCGTCGCGGAGATCCGCAAGCGCTACCCGGACTTCATGCCCTCGGCGTATCTCAACGGAACCGAGAGACCGGACACCTTCAAATGGCTTTTGACCGGGTTTCTGGGCACCAAGGGTCACGTGTACGGCTACGTCGGGCCGCGGTCAATGGAGCTGACACAGACGTTCCATCACGTGACCACCGGACGCTACCTGGCATACACAACCCCCAAGACGCTGGCGATGGGCCGGCCGATGCTGCTGCTCTCAGTGATTGACAAGGCGCTGCGGCCGGTGGCGATCCGCTACCTGAGGTCAATGGTGCTGGCACCATGGCGGCTGCGCGAGAAGCTGCGCTTCCAGTCGGTGATGATCATCCAGCCGGGAGACGTCTACGCGGACGGGCACCAGAACATGTGCGACGGCTGCCCGGACATCACCGTCTGGAACGGCAAGCTCGTGTGGTCCTGCCGGATGGAGGAGCCAGAGAAGTTCGGGGACTTCGTGCAGATGATCCCGCACGAGCACCCAGAGCCCGCTGAGGTCGGTTAGCAGCCCTGAGACAAACAGCGCCGAACATGATCGACTTTGATCATTTCGCGCAGGTTGACATGAGGGTCGGCCGCGTGCTCGCGGCCGACCCTTTCCCAGAGGCCCGCAAGCCCGCCTGGAAGCTGACCATTGACTTTGGCGCAGAGATCGGCGTCAAGCGTTCCTCCGCGCAGATCACCACCTACCCGCGTGAGCAACTGGTGGGCACGCTGGTAGTGGCGGTCGTCAACTTCCCCGCCCGCCAGATCGGGCCGTTCATGTCTGAGGTGCTGGTTTTGGGAGCACTTGACGACAAGCTCGGAGTTGTGCTGCTGCGACCCGATCAGGATGCGGCGATCGGGTCGCGGATCGGTTGACCAGCTTTGGCGCACGAGCCGTCTGGCAAGCGTGCCAGGCGGCAGGATGCCGACGGCAGGGATGCTCGAAGGGTCGCCTTCAGACGCTGTGTGACTGACCTGGGTCCAGCACAATCACCTTTGAATCGGTGGCTGCTTCGGTGTCGGCCTTGAAGGCGTGCACGTCGGTCTCGATCAGCGGGAAAGTGTTGTAGTGGCACGGGATGACGTGCCGAGCGCCAATCAGCTGGGCGGCATCAACAGCGTCGTAGCGATCCATCGTGTAGTGGCCGCCGATGCACATCAGGGCGTAATCAATCTGGTGATGCCGGCCGACCATCTGCATGTCGGAGAACAGGCACGTGTCACCAAGGTGATAGACGGTCGTGCCGTAGAAGTTGACCAACAGGCCGGCGGGCATGCTCACCGTTCCCTTTGGGGTCGTGGAGGTGTGCCACGCTGGCACCATCTTCACCCAGCCCCAGTCAAACTCGACGGTGCCGCCCATGTTGATGTCAAGCGCCTGAACGCCGTCCTGAGAGAGCTCACCGGCTATCTCAACAATGGCCAGCACCGGCGCGCCGGTCCGCTTGGCGATTGCGACCGTGTCACCCACATGGTCACCATGGCCATGTGTGAGCAGGATCGCGTTGGGGTTGAGCTGATCAGCGCTCACGGAGGCCTTCGGGTTCCCGGTCAGGAACGGGTCGATCAGGACCGAGGTCTCCCCCTGCACCAAGTCAAAGGCCGCGTGTCCGTAGTACTTGATCTCCATCAAATGCTCCTTGGGTTAGTGTCGATCGTTGACTGGCCTCCAGGTTCGCTGGCAGCCGGACAGCCGAGCTCCCGGGCCAGCTCGAACCCAACGGCAACGCCCACCAGCAGCGTCAGCTGCGTCTCCTCCTCAAAGAGCGTTCTGACGGCCAGGTCCCGTTGCTGCGGATCGTCGGTCTGGACAGCCTCATGCAGTGCCGCCTGATGGGCGGTCTCAAACCAGCCGCCACCGTCGAGGGCGAGCCCCAGAACGCGCGCCAGACCAGGGGCGGCACGCTCCACCAGCTCCTGTGCGTCGGCCATCCGGCCGGGAACGCTGAGCGCCTTGATGGCGGCGTCAATCTCAGCGTCAGAGAAACCCATCATGCCCCCATATCCGCCGCTGCAAAATCATGCTTGGTGAATCCGAGCGAGTACGCAGCCAAGCGCCAGGCCCACGCCCACGCCCACGCCACCAGCAATCCAACTGGCGCCGGTGTCGGCGACGGGCATCAGCACCATCACCGCCGCCAGCACCCCGGTAGCCATCATGTCGCCGTCCACCTCCCGTTTGGCCCGCAGCTCGATCAGATCCGGGACCGCCCAGGCGCAAAGCAGAGCAAGCGCCATTCCGTTGCCACCCAGCACCACTCCCGCTGCGACCAACGAGGTGACCGCAACGCCGCCGACGCCGCCAAGCAGAGCGACCGTGGTTGAGACCACGGGGCCGTGCCGGCGCTCAAGCAGCGAACCGAAGATTGCGATGATCGCCAGGCCAACAAACGCGTAACCGGTGTTGTCGTAGATGAACGGAGCGGTCAGCGCCCTCCACCAGCTGTGATGAAGACCACCTGATGCGACCAGGTTGGTCAATGCCACCGCTGAGGTACGCCACACCAGACATCCGGCAACACCCAGCAGCACCAGCACAACCGTCGCATACGGGGGCGACTCGGCACGGATGCCTGGTATCTCGCCAGGCCTGAGCCGCGGTAAACCAGGCGTGGGATACCTATGCCGAACCGACTCGGTGATCCGGCCTTCACGGTCAATTTTCGGAGCGCGTTTTCTAAGCCGTTGGCCGCAGTAGGGACACTCTGTGATGTACGGGCTGACCTCTGACCCACAGTGTTTGCAAACAACGAACAGATCAGGACCACCGGAGCTCACGCTTCAAGTGTAAGAGCGATCTTGAGGCTCCGGAAGAGGAGTCCGGTCCGTTTTTTCCGCACTGCGGCACCCCTGCGCCCAGCGAGCGTAACTATCCAGATGTCGGCGGCTTGGTTTGGGCTGTGATCTGGTGGCGGCCTGGGCCGGGGCGCTATGGAAGTGTCAGGGATCCGGTTGCGGGGGTTGGTGTTGCGCTCCTCTGCCCGCAACCTCACTCGCCGGCGCCCAACGGCGGCGCTTTACAGCTGGTTTGGTTTTACTGGCTGTGTCAGCGGCCGGTTTGAGGCTGATCGTGGCAGGCAAACCGTCGCGCGCGTGGTGAAGCGCTCAAATCCGAGCAGGTCAGAGC
>JBMFHK010000139.1:0-5169 GCA_049976865.1 Solirubrobacteraceae bacterium | reverse complement strand
CTCCAGCATGCACGCGGCTGGGCGAAGAACCTGCGCTCGTGGCGCTGCCCGAACATTTTGCGGTTTTTGGCCTGACCCGTCTGCCGCCCATCTATTTGGAAGTGTTTAAGGCGCTTTCGGCAAGACGTGACGTGCACCTGATGCTGCTGCACCCCTCGCCGGTGCTCTGGCAGCAAACCGCGCACGCCGCCAGCTCCGGCAACCGGCTGCTGGCATCCTGGGGACAGGATGCACAAGGCCTCAAGGACCTGCTGAGCCAGGCTGGCGCCGACGCCGACGTGCACCACCGGCTCGAGCCTTCAGCGGAGCTTCCCGCCAACCGCCCGCCCACCGTGACGCCTTCCGGCGAGCGTCCGGGGCCGCCCGCCCCTGCCCGCGGTTACGCGCAAGTGCGACCGGCGAGCCTGCTGGCCAGGCTGCAGGCTGACATCCGCGCCGACCGGCGTGCGCCGGGGCCGCCACCGCACGACGGTGCGCCCGAGCAACGGATGCTGTTGGCTCCGGATGACCGCAGCGTGGCCGTACATGCCTGTCACGGTCTGGCCCGGCAGGTTGAGGTTGTGCGTGAAGCGATCCTGCATCGGCTGGCGGAGGACCCGACGCTCGAACCACGTGACGTGATCGTGATGTGCCCGGACATTGAAGTGTTCGCGCCGTTGATCGAAGCCACCTTCGGGCACACGCCCGACGCGGTAGGGGTGGGCGACGAGCCGCCAGCCATGCGTGTCAGCCTGGCCGACCGGTCGTTGCGTGCCACCACCGCGATCCTCTCACTGCTGGCACGCCTGCTGGAATTGGCCAGCAGCCGCGTGAGCGCCTCTGAACTGATCGATCTGGCCGGCAGCGCACCGGTGAGAGCGCGCTTTGGGTTTGACGACGATGAACTCACCAGGGCGCGGGAGTGGATCGCGCAGGCCGGCATCCATTGGGGCATTGACGCCGCCCACAGGACACGTTACGGGCTGGGTGAGGTGGATGCCGGAACCTGGGCGGCCGGTCTGAGACGACTGCTGCTGGGGGTCGCATTGGCCCCTGAGCCCGACGCGCTGATTGACGGGGTACTGCCCGCCACTGAGATCCAGAGCAGCGAGATTGACCTGCTCGGACGTCTGTGCGAGCTGACCGACCGCGTCACGACCGCGATTGACTCCTTCAACCGCACCCAGACGCTGAAGGAGTGGACGGAGGCGATCATCACGGCCGTCGAGCAGCTGACGCTGACAGCACCCGCCGACGCCTGGCAGCGTCAGCAGCTGGACGAGATCCTTGCCGGGACCCTTGCCTCTGCCCACGGCAGCAGCGCCAAGCTTGCGCTCGGTGAGATTCGCACGATCCTGGCCGGCCACCTGGAAGGGCGACCCACGCGTGCCAACTTTCGCACCGGTCAGCTGACCTTCTGCACGATGGCGCCGATGCGCTCGGTCCCGCACCGTGTGATCTGCCTGCTGGGACTGGACGACGGCGCCTTTCCGCGCCAGGCCGCCAGGGACGGTGACAACCTGCTGCTCACCGTTCCCAGGCCCGGCGATCGCAACCCGCGCAGCGAGGACCGCCAGCTGCTTTTGGATGCTCTGCTCGCCGCCGGCGACGCACTGATCATCGCCTATTCAGGACACGACGAGCACACCAACGCGCCCTTGCCTGCCGCTGTGCCGGTCGGCGAGCTGCTGGATACGATCGACGCGACCGCCCGGCCGACCCCGTTTGCCACGCCCACCGAACCGCTCCGCGGCGCTGGCGTTGACGGCCTGGCCGCAAAACGACACGCCGAAACGGCCCTCGCGCGCGCCCGTGAGCAGATCGTCACCTACCACCCGCTGCAGTCGTTTGACCCGCGTAACTTCGTCTCTGACGGCCTGCCTTTCGCCACCGCGTCAGCGGGCCCTTGGAGCTTTGACCGTGCCGCCCTGGAGGGGGCCCGTGCGCTGCGCAGTGCGCGCGGGCCCCAGCCGCCGTTTTTGCCAGCCCCGCTCAGCGCCCATCAGGCCAGCGTCGTTACGCTCGAGGAGCTGATCAGCTTCCTGACCCACCCGGTGCGCGCGTTTTTGCGCCAGCGTCTGGGCATCGCGGTCAGCGATGAGGAGAAGCTTGTTGACAACGCGCTTCCCATCCAGCTGGACGCTCTCAGCCGCTGGGCGATCGCCACCCGGATGCTCGAAGCCCGTCTGGCGGGCACGCCTGGGCGCACGGTGGCGCTCGCGGAGATCGCGCGCGGCGCTCTGCCGCCAGGGGCGCTCGCCAAGCCGGTCATCGACGCGCTGTGGCCGGAGATCGAAGCGATTGTTGCCGCCTGCCAGCCTTTCACCGGCGGACTTCCGCCCCAAACCCTGGCGACGAACCTGACGCTCCCTGACGGCACGCGGCTGACTGGCAGTGTCGCCGGTGTCCACGGCCATGTCTGCGTGTCCGCCAGCTACACGCGGATGAAGCCGGCCCTGCGGCTCGCTGCGTGGGTCCGGATGCTCGCCGTCAGTGCCGCCCATCCGGAGATCCCGACACAGAGCGTTACGGTTGCCCGTCGCAGCGACCAAGGCGTCGCGATTTCACGGATCGCGCAGCTCGGCGGCACCGCGCAACTGCGAGCGCAGACCGCGCTGCAGGAACTGACCATGCTTGTCAAGCTACGAGCCGCCGGGATGAGAGACCCGCTGCCGCTGCCGTGCGGAAGCGGCCACGCGTACGCTCAAGCCCGGTTGCAGACTGGTGAAGATGCGGTGGCGGCCGCAGACAAGGTCTGGCGCTCACGCTGGGGCTATGTCGGTGAAGACGCCGACCGCGAGTACCGGCTGGTGAGAGTCACCGAACTGGATTACGACCGTCTTGACAGGCTCGCAATCCCGGTCTGGCGACCGCTGCTGCGCCGCGAGGTGCTGCAATGAGCGCAGCCGACAGGCCGGCGCCGGCGTTTGACCTGAGCGGAGAGCTGCCAACGGGCGTAACCGTTCTGGAGGCAAGCGCCGGGACCGGCAAAACGTTCACGATCGCTGCGCTTGACACACGCTTTGTAGCGTCGGGTCTGCCGCTTGAACAGTTACTAGTCATCACTTTCACACGCGTTGCAACCAGTGAGCTGCGCGAGCGTGTGCGTGAACGGCTGGTGAGAACCGAGCAGGGGCTGAGCGCCCACCTGAGCCAGACCGGGCATCACGCCGACGACCAGCTGACGGCACTGCTCGCGAAGGGCGCCCGCCAACAGGTACAGGAACGGCTTGACCGGCTCGCCACAGCGATTGCCAACTTTGACGCGGCGACCATTGAAACGACCCACGGATTCTGTCGGCTGGCGCTGGAGGAGCTCGGCACGCTGGCCAACAGCGACCCGGTGCTTGAGTTTGTGGACAACGTCGACGCGCTGGTTGATGATGTGGTTGACGATCTTTACCTGAGGCGCTTCTTTCGCCCTAGCGATGCGCCAGCCATGTCGCGCACGCAAGCAGGCCGGATCGCAGACATCGCCGTGCGCAACCCACGCGCGCAGGTGCACCCGCCGGCAGCGCAGGCAACGGGCGCGCAGGCGCTGCACGCCCGTCTGGCAGCGGCGGTCAGAACGGAGCTGGAGACACGTAAACGGACCCTTGGCCTGATGACCCCTGATGACCAGCTGATGCGGCTCTACGACACGCTTCAGGGCCAGACCGGTGCCGCGGCGGTGGCGCTCTTGCAAAACCGTTACCGGGTGGTTTTGATAGACGAGTTCCAGGACACCGACCCGCTTCAATGGCGGATCGTCGAGCGCATATTCGGCGCCGGCAAAACCACACTGGTCTTGATCGGCGACCCCAAGCAGGCGATCTACGCGTTCCGCGGCGCCGATGTGTACGCCTACCTCGACGCGGCACGCAGCGCCCACAGGCGCGCCACGCTGGCCGTCAACCAACGCAGCGACCAGCCGCTCCTTGAGGGGTTGCACGCGCTGTTTGGCAACGCACACCTGGGCAGTCAGGAGATCGTGTACCGGCGCGTGCAGGCCGCCACGGCGCACCGGCAGACGGGGCTGCAGGGAGCACCTGGCCAACGGGCGCTGCGCTTCCGTGTTCTGGACGTTGGTGAGCACAGCGTCGAGCGCACCACCAAGGGCTTTCCTTACACGCCGGCGACACGTGAGTTCGTATACAGAGATCTGGCAAGCCAGATCGTTGAGACGCTCTCCTGCTCAGCGACAGTGAGGGATCGCGGCCCGGATGGTCGCGAGCTGGCGACGGTTCCGCTGGCGCCCGGCCACATCGCGGTCCTGGTGCGCACCAACCAGCAGGCGCGCAAAGTCCAGCAGGACCTTCAAGCGCTCGGCATGCCGGCCGTGGTCGGCGGCTCGGGCAGCGTCTTTCAAACGGCCGCGGCCACCGACTGGCTTAGCCTGTTGGCCGCCCTCGAAGCTCCTTCACACCCTGCTCGCGCCCGTTCAGCGGCTCTGACACCTTTGATCGGCTGGGACGCCGCCCGGCTGGCGAACGCCAGCGAAACCGACCTGGAGCAGCTCCACCGGATGCTGCACGGGTGGTCAAAGATGCTGCGTGAGCACGGCATCTCAGCGCTCGGGCAAGCGGTTTTCTCTGGCGGCCAGCTGGCCGCCAGATTGCTCAGGTTCCTTGGCGGTGAGCGCCAGTTGACGGACCTACAACACGTCGCCGAGCTGCTTGGTGGCGCCTCCGACGGTGGGCAGCTCGGTGTCGCCGCGCTGTCTGCGTGGTTGCGCGAGCACATCACCAGCGCTGAGCGTGACACTTCCACCAACGAGCGCACCAGACGCCTGGACTCCGACGCGGACGCGGTGCAGATCGCCACGATCCACCGCAGCAAGGGGCTGGAATTTCCAGTCGTGTTCTGCCCGTTTCTGTGGGAAGCCGGCAGACTGGCCGACGACGGCGATCCGGTTGACTTCCACGATGATCGTGGTCAGCGCGCGATCGACGTGGCACTCAGCGGCAGCAGCTATCGCGACCATCTCAGTAGGCACAACCGAGAGGTGCGCGACGAGGAGCTGCGGCTGGCTTACGTCGCACTCACGCGCGCCCGCCACCAGACGGTGCTGTGGTGGGCCAGCACCTGGGCAGCACGCGACTCGCCGCTGGGACGGCTGCTGTTTGCCAAGGCGCCCGACGGCAGTGTCGCCTGGCAGCCGACGGCTCGCCCGCGGGAGGCTGAAGCATGGGAGCGGCTCACAAAACTTGC
>JBMFHK010000138.1:0-5236 GCA_049976865.1 Solirubrobacteraceae bacterium | reverse complement strand
GGCGATCCGTTGGACACCGCTCCAGGCTACTGCACCGAGATGGAGGACCCATTTGTGCATTTCATGCCGCCTCACCGCCCGCGCGACGGTTTGCCGTCCGCAAGTGCTCTGACCTGCTCGGATTTGAGCGCTTCACCGCCCGCGCGACGGTTTGCCTGCCACGATCAACCTCAAACCCGGCCCATGACACGGCCAATAAAACCAAACCAGCTGTAAAACGCCGCCGAGTCCGGTTGCGGGCAGCGGCGCTCGACATCAGCCCCCGCAAGTGGATCCCTGAAACTTCCTTAGCGCCCCGGCCCGGACCGCCGCCAGATCACAGCCCAAACCAAACCGCCGACATCGCAATAGTCACTGTTGAGAGGGTTACCGGAGCGCTGCGGAAACCTCATCGCTTGGGCACGAACTTGTAGAGCACGTAACGGCCCATCAGGTAGATGTCTTTGCGATCCGCGACGACCGTCGTATAGGAACCATCGTCGAAGCTAAACACCTGTTTGCCGGTGACAGCGTTGAAACCGTAGCTTCCAGGGTGATAAACGGTCGAGACGTAGACCGTGTTGTTGATCACCGTCGCCGAGCCGGATATCGCGCTGCCGACGCTTGAAGCCCACTCCACCGATCCAGTCCGGGCGTTGAGCGCGTAGAGATCCTCGTCGTAGGAGCCGATGTAGACGGTCGGACCCAGTCCCTTCAGGTCGGCGACCGCAGGCCCGGAGTAGGCGTAACCACCCACCGACTGAGACCAGGCCTCGGTGCCGTTGGACAGCACGAATGAGTAGGCGTCGCCGTTGTTGTTTCCAACGTAGACGCGGCCAAACGCAATTGCAGGCGTTGAATAGAATTCGCCGCCCGGGCTCGTCGACCAGGTTACTGCGCCAGTCTTTGCGTTAATGGCGTAAAAGGTGCCGCCGTAGGTTCCGAAGTAGAGGTTGCCGTCGGCGTAGGCAGGACCGGCCTTGATAGCACCGTCGGTGGCGCGTGCCCAGTTCTCATGTCCGTTCACCACGTTCAGCGAGCGCAGTGTGCCGTCCGCATCGCCGAAGTACACGGAGTTGCCGATCACTATCGGTGAGGACTCGCTGCCATCGCCGCTGGGCAGACGGTAGGTCCAGAGAACCTTGCCATTTTTCATTGACAGAGCCGCCATCTCACCGTCAAGGCTGTTGATTGATTTGCTGACGGTCGACAGGACGGTCACGAATAGCTCATGACGCTTGGGGTCAAGCGCTGGGCTTGAGGCGGAGCGCTTGCCAAGGTGGGTCATCCAGATCAGCTTTTTGGCGCCCCGCGCACGCATGTTGACACGCTTAGCGGTCGCCCCACCATCAAGGAAGTACAGGTCTCTACCGTAGATCGTGGCGGGGAACTCAAGCAGTGCGTTGCCACCAAAGCTGCTGGTCTCCCGCAGCGGTGGATTGAGACTGGCCTCGCCGGTGAAGTCACGGGTACGTGTGGCCTGGCCACCGTAGAAGGGCCAGGAGAAACGGTCCACTGCGGTCTTCTTGCCGCGAACGCTGGGCACTGTGGTGGTTGGAGGCGCGACAAACGGGGCGGTGCGATCCAGCGAGCTACTTGGCGAAGACACCTTGTGCACCGCGTAGACAACCACCACCGCAGCAACCAGCCCGAGCAGGCCGGCCACAATCCACAGACCACGATTGCTTAGAGGTGCACGCATCTGACAGCGCAGGTTAGTAATCGGCGAAGATGCATGCGTGCCGATCCCAATCACAGAAGATCTCCGCGCGCGGGTTAACGCAATAACCGGCCTGGCAGAACTGTTGTCAAAGGCCGGCACGGCGGACGTCTATCTGGTCGGCGGCGCGCTGCGCGACATGCTGCGTGACCGCGCACCCATCGACATTGATCTGGCTGTGGAAGGCGATCCGGCTGGACTGCTTGCGACTACGGGGACGGCCACATCGCAGACGGCTTTCGGTACGTTCAGCGTTGTGTGTGGCACGGTGCGCTTTGACATCGCGCGCACCCGACGCGAGCGCTACCCGCACCCGGGTGCGTTGCCGGAGGTGCAGGCGGCCACGATCCAGGAGGATCTGCTTCGCCGTGATTTCACGGTGAATGCCATCGCACTGGGGCTTGCGGGCAGCCGGACCGGGGAGCTGATCGCGCCTGCAGGCGCACTCGCCGACCTCCAAGCCGGTCGGCTGCGTGTACAACATGACGCAAGCTTCACGGACGACCCGACGCGTCTGCTGCGGCTCGCCCGCTACGCGGGGCGTCTGGGCTTTTCTGTGCACTCCCACACGCAGTCGCTGATGCGCCACGCACTCGACGCGGACGCGCTGAGCACAATCAGCGGCGCACGGCTTGGCAATGAGCTGCGGCATCTGGCCAGGGAAGAGGACCCTGTCAGCGCGTTTGAGGCGTGCGCCCGTCTCGGACTGTCATGGTCGATCGACCGTGGCCTTGCCCAGCGTGCGCTCGCCGTACTGCCGCCGGATGGGCGCTCAGACCTCTTGGTGCTGGCCATGGTGCTGCCAGCGCCTGACAGTGACACCAACACTGAGGGCAAGCAGCTTCCTCACCTACTTGATTCGCTCGCCTTCACAGCTGCGGAGCGCGACCGCATCGTGCAGGTAACAGCGCTGGCGCCCAGCTTGGCCAGGCGGCTGCAGGCCGTAAGATCAAGCGCTGAGATCGCCCGAGCAGTGGGTGACGCGGCCGTTGAGACGGTGGCACTTGCCTGCGCGTTGGGGCCGGCCGCCGCAGCCCGGCGCTGGCTAGACGATCTGCGTCACCGGAAACTAGCGATCACGGGGACGGACCTGCTGGCGGCCGGCATCCCCGAGGGCCCGGCGATCGGCCGGGCACTGGACGCGGCCAAGCACGCAATGTTCGATGGACTGGCGACGGATCGTGCGTCGCAGCTGGCGGCAGCGCTGCGTGCCGCCAGGTAGGCTGATGGTGCATGCTTTCAGCGCCCTTCTATGAGTCTGACGGACAGATTCTGATAGAGCTGCCGGGTGCCCGCGCGGTGTTCACCACGTCGCGGTGGGGAGACGTCCGGCGCACACGCGCCGAGATAGAAGGACGTTTGGGCGTGAGATCGGTGTTTGCCACCCAGGTGCACGGCAACACGGTGGTGGTCAGTGACGCTGCCGCGGCTGGCGGCCAGGTTTCAGATGGCGCCGACGCGATCCTGACTACCACGCCAGGCATCGCCCCAAGTGTCCACACCGCTGACTGCCTGCCGATCGCGCTGAGCGCACCAGGGGTGGTAGCCGCCGTTCACGCCGGCTGGCGAGGGTTGGACACCGGCGTGATAGACGCCGCTGTGCGAGCCGTGCGAGAAGCTAGCGATGTGGATGCCGAGCTGACTGCGGCGATCGGACCCGGTGCCGGCGTGTGTTGCTACCAGGTGGGCCCTGAACTGCGCACGCGTTTCCCTCAATACAGTCACGGCCAGAACCTCGATCTGAAGGCCATCGCTGCGGACCAGCTGCGCGGTGCCGGGGTCACGACTATCTACGACTGTGAGATATGCACAATCTGTAGCACCGTGCCGAAGCTGTTCTCCTACCGTCGCGACGGCGAGCACACCGGCCGACAGATGCTCTTGACATGGTTGATCTGATCACAAGCCTCTCCGCGCAGGACGTTGCCAGGAACCTCGCGAGCGTCCGCACAAGCCTCGCCCAGGCTGGCGTGGACCCTGACGGCCTGGAGATTCTCGCAGCGGTCAAATATCTGCCCGCGGAGCTTCTACCAGCCTTAGCCGACGGTGGGATTACGCTGGCCGGCGAGAACCGGGGCCAGGACCTTGTCGTCAAGGCGCAGACGCCAGCCGGACGCAGGTTGCACTGGGACTTCATCGGCACGCTGCAGAGTCGCAAGGTGCGAGCGATCCTGCCTTACGTCCGCTACATCCACTCAGTTGCAACCGATTCAGCGCTCGCAGCACTGGGGCGGTATGGAGGCCCGGACACAAGCATCCTCGTTGAGGTAAACGTCGCTGGTGACCCAGGCAAGACCGGTGTCGCACCAAGTCATTTAGCCGAGTTCATCAAGAGCTCCCCTGTCAAGGTGGCCGGACTGATGACCATGCCTCCGCTGACTGACGACCCCGAGCGCAACCGCATCTATTTTCGGAGGCTGCGCGAGCTGGCCGCCGATCACGGCCTCTCTGAGCTGTCAATGGGCACAAGCCAAGACTTTGTTGTCGCGGCACAGGAGGGAGCTACCATCATCCGTCTTGGGTCGGTACTGTTTGCGCCGACCGGGAGCTGACGCGATACCCTGCAAGCAGGAGTCTCCGCTGGCGGAACGAATTTAAGGGTCCGAACATGGCATTCAGCGATACATGGCATCGCACGCTCGTCTACTTCGGATTGGCTGAGGACGAGGCGTATGACGAGGACTATGCCGAGTACTCGGAGCCGGAGGTCCAGATGCAGGACAGCTACCGCGACCGTCCCACGGTCAGACGCCTTGACACCCGCGGCCGGAGACGCCGCGAGGAGTTTGACGACATCTTCGGAGACGGGGCCGAGCCGCCTCGCACAACCGTATTGAGGCCGGTGAGCTCCCGTGGTAATGGGCGTGGCGGAGGCGGGGAGGTGCGCGTGCATTTCGTTGCCCCCAAGAACTTCAACGACGCGCAAGATGTGGCTGACAAGTTCAAGGAGGAGATCCCGGTCATCCTAAACCTGCAGGGCGCGGACGGAGATCTGTCCAAGCGGCTGATTGACTTTGCGAGCGGTCTGACCTACGCACTCGACGGTGGGATGCAGAGGATCGCCGACAAGGTCTTCCTGCTCACCCCGCGCAACGTGGAGGTCTCGGCGGAAGAACGCGCCCGTCTGCTTGAGAAAGGTTTCTTCAACCAGTCCTGAAACGACGGCGCGTACGCCCCGGACCGCACGCGGCTTGTACGCTTGTACGCGATGCAGATCGGAATAATCGGGGCTGGCAATATGGGACGCGCACTGGCGCGTGGCTGGGGCGAGCCGATTCTGCTCACCGATTCTGGGTCCGGGCGCGCAGAAAAGCTCGCCGCCGAGATTGGCGGCAAACACGTAGCGACCAATCGCGAGCTGGCCAAACAGTCGGACCTTGTGGTGCTCTGCCACAAGCCCTACCAGCTTGAACCGGTCGCGTTGGAGATCAAAGCCGTTGCCGCACGTGTGGTCTCTGTGTTGGGCGGCATCTCCACGCGACGCCTCCAGGAGGTCTACCCGGACTCACAGGTGTTCGCGGTGATGCCCAACACGCC
>JBMFHK010000137.1:0-5455 GCA_049976865.1 Solirubrobacteraceae bacterium | reverse complement strand
TTGTAGGCATGCCAACTCCTTCTCTGATGCCTACACAATTCCTGTGACAATCCCCTACTTTTAGGGCATTCGTGTGCCCAGCATCTGCGGAACCCCTGAAACCGGCACCTAACCCAGCCTGCGTCGCGGGGGTCTACCATCGTGTACCGGAGCCTCGGAGAGGAGAAACCAGTGATCCCAGTTGCCCCAGACAAAGAGAAGCTGCGCGAGCTCGATGAGGAGGAGCGTCACGCCTGGCAGGACTACTACCAGCAGATCCAGAACCTGACCGGAGAACAGTACGAGCAGACCGAGATCGAGTCCTGGGAGGCGCTGCAGGGACAGCTGCGGCGGATCGAACGGCGCAGGCGGCTGCTGGCCCTGGGCGCAAGCTGACCGGACTACCTCCTGTGGGCAGACGGCTGCTGGCCCTGGGCGCAAGCTGGCCGGGCTTCTGGCGGCAGGCGCTCGGCCCACTGGACACGGGACGACCGGGCCGCCGGTAAGATCCCCACATGCCCAAAGGTGTCGTGCACATCACCTGGTATGCCACTGTCGGTCGCGGTGACATGCTCGCGGACGGGCTCACAGAGATGGCCGCCCCCGCCGCACTGAAGTACGGAGCCACCCACTACTCCGTGCAGCGCTCGCGGGATGACCGCTTCAGGCTCCTTCAGCAGGTCTGGTTCAACGACCATGACGACTGGTACCGCTACTGGGAAGGCCCGGAGATGCGTGAGTTCCGTGCCCGTTACTCAGGTAAATATCAAGCGCCCCTCACCTACATCTGGCACGATGAGTACGCGGCGCAAGACCTGCCGGCCGAACCGGTCGGCGCTTCTGAGGGCCGCGCCTAAGAAACCCGCTGCGCTAGCCGCACTCGCAGCTGCGTGAGCGTCAGCAGGCAAAGGGCTGTGACAGCCATGGTCGGCACCGCGTCGCCGATGCTTGTTGCGACCGCGCCCCCACCCACCGCGCCGCCAATCTGGCCGACCGCCCAGGCCAGGTTGATCAGTGCAGCGCCGTGCGCCTGGTCCATTCCGTACTGATCGGCAAGGTCAACGACCAGCGCCATGGCGGGAGCCCAGAACGCGCCGAGCACCGCGATCAGCGCCACCACCAGCAGCGCCATCCCCAGCGCCGAGCCGGGCAGCGTGAAGCAGGCAAAACCAACTGCCATGGCGATCAGCGCCCCGCGCAGCAGCGTCGCCCTGCCGTGGCTGTCAGACAGACGCCCGGCAGCAGGCCTCCGTCAGACGCGGCTGGGCACACGGCGTCGACTGTGGGGCCGCCAGACCGGCGGGCCGGATGCTCAACGCGCGAGGCAGTTCCCGCTGAGTGATTGTCGGCCGCAATTTCGCCGTGTATCTGGTCAGCTACCAGCATCTGCGGTATAAGCGCGCGGCAAGGCTTTTGCGCGACTGGGTTGGCGTGCCTGTATCTAGCGGCACGCTGGCCGCTTTTGGTCGCTCGCGGCGCCGGTGATCTCGGCCCGCTGGTGGATGAGATCCGCCGTCAGGTGATCCGCTCGCCGGTCGCGCATCTGGATGAGACCGGCGGGCGGGTTGAGGGCAGGCTGCGTTGGCTGTTTGCGGCCAGCACCACGCGCTTGACGTCGTTTGCGTTGCACGACAAGCGCGGCAAGGACGGCATCGACCACCACGGGGTCCTGCAGGCGTTCGGGGGTGTAGCGGTACACGACGGTTGAGGGCCTTACCGCCGCTACCACAACTCAAGACACGCCTTGTGCAACGCCCATCATCTGCGGGAGCTTGAGGCGCTCATCGAGCAAGACCAGGACGGCTCACAGGCCTGGGCGCGGGAGATGGCCAGGCTGCTGCGCAGCCTTCACGACACCGTCCAGGCCACCAGACAGGCCGGCGGGCAGCAGCTCGATCCCGCACGGCTTGCTGGCGCCCGGCTCGCCTACGGGCTGATCGTCATGCTCGGCTACCGCCAAAACCCGCTGGACACGGTTCCCACCGGCGAGCGCGGGCGGATCGGCCAGAGCGTCGCGCGCAACCTGCTCACCCGCCTTGACACCCAGCGCGAAGAGGTGCTGCGCTTCGCCTACGACTTCCAGGCGCCGTTCGATAACAACCTCGTCGAGCGCGACATCCGGATGGTCAAGATCCAGCAAAAGATTTCAGGCTGCTGGCGCACCGTCGCCGGCGCGGAGAACTTCCTCGCGATCCGCTCCTACCTCAGCACCGCCGCTAAACAACAGCAGCCCATCATCGAAGTGCTCGGCGCCCTCGCCAACCACCAGCCCTGGAGCCCAGCCGTCGATCCCTAACCGCAGCCCGGCCCCGGACCTCAACAGTCACGGCACCAGGTGGTATCGCGTGGCACCAGGTGGTATCTTTTTTGTACGAGTAGTCGTACATAAGTCGTCCTGGTGCAGTTCGACCACGACAGGGAGCTGATGACATGGCGATACAGACCTTGACCACGAGCGAAGCTCGCACAGCGCTCCCGAGCCTTGTGAAGAAGGCAGCCCGCGCGAAGCCCAGTAAGACGCTCCGGGGCAACGCGGTTGTCATCCAAGCCAGGGGCGAGGCGCCCGTGCTGCTTCTGCCAGAGGCAGACGTCACGGCAGCGGAGCAGCGGATCGCCCAGCTTGAGGAAGAGCTGGAGGACATCGCGCTCATGCGGGTGGTCGAAGCCCTCACCGTGGCGAGCGAGGGAAAGCCGTCCGTGTCGGTGGATGACCTCGCCGCCGAGTTGAATATCGCGCTTGGCTAAGACGCGGTTCCAGGCGGCCGCTGCCGAGCAGGTCAAAGCCCTCTACGCACACCCGGAGACACGCCCCATCGCGGAAGCCGTGGTTCGACTGGCGAAGGAGTTGGAGGATGACCCGTACCGCGGCGAGCTGCTGCGGGAGAAGGCGAATGTCAAGCCGCTAGCTGAGGCGGAGTGCCGGAAGGTCAAGTTCGATCTCGCCGACCGCAAGCCGACAGCGAAGCCGCGCTATCGGTTCCGGCTCGTCTACCGAATCGAGCCGCACGAAGGCTCACCCGAGGAACTCCTGGTGCTCGCAGTCGGAGAAAAGCCCGGGGTCTACCGGGACGCGACCAAAGAGGCCGCCGCACGGCTCAAGGAACTCGCCAAACGGCGTCGCGATTGATCGACCGCGGCGCCCGCAGGCTAGGAAGCTGGTGTAGATCGGCCTTTGGTGCTGATCTGCGCCGGTCTATGCGCACGTCTCGGTCGCTGAGCGGCTGGTGGGATTCGCGGCCGGACATGGTTGGTAGCGGTTCGTACGCCGGTCGAGGCGTGGTGTGAGGCATGGTGAGTGCCTGTCCGGGGTCGTTTCCACCTCAGGGAGGTCGCTCAGGCGGTGCCCGGGGCCCATCCGCCTGGCGGGGATGTGACTCCGAGTATGGCGAAGCATGCGAGGTTCGTCGCGGCCGCGAGCAGACTGGCATGAAATCGATCAGATCTCTTCAGACATCGCCCGTGAGCGATGTTCCAGCTCTGGGGAATCTCGCATCTGACCTCCGGGCAGGCAGTTTTCCTAGAAGAGCCCTGAAAAAGTCTGAAGCATGATGAAGACCAGCGTTTTCCTGAGACTGATTTCCCTCGGGGACAGCTCGGAGGCCGATCGGTTTGCGGCTCGAACGCTAATCCCGCCGCAGTATGAACGGCGCTTACGGCTTGACACCGCCCGTCCGACCGGACTCAGCGTCATCAGCCTGTAGCCCGCGAGTGCGTCGGCGAACCGCCGAGCCAGACCACTAAGAAACCCGCTGCGCTGACCGCACTCGCAACCGCGTGAGCGTCAGCAAACACAGGGCTGTGACAGCCAGGGTCGGCACCGCGTCGCCGACGCTCGTTGCAACCGCGCCGCCACCCACCGCGCCGCCAATCTGGCCGACCGCCCAGGCCAGGTTGATCAGTGCCGCGCCGTGCGCCTGATCCATCCCGTACTGGTCGGCAAGGTCAACGACCAGCGCCATAGCCGGAGCCCAGAACGCGCCGAGCACAGCGATCAGCGCCACCACCAGCAGCGCCATACTCAGTACCGAGCCGGGCAGCGTGAAGCAGGCAAAACCAGCGGCCATGGCGATCAGCGCCCCGCGCAGCAGCGTCGCCCTGCCGTGGCTGTCAGACAGACGCCCGGCAGCCGGCGAGACCGCCGTTTCCAGCACCGCACCGACCAGGAAAGCGGCTCCGATCATGGCCGCGCCACCCCCCAGGTAGTGGATGCGCAACGGCACCAACACGTTCAGCATGCCGGAGATCACCGCCGGCAGAACCATCAGCCACATCGCGCCGGCTACCGCCGGGCGGCGGACGATCCCCAGAACCTCGGTCAGCGGCTGCTGCGAACTCTCACGCTCTTCCCGCGTGGCCAGCACCGGGAAAAGCAGAAGGCCCTCGATCACCGCAATGACGCTAAACAGCATGGGCCGGCCGACCACCGAGGCCAGCGCCCCAACCGCGGGGCCGAGTATCGAGCCGACGGTCGACATCGCCAGCACCCTTCCCATTACCGCGCCTCGGCGGTCAGCTGGGGTGGCTGCGACCAGCCAGGTGACGCCACCGGCCCATGAACAGGCGCCGCCGACACCCTCAACAAAGCGGGACAAATCCAAAGTCACCGTGCTGTGCAGCAGGCCAAAGCCCACGGTCGCTGCGATCATCAGGCTAATCCCGGTTGTCACGGCAACGCGCGGCCCCGCCCGTGAAGCGAGTATCCCGCCAGGCAGCGAGGCGACCAGCGTGCCCAAGGCGTAGCCGCCTGTCATGATCCCGGCCGAGAGCCTGGAGAGCGCCAGCTGGTGGCTGAGCTGCGGCAAAAGCGGTGTGATCACCGAGTAGAACATCGTGTCCAGAAACACGACGGCCCCGACCACCAGTGACAGGCGCGCGGAAGAAGACTTCATCGCGTGGCTTTCAGCGCGACCGCCAGCCAGAAGCGACGTTCAGGATCATCAAGGGCGTCGCCGAACAGCTCACGCAGCCTGGCAAGCCGGTACCTGGCTGTCTGTGGATGCACGCCAAGCCGTGCGGCCACCGCTTTGAGCCGGCCCTGCTCGTCAAGCCAGGCGCCGAGCGTCGCCCGCAAACGCTCCTGTGAGCCCGGCGGCAGGGACGCCAGCGGAGCAAGCTGCGCGGCGGCGAACTCCGCCGCCAGCGCCCCGTCAGCAGCAAGCAGCAGCTCACCGGCGTGATCGCGGGCCGAGATCAGCGGACCGCTGGCCCTGAGCGCGAGCGCAGCGCGCGCTCGCGCGAAGCTGACCGCAGCCTGCCCCCAGCCGACCGTCGTGCCAAGCCCGGCGCGCGCCCCGGCCGCGGTCAGAGAGCGCTCAAGCGCCGCCCGCAGGCCAGGCGCTTCAGGGTCCGGGATGATCACGCAGATAACCTCACCGATCGTGTCCTGCAGCACACCGAGCGGAAGCCTGAGGCCCTGCACCCGCCGGGCCCGCTGCGCGTCTCGCGTCCCAGCGCGCGGCGGCTGGAGGGCTGGCAC
>JBMFHK010000136.1:0-5483 GCA_049976865.1 Solirubrobacteraceae bacterium | reverse complement strand
CAGGCGCAAACGGCGATCAACCCGGGTCACTGCATTGAGATGGAGGACCCATTTGCACAAAACCTCAAAGAACACCAAGCGCAGCACGCCGCTCGCAGCCACGCCCGCCGGTCTGCGCCGCGACCACCGTGCCGACAGCCCGCAAAGCCAACAAACGACGTGAACAGTTACGCCCGAGCGGCATACTTGGTGAAAGGATGCGGATTGCGGTCCTTGATGACTACCACCGGATCGCCCACACGCTGGCTGACTGGCGGTCGCTTGGCGTTGAGGTCGCGTTCTTTGACCGGCCGTTGCGCGGCCAGCAGCTGGTGGCGGCGCTGCGCGGTTTTGACACGCTGGTGCTGATGCGCGAGCGCACGCCCATGCCGGCGGAGATCCTCGAGCGCCTGGAGGAGCTGGTGCTGGTGGTCACGACCGGAATGCGCAACGCCTCGCTGGACGTGGCGCATCTGCGCTCGCGCGGCGTGACGGTCTGCGGGACCGGTGTGCCGGGCTACGGGCGCGTTGCCCCAGCGCGTTCGGTCGGCGTGGCAAGCACCGTCGAGCTTGCTTGGGCGCTGATTTTCGCGTTGTTTAAGCGCGTCACGGTTGAGGACCGCGCGATTCGCACCGGCGTCTGGCAGTCAGCGCTGCCGACCAATCTGGCGGGCGCGACGCTCGGCCTGGCGGGGCTCGGGCGCCTTGGCTGCCAGATGGTCGCTCCGGCCCGGGCGTTCGGCATGGAGGTGATCGCCTGGAGCCAGAACCTCACTCCGGCGCGCGCCGAGGCGGCGAGTGCTCGCTACGTTGACAAAGCGGAGTTGCTCGGTTCAAGCGACGTGATCTCGATCCATCTTGTGCTCAGCGAGCGCACGCGCGGGCTGTTCGGATCGGAGGAGCTGGCGGCGATGAAGCGCAGCGCCTTCATTGTCAACACTTCGCGCGGGCCGATCATCGACGAGGACGCGCTCACAGCCGCGCTCGGCGATCAGCGGATCGCCGGCGCGGGGCTTGACGTATATGACGTCGAGCCGCTGCCGGCGCACAACGCGCTGCTGATGTTGGACAACGCGATTCTCACTCCGCACCTGGGCTACGTCAGCCGTGAGGGACTGAGCGAGATGTACGGGCAGGTGGTCGAGGACATTGCCGCCTACCAGCGCGGCATACCGATCCGTGTGATCTCCGGGGAGGCCTGACCTGTTCGCTGTGGCTGCTCAATCGCTACACTGCCGGGAGCGCCGGAGGCGTGCGCCAGCACGCCCGTTCACCGGCATCAAGACCGTTCACCAAATTTACGGGGACTAACGACCATGGCCCGTGGAGATGTGCGGATCGCAGCCACCCTCGCCTGCGAGGAGTGCAAGCACCGCAACTACCAAACCAACAAGAGCAAGCGCAACAACCCTGAGCGGTTGCAGATGCGCAAGTACTGCAAGTGGTGCAAGCAACACACCGCGCATCGCGAGACACGCTGACCCGGGGCAAGGCAGGGTCAGACTGTGGCTGATATCGATGAGCTCCGCGAGGCGCAGGAGCAGTGGGACGACGGGCACGACAGCGGCCTCCAGCCGGAGGCTCGCCGTGAGTCCCCGCTCGCTAGGCTTGTCGGGTTCCTGTGGGGAAGCTGGCGGGAGCTTCAGCGGACGCACTGGCCGGATCGCGCTCAGGTGATGCAGGCCACGGGCGTTGTGATCGGCTTTGTGATCGTCGCAGGGATATTCCTGGGAGTTGCCGATGTGGTCTCCTCAAAGCTGGTCAATCTGATCCTCTAAAGAGCACGAATGAAATGTTTCGCTGGTACGTAGTCAACACATATTCCGGGCACGAGAACAAGGTCAAGCACAACCTGCAGCATCGCGTGGTCTCGCTCGGTCAGGAGCGGTTTCTGCGCCACATCGTGGTTCCGACCGAGCAGGTCTCCGAGATGAACAAGGACAACCAGAAGGTCACGGTTGAGCGCCGCACGATGCCCGGCTACGTGCTGGTGAACATGGAGCTCAACGAGGACTCCTGGCAGCTTGTCAAAGGTACGCCGGGCGTCACGGGCTTTGTCGGCGCCTCGCAGGAGCCGGTGCCGCTGACTCAAAGCGAGGTTGACCGTCTGCTCCACCAGGAGGTGGCCGAGCGTCCGCGTAGCCGCGCTCAGTTCTCGATCGGTGAATCGATCAAGGTCGTGGCTGGACCGCTCTCAGACTTCTCCGGTGAGATCGCTGAGGTCAACGAGGACGGTCAGAAGTTGAAGGTTCTGGTGTCGATTTTCGGGCGGGAAACGCCCGTTGAGGTTGGTTTCGACCAGGTCAAGAAGCTGTAGCTGCAGTACTGCTGGTGTAGGTGCACTAGGAGAAATAGACGTATGCGGTGCCTCTGCAGGAGGCGGCCGGTCCGGCCTCAACGGTCCGGCCGGGGCCGGACCTGCGGGGTTCTGTGTATTTCGCTCGAACTAGGAAGAATCCAAGCATGGCAAAGAAGGTTCTAACCCAAATCAAGCTGCAGGCGGTTGGCGGACAGGCAAGCCCCGCCCCGCCGGTCGGTCCGGCGCTCGGTCAGCACGGCGTCAACATCATGGAGTTCGTCAAGGCGTTCAACGCCCAGACGGCCGGCGACCTGGGTACGGTGATCCCGGTTGTTATCACGGTCTATGAGGACCGTTCCTTCACGTTCGTCACCAAGCAGCCGCCTGCCGCGGTCCTGATCAAACAGGCGCTGAGCTTGCAGAGCGGCTCGGCTGAGCCCAACCGCGTGAAGGTCGCCAAGCTCACCGACGCCCAGCTGTCGGCGATTGCTGAGAAGAAGATGCAGGATATGAACGCGAACGACCTTGACGCGGCCAAGCGCATCATCGCTGGTACCGCCCGTTCAATGGGCGTGGAGGTGGAAGCCTGATGGCCAAGCACGGCAAGAGCTATGTGGCGTCGAAGAGCAGTTTTGACCGTGAGCATGATTACACGCCCGCAGAGGCGATCGGTCTGGTCAAGAAACTCTCGGTCGCGAAGTTCAATGAGACCGTGGAGGTGCACGTTCGCACCGGTCTCAACGTCCGCCACGCGGATGAGCAGCTGCGTGGGACGGTCGCTTTGCCCAACGGGCTTGGCAAGGTTGTGAAGGTGGCTGTCTTTGCGCAGGGCGAGAAGGCCCGCGAAGCGCAGGAGGCGGGCGCTGACGTCGTTGGCGCTGAGGACCTCGCGGAGCGCGTTCTCGGCGGTTTTCAGGACTTTGATGTGGCGATCGCCACACCGGACCTGATGCCGGTGGTTGGGCGCCTGGGCCGGGTGCTCGGTCCGGCCGGCAAGATGCCCAACCCCAAGGTCGGCACGGTCACCATGGATGTTGCCAAGGCTGTGCAGGAGTCCAAGGCGGGCAAGGTGGAGTACCGCACCGACCGTAACGCGATCGTTCACCTGGTGATCGGTAAACGTGACTTTGAAGACCGGGCGCTGCTTGAGAACTATCAGGCGGTGATAGAAGAGCTTGTGCGGGCCAAGCCGTCCGCCGCCAAGGGTCGCTACATCCGCACAATCACGTTCGCCTCGACGATGGGACCTGGCGTCCACGTCGATCCGGCGATGACTCGCGGGATCGTGGAGGAAGCCGCAGCCGTCTGAGGCCGACCGGCTACACTGCCTGCAGCAAGAGACGAAGCCCAAGACCTCCGGCTGCGCACCGTGTAAGTCCGGAGCAGGTGAACGCTAGATCAGCCGGTGACCGCATGCTCGGTCGCTTGCTCTCTACGCCCACACCTGGGCAAGGGCTTCTTCAAGAGAGCGAGCAACATGAACCGAGAAGAAAAAGCAGCCGTGATCGATCAGATCGCCGAGGAGCTACAGGCGGCTGAGGCGGTTTTTGCGCTGGACTACCGTGGGATCACGGTCGCGCAACTCGCCGATCTGCGCGCCAAGCTGCGGTTGGCGGACACCAAGTTCCGCGTTACCAAGAACTCACTGGCGGAACGCGCTGCAGACAAGGCGGGCCGTCAGGATGTCAAGACCCTGCTCACCGGCCCCACCGCGCTGGCGTTGGTCAAGGGGGATGCGGCGAGCGCTGCCAAGGTGCTCAGCGACACTTCGCGTACGCTGCGCGGGCCTTTGCAGTTCAAGGGCGGCTACCTGAGCGGTGTCATGCTCAGCGCCGAGCAGGTGGAAGCCATTGCCAAGCTACCGGCGCGCGAGGTCCTGTACGCCCAGCTGGTTGGCACCATCGCCTCACCGGTCTCCGGTTTGGCCAGGACGCTTAACGCGCTGCTGTCAGGGCTAGCGGTCGCGCTTGGCCAGGTTCGCGACCAGGAGCTTATAGGCGCCGCTACGTCCAGCGGTCCGGCTGCCGGGGATCCGGACGCCGGTGCGGACGCCTAGACGCGGCTTTGCTTGGTGCGGACCGGTTGGCCTGCGCTGGGCCTCACGCATCAACACCCAATCCACTTAGAGACTCACAACCAGGAGAAAGAAAATGCCCACAACTGAGGAATGGATCGACGAGCTGAAAGGGATCACGGTCCTGGAGCTCTCAGAGCGCATCAAGGCCCTTGAGGAGACCTTCGGGGTGTCCGCCGCCGCGGTTGCGGCCGCCGCTCCGGCTGCCGCTGCGCCCGCTGCGGCCGCAGAGGAGGAAGAGGAGTCCAGCACGGTCGACGTGGTTCTGACCGCCGCCGGCGACAAGAAGATCCAGGTCATCAAGGTTGTGCGCGCCGCCACCGGGCTTGGCCTCAAGGAGGCAAAGGACCTTGTGGACAGTGCGCCGAAGGCCGTCAAGGAGGGCATCGACCGTCAGGAGGCCAACAAGCTGAAGGCCGAGCTTGAAGAGGCCGGTGCCACCGTGGAGTACAAGTAGACGCCCATGGCAGGCGTAGGCCATCGGCGGACAGTGTGAGAGCTCCACTTGTCAGGGGCTGTCCGCCGTCCGGTGGCAGGCGCCAGACCACGGCGAGATTCTCGGGGGCGGCCGGCCTGGGTCGCCCCCGCGCTTTCGGTGGCCAGAGGCCGAACAGAACCCTGGCGACCGGGGTCAACACGCTCCCCCGCGCTTTCGGTGGCCAGGGACCGAACAGGACCCTGGTGACCAGGGTCGGCACGCTCTTCCGCATTTTCGGTGGCCAGGGCAACTGACCCAGGGCCCTTGACCCTGCGCTCCATCATGCCGGTCGGGGCGGTGCCGGACCGGCTGCGCCGTGCGGCCACACGCGCGCTCGGCGCGCATGGGCGTCGCTGGGAGGAAGTGACGTTCGCCGGTACCGCGAGGCTGCCCCCGGGCGGCCGCATTGCGCTTGAGCCGCAGACCGATGAGACGTGGATCCTCGCGTTTCACGCGGGGCCACTGGAGGTGGGCGATGAGATCCGCGCGACTGGCGCTGCGGGCTTTATGGTGAGCGTCCCGACCATGGCGGACGGACTGATCCCGGCGCCTGGATACCATCGCGCGCTGGTGTGCGACACACTGGAGCGCCGCTAAGATCCCGACGATGACGCTCGTGAGCAGCGACCCGGTTGGGCTGAGCTGATGTTGGC
>JBMFHK010000135.1:2334-5504 GCA_049976865.1 Solirubrobacteraceae bacterium | reverse complement strand
AATGAGCTTCCGCACTCCGTCATCTGAGATTCCAAGCTCGGTAGCTGCCTGCTTCACGGTGAGATACGGACTCTGTGCGGCCATGATCCCATCATACACCGCTTAGTCGCGTTAGTCTCGTTACGCGTCGTCGCGGAACCAGTCCCCATAGTGCTCGGCTATCACCTCTTCGAGGTGCTGGAGCCAGGCATTTGGGTGCTTGAGCCGAGACGCGGGCAGGCGTACGTCGTTCGGCTCGCCCAGCGGGTGACGACGTATCCACAGCTCGCGCCTATGAGTTCTGTCCACGTCGAGCCTCTCGCCGCCTTCGTCTCCCTGACGGCCAACAATCTGGGCGTGCCAGCTCGCGGACACGAGAAAGCAGCCCTGCGCGTCAGTTCCCAGCTCAGGATCTCTACCAAGCTGCCATGCCTCGCGGATCTCGACGCTCACCGGCTCGACCGGAGCAAAGCCCGGACGGACGGCCCTGAGCACAAGCTCGTTTCGAGACCTCGGCCCCTGACGCGGTGGCTGCTCCTCGTAGCCGAAATCCTCGCAGAGCAAGCGGAACCAAAGGCGGTATCGGTCTGCGAGCACACTCTCGATCGACATGCAGGCCGACGATACGCCCGGCCACGGATCCAACAGCTCCAGGACGGCGCGTAGTCCGCACTGTGTTGGTGTTCACGCCGGGAGCTGGAGGAACCACCTGGACTGCCCCGGTTGTGCGCCGAGTGGTCCGGTGGGTTCCGAAGCCATGTCCGACGCCCGAGCCATAACCTTCAACAAGGCCCTGTCACTTCGGGGGCTCGCCGTATGGATCAACCCGCAAAGAGCCGGGGGAGCGCAATCACCCTTTACGAGAAAACCATAGATTTTGTGCTTCGGTTGATCGCCGACCGTGGTCTCGGTCCTGGGGACCGCCTGCCGAGCGAGGCCGAGATCGCGTCTATGGCGGGCGTCAGCATGGTGACGGTGCGCAGGGCGATGGGTGAGCTGGCTGCGGCCGGGACGCTCCAGCGGCTGCAGGGGCGGGGCACGTTTGTGCGTGAGACACGTATCGCTACGGAATCAACCATCACCGGTGGTCTGCGCAACACCCTGGCGCTGCAGGGTCGCAGTCTCGAGACGAGAACGATCTCTTTCGCCATCGAAAACGCCGACGCGGGGACCGTCGCGAACCTTGGCTTGCGTCGGGGTGCGGAGGTTTGGCGCCTGGTGCGGGTCAGGGACATCGACGGTGTTCCGGTGTTGCGTGAGACGGCGCGGATTCCGCGCATTCTCGCCCCTGACCTGGACGAGCGATTCGACCCGCGCGAGCAGTCGTTGTACGAAGTCCTGCGGAGTAGCTATGGGCTTTCGGAAGCGACCGAGGAGCAGAGCCTCATAGCTCGCTCGGTATCGCGACTCGAGTCCGAGGATCTGCAGCTGTCGGCAACGGCGTTTGTGGTCGAGATTACTGGCGTCGCCACGACCGCGACCGGCATCTCTTTTGACTGCTTCCGGATGTGTTTCGTCCCGGATCGTTTCGTGTTCCGTCTGCGCTCGAGCCCCAAGGCTGACCCGGTTGGTGGCTGATACCGGTCGCACGCGACCGGCGAGCGGCTATCGGGCGGGCAGCAGGGCTTGCTCGGCGACTACCGTGAAGTCTGGATGATCGCGCAGGTGGGTTACGGGGCTGTTTTTGATGCGAGCACCTGCGCACAGTGCCGCGATTGCCTTGGCCTTGGTTGGCCCCGAGGCAATTAGGAGCACGCTGCGGGCCGCTAGCAGGTCGGCCAGCCCGATCGTCACCGCGGTCGACGGCAACAGAGAGGTGTCCACACCGGGGAAGTTTGCCTGGAGGGTGTCCTCAGACAGCAGGACCGGGTGGGTGCGCTGATCGTCAGTCGCCCCGGGCTCGTTGAAGCCGACATGTCCGTTACCACCCACACCGAGGATCGCGAGGTCGATGCCGCCTGCATCGTCGAGCAGCTGGTCGTAGTTGCCGCAGATCTCGGCTGTGTTCGTCTGTGACGGCTCGATGGTGTGAACCGTGGTGCTGTCGTTGAAGACCAGCGAGCCGAGGTGTTCGCGCAGGAATGCTTGGAAGCTTCCGGTGGGGTATCCCGGCAGGTCGAGGTACTCGTCGAGCATGAAGACCGTGGCCTGGTCGAGGTCAAAGCGGCCTGCCGCGGCTTCGGATCGCAGTCGGCGGTAGAGGCCGATCGGGGTCCGTCCTGTGGGAGTGGTCAGCACGAGATCAGGCTGCTCGGCGACGTGGCGAACCACCAGATCAGCGGCGATGTCGGCGAGATGGTTGTCGTCGGTGGCGGGGATCAGCCTCATACCGAGGGAAGGGCTCTCAGGCCTGGTTCAAGTGAGAGGTAGCGCGCGGCGCGAGCCGCGGCTGAGCTTCTGTAGGCGTCACTCAACCGCGGTAGCGTGGCCACCTCCTGGAGCTCACAGCTCGTCTCGATGCCGAGCGCCTGAAAGCCGAGCAGGGCGGCGCCGAGAACCGACGGGTCGGACGCTGCCAGAACCTGCACCGGTCCTGGCCATACCGCGTCGAGGATCGCGTGGCGAAGGTTGGCGCTGCCCGGCGCCCCGACCGCGATCACAGGCCTTTGCTCACCGGTGTCCAGGCGGCGCAGGCAGCGGAGGGTCTCAAAGGCGATGCCCTCATTCAGTGCGAGCGCCAGCTCGGCTGCCGTGGTTGACAGGCTGACACCGGCGATCGTCCCCATCAGGTCTTCGCGCCACAGCGCCCCTTGCTCACCGCCAGCCAGGTATGGATAGAAGAGGACAGGGCTGTCCTGTGGCGAGCGCAGGTTAAGCGCAAGCCGCTCGAGTCCCAGAGGATCACGTCCGGTGATGCCCGCAAGCCACGCCAGCGAGGAGCCGGTGGCCAGCAGATCCATCTCGACGGCCGCCTGTCTACGATCAGCGAGCGGGGTGACCAGCAGGTCCGTTGGCCTGGCCGCGCGGTCCTCGAGCTGGGCCAGGATCACGGTCGATGAGCCCTCGCTCACGGACACGGCTTCCGGTGCCAGCGCCGTCAGATAGTGGTGCGCGCACACCGAGTCCGCGGCGCCGAGCACGACTGGCGTGCCGCGCGCCACTCCGTCGATCGCTCCGGCCACCAGGCGGCCGCTGGTGCGCGAGCTGGCGAGCGCTGGAAGCCGGTCGCGCTCGATTCCCCAGAGTGCGAG
>JBMFHK010000135.1:0-2324 GCA_049976865.1 Solirubrobacteraceae bacterium | reverse complement strand
TGCCGGCATCAAAGTCGTAACAGCCGTAGCCTGATGCGGTGGACGGTTCGGTGAGCAGCGTGCCCGTGAGCACCGCAAAGAGATAGTCCTTGGCTGACAACAGCACCTGCGCCGGCGGCTCGTCACGCTCGGCCCGATGCAGCTCCATCGGGATCAGGTAGCGACCGTCGATCGGTGCGCCCGAGATCTCGCTGACGCGCCGGCGCTGAACTGGCGTCAGCCGCCGATCCACTAGGCTGTCGGCGCGCGAGTCCTGCCAGGTAATTGCTTGCCCAAGGGCTGTTCCAGACGAGGTAGCCGGCACAAGCGTCGGCATCTGGCCCGTTAGGGCAACAGCCGCAAGATCCGGCTGGCCAGCGAGGCTGAGCCTATCGCAGGCCCTTGCCAGCGCGTCCAACCAGTCGGCTGGGTCCTGCTCGGCTTGCCCTAGTCCGAGTGTGGTGGTTGGGTATGGGGCGGTGCTCTTGCCCCAAACCCTGAGACCCGGGCCTATGAGCGCAACCTTTACGCTGGAGGTGCCGAGATCGACCGCCAGCACCAGAGCATCGGTCGCTCGGTCGCCGGCACTTCTAGGCAAGGACACGGGAGCGGACCGCGACAGCTGTCAGGCTCTCCTCCGCACGCTCGAGAGTGGCGTCGATGTCAGCGTCGGTGTGGGCGAAGGACACGAAGATGTTCTCCAGGTGCCCGGGGTGAAACAGAACCCCTCGGTCAAGCATCTCTTCCCACCAGATCCGAAACACATCTGGCCTGCTGTGGCGGGCGGCGTCGCGGTAGTTGCGGATCTCAGTGTCAGCGAACCACACCTGATATACGGGTCCGACACCGACGACGCGGCCCTCTATTGACCTGTCGGCAAGCAGCTCGGCGAGACCGCTGCGAAGCCGGTCTGAGATCCGGTAAAGGTCAGGGTAGGATGCGTCTTCTCGCAGCCAGCGGATCGCCTCGTACGCGGAGGCAACTGCAATTGTGTTGCCTGAGTAGGTGCCGGCGATGGACACGACACCGTCGGCGGCGAGCTCCATGACGTCGCGTCGGCCACCGATGCAGGCCACCGGAAATCCGCCACCGATCCCCTTGGCGATAGTGGTTATATCGGGGGTTACGCCGTAAAGTTCTTGGGCGCCGCCGAGCGCTACGCGGAAGCCTGTGATGACCTCGTCGAAGATGAGCAGCGCGCCGTAGCGCTCGGTTATCTCGCGCAGACCCTCGAGGTATCCAGGCTCAGGGAGGATGCAGCCGGTGTTGCACATGATCGGCTCGGTGATGATCGCGGCTATGTCCTCGTGGTGGCGGGCGAAGATGTCCTCGAGCATGGCGAGGTCGTTCCACTGAGCGATGATCAGCGACTCGGACATCTCCATGGGTACACCGGGGCCCTGGGGCAGGGCGACTGGGTGGGTGTCGCTGCCGGCCTTGGACAGATCGGGGTGCTTGGACCAGTAGATCGCGTCTGAGAAGCCGTGGTATTGGCCCTCGAAGCGGACGATCTTGCTCCTGCCCGTAAAGGCGCGTGCGAGGCGCAGGCTGTAGAGCACGGCCTCGGTACCGCTGTTGACAAGCCGTACGCTCTCGATGCCCGGCACGGCTGCGGCGATATCGCGCGCGAGCTCGATCTCGAGTTCCGAAGGCAACGCAAACACGGTGCCCACATCCGTGATCCGGCGCTTGACAGCTTCGGTAACTGACGTGGGACGGTGACCGAGAAGCATCGGGCCGAGGCCAAGGAGATAGTCGATGTAGTCATTGCCGTCTACGTCGACGACATGGCTGCCGACCCCCCGTTCGACGAAGATCGGGTGAGGATCCCAGCCGGAGAAGCGGGCCCGGGCCGTGCTGTTGACCCCTCCGGGAATTACCCCGCGCGCTTTGCGGTACAGCTCGGCCGAGCGCGCGTAGCGCTCGGGATGACGGAACGAGGGGCTCATGAGATCTCCATTGTGCAACGAGTCATTATGAGGTTATAATAACATGATAGGCGCACCGTAGCGCCCAGGCGTGGAGGGGCAGTTGTCCGATATCGACGGATCACCGGAAGTGGAAGCCAACCTCAAGCAGAACGCGCTCGGCTTGGGCGACACGGTCGTACTCGCGATGGCCAGCTCAGGGCCGACCCAGAGCATCGCGGCCAGCATTGCGGCTCTGCTCATAGCGGTCAGATACGCTGGCTTCCTGCCAATCGCGGTGTGTTTCGTGCCAATGCTCGGCATAGCGATCGGCTACCAGCGGCTCAACGCCTGGCGACCCAGCGCCGGGGCGACCTACTCATGGGTTGGCCGGGTCATCAACCCTCACGCAGGCTTCTTCTCCGGCTGGATCATACT
>JBMFHK010000134.1:0-5653 GCA_049976865.1 Solirubrobacteraceae bacterium | reverse complement strand
ACGCTCCCGCGCGCCAGTAACGACCCACCCAGCCGCTTACTGCAAGATCGAGGTACATCTGGCTGACGCTGGTGCCGATGATCGGCATGCTGTTCGTCGCGCTCGTGTTCGGTGAACTTGCCAGTCACTATCCCGTCGCCGGGGCGCTGTACAACTATGGCAAGTTCTCAGTGGGTGCCGGCTACGGCTGGTTCGTCGGCTGGTTCTACGCGATCGCGCTGCTGGTGACGGTCGCGTCCGTGGACACCGGCGTGGTCAGCTACGTCACCTCGCTTTTGCACAACTGGTTCGGCGCCAACATCAACCCCAGCGCCCATGTGACGATCCTGGTGGTGACACTGGTGCTCGTGGCAATCCAGACGACCATGAACATCACCGGCACTGCCGTGATGGCGCGAGTCGCACGCTATGGCGTCTATGTTGAGATGGTCGGCACCTTCGGGATCGCGATCATCCTCGCCATCAACGGTTTTCACCACGGCCTCGGTTACCTGTTCTCAAGCCACGGAGCGACCCACCTGAAGACTAACGCTTACGGCTTCAACTTCCACGGCAACTGGTGGACTGGGGCCGCGCTGATCGCCGTGCTCGCGCCGGTTTACATCTTCTACGGCTACGAGTCCGCAGGTGACATCGCCGAGGAGACCAAGGAGGCAAGCCGGCTGATCCCGCGGTCAATGCGCCTGGCATTGATATGGGGCGGCATTGCGGCGCTGGTCCTGACCGGCGGGTTGCTGCTGGCGATCCCCGCACACACCACCAACGCTCAGGCCGTGACCGGCGGCATACCGCTGATCCTCGGCCAACTGCCGCAGTGGCTCCAGGACGTGCTGCTGTTGCTCATCATTTACGCCTTTTTCTCCTGCGGCACCTCCGTGCAGGGCGCCGGCTCGCGCCTGGCGTTCTCCTACGCCCGTGACGGCGCGCTGCCGGCCTCGGGCTGGGTGTCGAAGGTCAGCGACCGTCACCGCATCCCAGTCAACGCGCTGCTCGCCGGTGCAGGTGTGACGGTTCTGTTCGTGCTACTCGTGTTCGTCTCACCCAAGCACAACGTCAGCATCCTCTGGTTCACCTACCCAGCCAACACCAGCGCGCTGGTGTCACTGGTCTCCTTCGGTGTCAGCGGTATTTACCTGTCGTTTTTGATGACCGTGATCGGCTCGATGATCGCGCGCGCGCGCGGCTGGGTGCCGGCTGGCGCCTTCCGGCTTGGGCGCTTCGGCTGGACGGTCTCGATCATCGCCTTCCTATACCTGGCGCTGATGTTCCTAAACGTCGTCATTCCAAGCGGTTTGAGCAGCCCTCGCTCATACTTCAACATCGACTGGATCACACTCATGGTGATGGTCCTGATCGGACTGATCGGCGGCGTGTACTACATGATCGGCCGGCCTGATCGCAAGCTTGGCAGCCACCTGCACGACGAGCTCGAAGCTAGTGGCGCCGAGCGTGTTCTGGAGTGACACGCCAATCAGGAACACTGAAGACCTCACGCGCGCTGCGTCGAGCTGCTCGACGCAGCGCGCCAGATCTAAACCCATCCTGACGGACAACACGGCGCGGAGCGCCTCGGTCCAGGATAATTTTGAATAAAAGCCCGCTAAGGGACTCGAACCCTTAACCCCTTCATTACAAGTGAAGTGCGCTACCAGTTGCGCCAAGCGGGCGTGACCTGCGAGTTTGCCAGGCAGGAACTCAGCGCAGGCTACACAATCAGAGATACCACCGTTCCGTATCGGCCGCAGAACCGGCTGTGACCGCCGCCGAGCAGTGGCTCGCCGGCAGACCCGCAGCGGCAGCGCAGATCAAACTTGGCGGTATGCCGCCGCGAAATCAGGTCAGGTACCAGCCGTCACCGAACGCTCCGGCCGATCTGAACTCTCAAGCAACGCTGACCTGGCTGGTGGCGCGGTGGCAATGGTCGCGGCCCGCAGCCCTCGGCGACGGGGGCGCCAGACCCGCAGGTACTGCGCGCCGATGTAGGAACCCAGGACCAGCACAACGGCAAGCAGTTGCGCGACCACCGTCTCCACGTTCGGGAACAGGCTGAACCACTCCCCCAGCCAGCCCGGCCAATGGCCGATGCTGGTCGTGGAGATCCAGCCGGCCAGCTGCATCTCGTTGACCTCCTCGCCGACCATGACCAGCAGGACGATCAGCAACATCCCGCCGGTGATGATCAGCAATCGCTTATACGGCAGCCGTTGATGGAGTGAGAACGTCATCACGCCCACGGCGGCCGTGAACAGGGCCCCCAGGCTGACGCCCTCCAGGACCACACTGGACCCAAAGGTGACCCGCAGGTTCTGCAGGAACAGGACCACCTCAAAGCCCTCCCTGTAGATCGACGTGAAGCCCAGGAAGATGAAGCCGAGCAGCGTTGCGCGCTGGCTTTTATCGGAGTTGCTGAGCAGCCCTTTGCGTCGCCGGTTGTGGTGAGATATCCAGCCTGTCCAGTACACCCGGTGCAGAAACCAGTTCATCACCACCAGCAGCACGATGATCGCCGGGATGCCGGTCGCCGCCTGCAAACTGTAGCCGTGACCACCGAGCAGATCAATCAGGCCCTCTGCGGCAAACCATGTTGCCACGGTCGCCATGAGGCCAAGCGCACCGCCAACGGCGACAGGCCGCCTGTAGACGCTGTTTGCACCATGGAAACTCGCGGTGACCGCCGCCAGGACAAGGATCGTCTCCAGGCCCTCACGAAAGACAAGCACGGCGCTGTTGATAACCGCAGTGGTTCGGCTCATGTGCTCGGCATTGGCTGCCACGCTCGGGTCGGCGGTGCCGGCGCTTGAGTGCCAGCCCAGTACCACGGCCGCCACAGCGACGGCAAGCACAACCGCCACCCAAATGTAGAAGCTCAGCCGCCGCGCGCGCCGTGGATGCGTCTGCGAGGTCATGTCCGCTGCCATTTCATAACTCCATGGTCGGGTGTATTACCTAGTGCGTTGCTCGGAATTGCTCAGCGGCGACAGTACCACACCTTAGGTCTCCCTAACTCCGCTTCGCGCTAGCGTGCCAACAATCTCGCAGCCAACCTTTGATCTTCAGAGCCACTCGACCTACTCAGACGGTGAACTGACCCCCAGGGAAGTGGTCCTCGCCGCCCACCGGGCCGGTGTGGAACTGCTGGCGCTCACCGACCACGACACCACCGAAGGCGTCTCGGAGGCACGGGCACAGGCTGACCTGCTCGGCATCGACCTGGTAAGCGCCGTAGAAATCTCCGTGCTTGACGAAGCCGGCGGCGATCTTCACATCTGCGGTTACAAGATCGATCCCGCCAACCCCGCGCTAACCACACGTCTGACGGCCGCGCGTGAGGACCGCAAGCACAGGATCTGGGAGATGGCCGAGCGCCTGCGTGCTCTGAACTGGCATATCGACGAGGGTCAGCTGCGCTTACGGGCGGCAAAGAGCGGTGCGGTGGGGCGGCCACACCTCGCAGCGACTGTGACCAGCGACCCTCGCAACGCGGCGAGACTCGCACGGGAGGACCTAACGGATTCCACAGACTTCCTGGTCGCATACCTCATCGAGGGTCGGCCAGCCTTTGTCAAACGCCGCGCGCCGACAGTAATGGAAGCCGTCAGCTTGATCCAGGGTGCGGGCGGCATCGCCACATGGGCACACCCTTTCTGGGATCTCAGCAACGACGCGCACGTGCTCGCCACAGCCGAGCGCTTCAAAGAAGCCGGAATCGATGGGCTGGAGGTGTTTTACCCCTCCCATACCCGAGCGCAGGTTGAACTCCTCTACGACTACTGCATCAAAGCCAGTCTGCTGACAACCGGTTGCTCAGACTTTCACGGCCCCCACCACCCGGTTTTCAGTCGCTTCCGGGCGTTTTGCACCTATGGGTTACAACCCGTGCTCGGCCCGTTGGCATAGGAGGCCGCCGCGAGGGCCGCACCGCGCGCACCACAGCGTGGCCGCCCCAGCACAAGCGCTCAGGCTGCCACAGCCCGGCTTTGGATATGGTTGCCAACCTTGCGCTTGACCCGCTGCAGGGCATTGTCAACCGTCTTGCAGTCACATCCCAGGCGGGCGCCGACCTCCTCATAGGAGTGGCCGTCGAGGTACAGCGACAGCACCCGAGATTCCAGCTCCGAGAGCGAAGTGGAAATGCAGGCCACCAGCGACTGCAGTTCCTCGGAACTGATCACTTGGTTGACCGGGTCGTGCACCTGGGACCCTGCGATCAGTTCGTCCAGCGTCGGGTCATTGTCACCATCTGAGCCGGCCGGCGTGCTGGAGAAGGAGATGTACTGGTTGAGCGGCGTGTGCTTGTTGCGCGTTGCCGTCTTGACCGCCGTGATGATCTGACGGGTGATGCACAGCTCGGCAAAGCTGCGGAAGCTTGACTCACGGTCTCGGCGGTAATCACGAATGGCCTTGTACAGGCCGACCAGCCCCTCTTGGATCAGGTCGTCAGCGTCGCCACCGGCCAGAAAGTAGGACGATGCCTTGAGCCTGACAAAGCCGTAGTAGCGGCGCACAAGGCGGTCATAGGCGTCAGCGTTATCCGCCTTTGCCAGCGCAATCAGATACTCATCATCAACCTGAAGTTGATCCTTAGGGTTAGTCGACAATCGTGCCACGGTGGTCCCTTTCAACGCCGCGCGGATGCCGCAACGACAGTTGGAATTACGTAGCGCGTCACCTCCCCTGGCGCCGTGCGTTATTTAGTTGACCGTCGTGAGCGTCGCTCCTCCCAGAGCTTACATCACACGATCAAGCCTTAAGCTTCGGTTCAGCTTTGGGCTCGCCTCGAGATTGGCATAACGCGGCACGCATGTCAAGGGTCCGATCAGCGCTGGGGTGCTGCCGCTGCGGTATAGAGCAGCACCGCCGCGGCTGCCGCCACGCTGAGCGATTCGGTACGCCCACGCAACGGCAGGGCGACAAGCAGGTCGCAGGCAGCCGCAACCCGAGGACGCAGCCCGCTGCCCTCCGAACCCAGCACCAGTACGACCGGGCCGGAGAAGTCAACCTGACGGTAATCAGTCTCCGCGCTCCCATCGGCGCCGTAACACCAGTACCCCCTGGCCTTGGCCGCATTCAAAAAATCCGTCAGGTTGCGCACTCTTGCCACCGACAGGTGCTCAACCGCACCGGCAGAGGCCTTACACACCGCTGGCGTCACGGCCGCCGCACGCCGCTCGGTGACAACCAGTCCAGCGGCTCCGACACACTCGGCGCTGCGACAGATGGAGCCAAGGTTCTGGGGGTCCTGAACCTGGTCAAGCGCGATGATCAGACCGCCCTGCCCAAGCAGCAGGCCGGCCTCGGCGTAAGAGAACTCTGACACCAACGCGCAGACCCCCTGATGCCCTGAAGAGCCGCAGCGCTGCTCAATCGCCGAACCGCTCACGATCGTCGGCGCCACTCCCGCCGCGCGCAGCCAAGCTTCCTTAGCAGCCTCGGCAGTAGTCCATATGTTCTGAACCGTCCGCGGCCCGCGAAGTGCCTCGTGGACGGGGTTGCGTCCGTAAATGATCATCTCACGTGTGCTCAGGCTGGCAGGAGCTCTGGCCCGTCAGCCCCATCGCGAACCTGCCAGCCAAGGTCACGCAGCTGATCGCGCAGCTCGTCGGCCCGGGCCCAGTCGCCCGCGGCGCGGGCCCGCTGTCTGGCCTGCAGAAGC
>JBMFHK010000133.1:0-5753 GCA_049976865.1 Solirubrobacteraceae bacterium | reverse complement strand
AAGGGGAAACCCGGGTTCACAGCCCCTCGTGCACCTACCAGCTGCGGAACCCCTGTTCTCCACATTGATGGTTTCAAGGGACTCGCCGGACACCACGGCGCGGTACCCCGCCCGCCAGGCACTCACATCCACAGCGGCAATCGCGTTCGCATCACCACGCTCAACTTGACGAAGAGAAACGGCCATCTTGACTCCAGGCTAAGGAAAGCTTGCTCTGGAGCGCGTCATCTCGCTCAGGCCTGAGATCCTCGTGGTCGCAACAGCCGTCTAATACTGCGATGGTCAAAACAGGATGACCTCGCGTGTCGTGGCTGTCACCCCCTGGGACCTCATCAGGTCCGCCGTTCCTGGCCGTCGAGACTTTGTTGAAGAGTCCCAGCATTTCGAGACAGGTGCTGCTGAGGGCTTCCGGCGGTGAACTGGAGCGAGCTGGGCGTGACGCGGGCCGACAGTTTGTAACGGCTGCTGCATATTGCGGCTTGTGGGCCGACTGCCATGCGTAGTGCGCCACTGCGGCGAGAGTGGCTTGCCCCACAACGCCGCGCGGGTACACGATGTACATGTTCCATGAAACTGGAGAATCGTAGGTACCAAATTGGGTGTAAATGACCTACAAGGGGGACTCATGGCCCGAAAGATGATGTGGCCGGTTCTGGTGATCGGCATTGCGATGGTTGTCGTTCCGTTTGCGATCTCGCTGCCAGGCAGGGCCAGCTCGGGGGAGACGATGCTCAATGATTTCCATCCGATCATGCAGCGGCCCAGCGTCAATGAAACGGTGGCCTATTACTACGACACGTTTGTGCCGCTGCGCCAGGTGGCAACCGGGGCCGTCCAGGCTGCAGCGGAGGAGCCGGCCATGATGGCCGCCTTCGCCCACAAGCTGCACATGTCGACCGCCCAGGTTGGAAAGTTCTTGTCGACCAGCTTCCCTGCCATTGGCGGGCTTCTGAGTAACCTGCCGAAGCTCACGCCAGTGTTTTCAAAGGTGCCGGCTGGACTGGACCACTACCTGCCGCTTGTGCAGACCATGCAGAAGAACGTCAATAACTACAAGCAGATTGACAGTCTGCCGAAGTTCACCCTGTTCACATGGTTCTTCGTGGTGCCGGGCGCACTGCTGATCGTTATTGCGGGCGTCGGCCTTGGGGTTGGGGAAACCAAACCGCGCTTGGCCGCCTGATCGTATCCGGGGCGCCGGTCGGTAACAGCCGGGCCGCAGCCCGGCTGGCACTCGGTGCCGGTGGCAACGCAGTCAATGGCTGGGGCGCCGGCGTGGTCTACGCCGGCGCCCCAACGCCGTGCGTAAACAGCCATCCAGAAAAAGCGGTCAGCTCGCCGCCTGGGCCAGCAGACGAAGCTGCGCGAGCGTGGCCAGTGCCCCGGCGGCGACCGGTGAGGCGATCAGCGTGCTCACTCCGGCCTGGCGGTACGCCGTGAGCCGCTCGCGGACCGCCTGAAATGATCCTACCAGGCACACACGGTCAACCAGCTCGTCTGGTACCGCTTGGATTGCCTGCTGGCGCTGCCCGCCCAGAAAGAGGTCTTGAATCCGCTTGGCCGCGGCCTCAAAGCCGTACTCGCAAACCAGCTTGTTGTAGAAGTTCTGCTCACGGGAACCCATCCCGCCGACATAAAGAGCGATCATTGGCGCATGAAGTCTCGGGCGCCGGCCAGGTCGTCTGAGATATGGACGCCCACCTGCGGCGCCACCGCAAAGTCCGTGAGCGAACTGCCCGCACGTTGTGCACCGGTTTCAAGTCGCCGACGGAACACCGCGGCGTGCTCGGGCGCAAAGAAGACCGGCAGCCAGCCGTCTGCGATCTCACCGGCCAACTCGGTGCTGCGCGGACCGATCGCGGCGAGATACAGCGGCAGGTGAGCCTGCACCGGCGCGATGGTCAGCTTCAGCGCTTTGCCAGGACCGTTGGGAAGCGGCAGCGCAAGTGTCTGGCCACGGTGGATGACCCTTTCTCCGGACAGCGCGAGTCTGACCACCTCAAAGTACTCGCGGGTGCGTTGCAGCTGGTGGCCGAAACGCTGACCGTGCCAGCCCTCTGAAACCTGTGGGCCCGAGCTGCCCAGACCGAGGATCATGCGTCCGCCGGATAGCCGGTCGATTGTGGCGGCGGTCATGGCTGTCATCGCGGCGCTGCGGCCCGGGATCTGGAAAACAGCTGAGCCGAGCCTGATCCTTGACGTGTGTGCTGCCAACCATGCAAGCACGGTGGCCGCGTCGGATCCGTAGGCCTCAGCCGTCCAGACCGAGTCGTAGCCCAGCGCTTCGGCCGCGCGAGCGGCGCCCAGCTGCGCTTCCGGGTCGCCCCAGAGGCCCCAGTAGCCGACGTTGACCCCGAGTTTCATAGGCTCCCCACACGGTCGCTGGGCACCAGCTCAGTTTGACGCACCGTGCTGGTCGGCGGGGCGCTTGTGGGCCGATGGTTAGAGCCTGTCACCGCGTGGGCAAAGCGTTTGCTCCCGGACCGGGCCGGACCGGAGTGTCAGCGGAAGCTGGCAAGTGACAGCAGCGCGACCGTGGTGCTGGTCAGCGTCTTGCGTGGCAGGCTACCGGCGGCCGTGGTGGTCGTCGTCGGCGTGGTGGTCGTCGTCGGCGTGGTGGTGGTGGTGGTCGTCGGCGGCGTGGTGGTCGTCGTCGGCGTGGTGGTCGTCGGCGTGGTGGTCGTCGTCGAGATGGTGGTCGTCGTGGGCGTGGTGGTCGTCGTCGAGGTGGGTGTTGGCTGGGTTACAACGCTCGGCACCGGCATCCGTGCGTGCGGTGTCGTGGTGGTCTTGACCGACACTCGCACCGGCAGCTGGTTGCTGGCATCGGCAACCAACAGCCGGTGGCCAGCCGCTGTCATGTGGAAGGTGAGATACCCGACCTGCCCACTGGCCAGCGTCTGGGTGTGTGTGACTGCCAGGCTGACACCGTGGCGGGTGCTGACCTTGATGGTCGTAAGGCAGGGCACCGGTGCGGTACAGGCCGCAAGCACACCACCGACCCAGCCGTTGGAGACAAAGGCTGTCTTTGCGATGATCCGCAGGGACCGGCTGGAGCTTGTCTTACGTGCCGGCGTTCGACCGCTTACCCGGTACGCGATCAGCTTGAGCTTACGTGAGTTTTTCAGGGTCGAACCGTCGGCGACGGACACGGTGACAGGATCGTCTGTGCTGCGTGCGAGTGCCGCCACTACGCGGTTGGTCACCGGCACAAAGACAACTCCGCCGTGGCCGGAAACAACCTGCTGTGTGCTTTGGGCCAGTCGGCGCTTGCCCTGATACACGGACGCTTGTAGTGCACACGGCGACGTGTTCACACAGCCCACCGGTACGGTCAGCAAGCCTTTGGCGGGCGAGAACAGGCTGTTGCCGTAGATCTGCACCGCGGCAGGCGCGGCCACCGGCAGGGAGCTGGCGATCACCGACCCGGTCTCGTTAAGCGCTGAGACTGCGTAGAAGGCGTAGCGGTCCGTAACCGTCACGGGCATGTGGGTGGGAGCCGGGACGGTCCGGATTCTGGCCAGGGTCCGCGCCGACTGGCCGCCGTATAACACCCATGAGCTGATCGCTGCAACACCGTTTGAGCGTGGTGTGAGGCGCACACTGCCGTCAGCCTGTGGCCTCACCTGCAGGGACGGCAGTTCCGCGACGCTGGGCAGGAGGGGGCCGGAGCCGGCGGCCGCCGTCGCTCCGTCCAAATAGTCCAGATCGACGCCGATTTTTACGCCGCCATATGTTTGCGTGGTGTCGCCCTCGTACTGGTGAAGACGCTGGTTGTTGACCCAGTCACCGCTCGGCACATACGGGTCTGACACCGTCGGCAGGTCGTTCCAGTGCGCGATCCAGAGGTCGTCGGGTTCCGTGAACCCGACGACTCCCATCGCGTTGACCAAATCGGTTACGCCTGAGGCGGCGCTGGCGTAGACGCCAGAGAGGTAGCCGCTTGAGTGCAGTTCTGTCGTCCAGGCGTTCAGGAAAGTGAGCACCGCGGCGGTGGTTTTGGTGGACGGCGTGTAGCTTTCCATGTCGTAGTAGATCGGGTTGCCGGTGCCGATCCCCAGTAGCTGGGCCTGGTAGACAGCGTCTTGGGCGGCGGCCATACCTTCGCTGGCGGCCTGCTCTAGTTGGATCGGCTGGCATGCCCCGTCGCAAGCGCCGGCAGCCTGCAGGCCGACGTAGATCGGGATCAGATGCCAGCCTGCGGCTGATTCGCTGGACACCCAGGTGGCGGTCAGGTTGCCGCCCAGGCATGCCGCGTTGATACCGCCGATGTAAATCCCAACGGCGCCGAAGGGCGACGCAGTTCCCCAGGCGCTCATCTGTGCCGGTGAGGGTGCCCAGCAGACATCAAAGCCAAGGCCCTTGAACACTGTGCCCGGGAGTGCCGGGCTTGTCGCTGACACCTGGTGGGGCAACCGTCCCAAGACGGGTGCCACCGGTGCAGGCGGCGCTGGTTGAGCGTCGTCAGCGAGCATGGCGCTACGCAGCGAGCGCAGATGCAACGCGTCGCGGATGATCTGTGGATGGTTATTCCAGGTTGCGGTGATCACCACATGGTGGGCCTGGTTGACGATCCGGATGACCGTGCCGGCGCCAGGATCGTCCTTGAGCACATTGGGCGACACCACTCCCTCAGCGGCCTGATAGCCGGCTGGCTCGCTGCTCTGCGGCTGGACCAGGATCGCCTCGGTCCGGCCGGCCGCCTGCGCTGGGCAGTTCTGATCGGCGCCAGGCGTCCCCACGTAGAGCGCATGGCGGTTAAAGCGAACGCAGACCGTGGAACTCGGACCCAGCCGGAACACGGGCCAGGACGCCGGTACGCTGAGCTTGAGGCCAGCGTAGGTGACCGTCCGGTGGCCGGTACGAATGACCTTCCGGTGGACAGCACGAGGGAGTGCTGTCCGTCCGGCTTTGGCGGGATCCGCGGTGGCGTCGGTGGTTGACCTGCTGGCAGGCTGAGTGCTGGCAGCCGCGGTTGGGGCCACGGCGGTTACGGCGAGCGCAGTGGGTACCGTGAGGAGAGTTACTCCGCCGAGAATCAGTTTGTGAAGCTTTGATTTTGCTGACATGGTGGTGGTCGGCGCGGTTCCTGATGGCAGGCGGGGCATGCCGACCGTCTGCCCGGAACGTACCGTTCAAAACATCGGCCACGGTTGCAGGTTGCGCAGCCTGGACAGCTTTTATACAACTGATCTCACGAAGACGCGTCAGGTTCTGCAAGATTTCGTTCAACGCAGCGCGTGGACGGACGTCTGTTCGCGATGACCGGCAAGCAGCCTTATGTGCGCCCGTGCGTCGTTCCGAGAGTGCTCGGCGTGAGCCTCTCAGGTGCCAGCAGTCGGCTCGAGCACGCCGGATGCAAGGTTATATAGGTGTGGTCCACCGCTCCGAGGCTGGCAGCGAGCCTGTGCGGGCCTGCAGGCAGAGCCCGCGGGCTGGGCTCAAGGTAAAGCACAACACGAAGGTCTCACTGCCGCTGCGAGCGAAAAAGGCGGCAGCGACGTGATCATGTACCTGGTTGGGCAGCCGGTCACTTGTGCCGGTGGCGCCTGGGGCTGCGCTGACGCGGAGATGGGCTCTTGTGCAAGCACTCCGACGATGCGCTTGCCCTCCATGATCTCGACATGCTCGGTTCGAGACCAGTTGCGTATCGAGAAGAAGCTCACACGCCGCGGTTGGGCCACCATGGTCATTTCCTGGCTAAGTGGTCCCCGCCATAAGTTCCGTCGTGATCACGCGGCGATCGCGGCTGG
>JBMFHK010000132.1:0-5847 GCA_049976865.1 Solirubrobacteraceae bacterium | reverse complement strand
GCTCCCGCGCGCCAGTAACGACCCACCCAGCCGCTTACTGCAAGATCGAGGTTGGCACCGGCGAGCGCAGCAGTGCGCCTTCCAGCCAGGGTGAGTGGTAGACGTCGGCGGTCGCCCGGCGGGGTGCGTGAGTTTCTGTCACCGGGCCGCATTCCGTGCGTCGTAGCGCGTCCAGCAGTGACCGCGTGTAACGCCCTACTCCGCGGCTGTCTTTGCCGGCACGACTGTCGAAGGCAAGCTTGAGGACCACGCCGATCCGAACCACTGTATAGGTTCCGCGCCAGGCTCGCGGGAGCGCACGCGCCGACGCTCTGCTTCTAACATCGTGCCAGATGAGGTATCTCAGGCGCACCCGTCCGCTGCTGCTGGCGATCTTTTCGTTTGCGCTCATGGCGGCGCTGGCGCCCGCTGGCGCAAGCGCCTTCCAGAAGGCGGTCTGGGGGCCGGTTACCTACCGCGGCATCAACCAGTTCCCGCTGTATCAGCGGATGGGGGTAAAGATCTACGAGACGTCTCTGAACTGGAGCGTGGTCGCGTCACGCAAGCCGACCGATCCCACCAGTCCCAGTGACCCCGCATACCGGTGGCCGGGTTCGCTGAGCAACACCATCAACCAGGCCGCGTCGCACGGCCTGCGTGTGCTGCTTGCTGTCAGCAACGCTCCCGTCTGGGCCAACGGCGGTCATCACGGTGACGGCTGGGCGCCGAAGAGTGCCAGAACCTACGCGCAGTTCCTTCAGGCGGCGGCGCGGGAGTACCCGACGGTCCATCTTTGGATGGTGTGGAACGAGCCCAACCGGGCCGGGACCTTTAGGCCGGAGACGCCTGTCGCCTACACGCAGACCACGCTCACGGCGGCGCAGGCGCGCGCGCCACGGCTCTATGCGCTGATGCTCAACGACGCCTACGGCGCGCTCAAAAGCGTCAGCTCCGCCAACCTGGTGATCGGCGGCGACACCTACACGTCTGGGTTGATCGACCCTCAACAGTGGCTTTCCAACATGAAGCTCCCGGGCGGGCGCGTACCACGGATGAGCATGTACGGGCAGGACCCGTTTGGCTACACGGTGCCGCTGTTCAACCAGCAGCCGTCGCCATACGGTGAGGTTCAGTTCTCGGATCTCCCGCAGCTTGAGTCCTGGACCGGAGCCTACCTGGGGCATCGGGTACCGCTTTTTCTGTCGCAGTACTGCGTGCCCACGGCGCCGGATCACACCTTCAACTTCTATGTTTCGCCACCGTCCGTGGCCTCAGCATGGGTCAAAGATGCGCTGGTCACGGCCCGGCACGCGGGCTACATTTACGCGCTCGGCTGGGCCCAGGTTCATGATCAGTTGCCGCTCAACTCCTGCGGGCTGATCAACGCCAACGGCACCCGCAAGCCAGACTTCTACGCGTTTGTTCACAACTGAGAACCAGGCCGGGACCCTGAACGTGGACTGCATCGTGACCGGCGGGGCCGGCTTCATCGGCTCAAACCTGGTGGATGCGCTGGTTGCCCGCGGCGACCGGGTGGCGGTGATCGACAGTCTGATCACCGGCAAACGGGAGAACCTGACCGACGCGCTTGCCGCGGGCGCCCAGCTGTGGGAGCTCGACATCCGTGACAGCGAGGCGGTTGAGCGTGTCTTTGCCAAGGCGCGTCCAGAGACCGTGTTTCACATGGCCGCCCAGATCGATGTGCGCCGCTCCATCGAGGATCCGGCCGCTGACGCCGCCGTCAACGTGCTTGGCACGATCAACATCCTTCATGCGGCCCTGCACGCTGGTGTCGCGCGTGTTGTCAACACCTCGACTGGTGGCGGTCTGTACGGCGACGCGGAGTTGCTGCCGACACCGGAGGACCACCTCATCACGCCGCTGGCACCCTACGGTCAGAGCAAGCTCGCAGCGGAGGGCTACTGCGAGTTTTTTGACCGAGAAACCGAACTGTCAACGGTTTCTCTGCGTTACGGAAACGTCTACGGCCCACGCCAGGATGTGCACGGTGAGGCGGGGGTGGTGGCCATCTTCTGCGGTTGTCTGCTGGATCAGCGGGCCCCTCGAATTTTCGGTGACGGACGCCAGACCCGCGACTGGGTGGAGGTGGCTGATGTGGTGCGCGCCAACATGCTGGCTGCCGGTTCCACCGTGACCGGACCGGTCAACATCGCTAGCGGCAGGCAAACCTCTGTACTGGATCTGGTCGGGCTGCTTGCCCAGCTTGGCGTGCAGCGCGGCCTGCGTCTGCCCGAGCCGGAGCATCTGCCGGCGCGCTCTGGTGAGGTCTTGCGCAGCTGCCTGTCGGCCGATCGTGCACGGCGGGTCCTGGGCTGGCACGCGCAGGTACCGCTCGCTGAAGGTCTGCGCGGCATTCTCGACCGGCTCTGACCGTTGGGGTCGCATGGCGCGCGTCCATAAAATCCGGCGCGCCAATCGCTAGGATCCCCTTGGAATGGTCACAGAGCGTTCCAGTGGGCAGAACGGTTCAGAGGGCGGTGCTGCGCTGCGCATTCTCGTGGTGGAAGATGAGCTGGATCTGCGTGAGATGCTGGTCCGCTCGTTTTCACGTGAGGGCCATCAGGTCAGCGCGGTGAGCAGCGGCGACGAGGCGATTGAACGCGCAACCACCGAGTCATACGACATCATTCTGCTGGACATTGCGCTGGGCCCTGGACCTGACGGGTATGAGGTCTGCCGCACCCTGCGCGCACGGCGCAACATGGTGGCGGTGATCATGCTCACCGCACTTGACTCTGAGGCCGACGCGGTGCTCGGCCTGGAAGCCGGTGGCGATGACTACGTGACCAAACCGTTTGGATTGGCTGAGCTGCGCAGCCGTATCCGCGCGGTGCTCCGGCGCGCCGGAGCACGCGGCGGCAACTCAGGCGCTGACGTGCTCAGCTTCGGAGCGATCCGTTTGGATCGCTCCAGGCGCGAGGTGAGTCTCGATGGTCGGCCAGTCAGGCTCACTTTCAGCGAGTTTGAGCTGCTGGATGCCTTGATGCGCGATCCGGGACGGCTGCTCAACCGGCAGGAGCTGCTGCGTGCGATCTGGGGTGACAGCGCCTACCGTGACCCTCGCGCAATTGACGTGCACATTCGGCATCTGCGGGAGAAGCTCGAGTTCGAGCCGGAGAAACCCAGCTACATCCTGACCGTGCGCGGCGCGGGCTACCGGCTCGGCGCTCCATAGGAGGTGATGCTGCTGACGCGGCTGCGCTGGAGCGCGTTCGGGCTGCGTGGCCGGATCGTGGGCGCCGTCATCGGGACCACGGCCGTGACCCTCGTTGTCGCCAGTGTCGTGTTGCTGCCGCGGCTTGAGGGCTCGTTGACCAAGGCGTCCGAGTCGACGCTGCGCCATGACGTATACGCCAACCGGGCCAGCATCTACAGCATCCGGGATATCGACTACCAGCTGATCGTTGAGGCGACCAAGGGCAGCGCGCTACAGAGACAGGGTCACGCCCAGTCCGTGGCGCTTGAGAGCACGCTCAAGGACCTGCAACTGAAGCTCGGACCCGCGGGCTTTGTGACGCTGATCGGCGATGTTGATGCGTCTGGGTACGGGGTGCCGATCGCTCCCAGCGGAATCGCTGTCACAGCGGGCGATACCAGTGACGTCACGCACGCCTACCTGACCGGCAGGACGGTGATCAGCCTTGGGTCGGTATCGGGTCAGCAGGTTGTGAGAGCGGCCATCCCGATCCCCGGAGCGGACGCGGTGCTTGCTGTGCGCACTTCTATCGGTGCTGTGCGCGACTCGGTCGCTGCTGTCCGGCATGCCTTTGAAGTCGCTGCGGTGGTGGCAATCGTGCTCACTATGGGCATAGCGATCCCGCTGGCCGGCCAGTTGGTCAGCCGTCTGCAGCGGTTGCGCCAAGCCGCGCTGGAGCTGGCAATGGGTGGCACCGTCCGAGACTTTCCTGCCGATCGCGCCCGTGACGAGGTGGGCGATCTGGCACGATCGTTCGCAATCATGCAGCAGCGGTTGCGTCAGCAGGAACAGGCGCGGCGGGCCTTTGTTGCCACGGCGTCGCATGAGTTGCGCACGCCGCTTGCATCGCTGAACGGGATGCTTGAGCTGCTGGCCGATGATCTGGATGCTGACCGGGTTGACCTGACCGACGCCCAGGCGTTGCTCAGCCGCGCACGCTCGCAGTCACAGCGGCTTGCACAGCTTGCTGCCGATCTGCTTGATCTCAGCCGGATCGATGCCGAGGTCACGTTGCGCTCCGAGCCGATTGAGCTTGGGGAGCTGAGCCGCGCCGTGGTCGCTGAATTTGAGCTTGCCAGCGGTGGCCGTGGGGTTGGGTTGATGCTGGACGATCCTGGTCGGCAAGTGTGGGTCCTTGCCGACCCGGGTAGTGTGGCCCGGATTTTGAGGATCCTGCTGGACAACGCCCTGCGTGTGGCACCGAGTGGCACGGACGTACGGGTGCTTGTGCGGCCTGGTCCTGATCCGATGCTGGTGGTCTCAGATCAGGGCCCCGGCGTTGCCGCGCAGGAGCGAACACTGATCTTCGAGCGCTTCAAGCGTGGGCGGGAGACCGGTGGGGAGGCTGGGTTTGGGCTTGGCCTGGCGATCGGCCGGGAGCTGGCTGAACGGATGGGCGGATCGCTTGTCCTGGCCGCCACGGACGGGCCCGGCGCGACCTTCGTGCTGCGACTGCGCCCGGCCGCGGCCCCTTCGGCAGGGACTGTTTCTGGCGCCGCCGCGGTTTAGGTGTAGCGCGCTGCCAGGTGGTCCGCTGATGTGGGTGACACTCGTGATCTTCAGCGTCTCTGGTGGTCTGGGTTATCTCCTGCCAGCTCTGATTGGCCTTGAATCTATGGGTGTGCCGTCACCTGGGGAGACGGCTCTGGTCCTTGCTGCAGTGCTGGCCAGCCAGGGGCAGCTTGACATTGTGCTGGTGATCGCGATCGGGGCCGCGTCAGCCATTCTGGGAGACAACGCCGGTTACCTGTTGGGGCGCAGACTGGGCCGTGATGTACTGGTTCGGGCCGGCCCATTGCGTGAACGGCGTGTCCGCATGGTTGATCTCGGCGAGGGCTACTTTCGGGCTCACGGCGCCAAGACCGTCTTCATTGGCCGATGGCTAGTGCTGATCCGCTTTGCCACTGCCTGGCTGGCGGGCATCAATCGAATGCGCTTTAGAACCTTCTTTGCATGGAACTCGCTTAGTGGGGTCAGTTGGGCTGTGACCTATGGCCTTGCCGGGTATTACGGCGGCGACGCCGTAACCAACGTGATGGCTAAGGTTGGGCTTGTTGCTGGGATCGCGTTGGCGGCGGCGATCGTCGTAGGCCTGGTGGCCTACGGGCTGCGTGGTCGTCGTAAGCGCTTACACGGGTGAGTGGGAGCTGCCATGTAACGGCAGCCGGGCCGATCAGCGCTATCGGCTGATCGCGACGCGATGTCGCTAGCGATCGCGCTGGTCAACGGCGCGACGCTGCTCACGCTGGATAAGAAGCTCAAGCGGATCACTGAACAAGTGCGACACAGCGACTGACTCGACTGCTCGGTCGCGTGTGGTTTCCCCCGGATCGTGTAACTGTTCACGTCGTTTGTTGGCTTTGCGGGCTGTCGGCACGGTGGTCGCGGCGCAGACCGGCGCGCGTGACTGCTACCGGTGTGCTGCGCTTGGTGTTGTTTGAGGTTTTGCGCAAGGCTGATCTCTGGCCGGTGCAAGCGCGCCCGAATGTGCGGGCGTGTGGCGGGCAGGAAGCGTGCCGGCACCGTCACACTCCCTGCCCGGGTGCTTCCCTGCCCGGGTGCTTCCCTGCCCGGGCGCTGCTCGCACGGGCGTGTCGTGCCGGCGATAAGCCCGTAAACGGCGTGAGAGGGAGTCAGGATGCACAAACTGC
>JBMFHK010000131.1:4785-5893 GCA_049976865.1 Solirubrobacteraceae bacterium | reverse complement strand
GGCGTCCTCTACATCGCCGATCAGGGCCGTCAGCAGATTCTCAAGCGCTTACCAAACGGACGCTTTGAGGTCGCCGCCGGTACCGGGGTTGCGGGCGACTCAGGTGATGGTGGTCCAGCGACGCACGCTGCAATTGCCGACCCTGCGAGCATGGCCGTCGCCCGTAGTGGCGCCCTGTATTTCGTGCAACCGGACGCTAGGCAACTCGGAGGCCATGCCGGGTCAAGCGTTGTCCGGGAGGTCGCCACCGACGGCAGGATCAGCACCGTGATCGGTGCTGATCCTGACTGCCGCGCCGCTGGCGTGACGGCTCGGCGCATGCCTGCGCAGGACGCGGATCTTCCTGGCGGGGTGTCGCTTGCGGTCACACCGGCCGGCAACCTTGCGCTGACAGGTTTCACCTGCCCTAACGGGGTGGACGGAGGGCCGCTGTTGGATCTGGGCTCCGCCGGAGAACTCATCGAGGCCCCCAGAACTCACTGGTCGCCAGATACGTCAACTGCACCGGCGCGCTGGCGTACTCAGGTCGCGGTGCTCTGTACATAGCCTGCGCTGATGGTGGCGGTGAGGGCCGTTACGGACACCCCAACGAGCTGCTGGTCGTCGCACCTAACGGGCGCGTCGGGCAGCTTGCCGCCAACCCTCACGATGCGCCCGACGGGCTCACCTCAGCCCCGAACGGCACCGTCTTAACGATCAACTGGTCCCAGGTGGTCCGGATCACCCCACAGGGTGCGCACACGGTCATCAACCTCGCCGGCGAGAGGTCCTACGACAGGTTCCTCGGCAAGGTCAACGGAATCCCAGGCAGGGTGGATCCGAGCGGGATAGCCGTCGATCGCCACGGCGACATCTACCTCTGCGCGGGAGCGGACGGCAACGGCACATTCACCGGCATCGTCGAGGTTCAACCAAACAACCGCGTACGCGTGCTCTGGACACCCAAACCGCAAACGCGGTGAGAAGAACTCGCCGCAATCACCCTGGCGCATGCGCCCCGTCCGCCTCGCTCGTTGCGTCCGCCCAGATTCTTGCGTCGGACCCGTGTGTGGTGTCCGACCCGCCCGTCGCGTCCAACCCATGTGTGGTGTCCGACCCGTCCGAGCCG
>JBMFHK010000131.1:0-4685 GCA_049976865.1 Solirubrobacteraceae bacterium | reverse complement strand
GTCCGACCCGTCCGAGCCGCGTGTTACGCCCGTCCAGTGCACCCTTTAGCATCGCGGGGAAGGAAATATCCCGTGGCGGGATATTTCCTTCCCCGCGTGCCGCGTGCCAGAGCGCAACGTGTTTGACAAGACCCTTGCTGCGGGCGAGGCTGCCGGCGTGTCGCGTGCCAGCCGGGGCGCGAGCAGCGCCATCTCGGCCATAGCATTCTCCACTACTCCAACCGGATAGCGTTTGCTCCTCAACTGTTGCGACGTTGGCTCGAACTAGTCAGCATGGACGCGGGGGCCAGCCCCCAAGCGTTCATGCTGACTAGCCCTACAACGGTCAGCCGTAAGAGGGGAGGACGGCACAACGGCTATCCAGTGGCCTGCGGGCGAATGTGACGGACCGTAACGCCCAAGCTCACCTGTAGCCACTCACCATCACCCGTGAGCACCGTATGTCCTGTAACGTCGCCGAGCGCAAGGCACGCGCGGTCCGCCAAAGACAGACCCAGATGGCGCGTTGGCTCGCGGAACTCCGCCGCCTTCCGTGCATGTTCTGTCGTGAACGCGACTACACCGATCGGACTGTCTTTCGCCAGCAGCCCCTCAGCCGCCGCACGCGTTGCGACCTGTAATACCTCGACGGCATTCACGGCCGACAAAAGCCCCCTGTAGCCGCTCTCATCCTTCGGCGACTCTCTCAGCGCGTTGGCCACTAGCTCGGCACCGGGTTCGTCCCGCAGCAGCGCGAGAACGGCGCTAGCGTCAAGCACCACTGGCAAGCCGCGTCTCCTTCTCGTCCTCGAGTTTTGCCTCGCGCCGGCGGCCGGCAAGGAACTCATCGACCGAAGGGCCCTCTCCTTTCATCGACCCGAGCAGGGCGTTCACCGCCCTCGCGGCGGCCTCGGCCTCCGCCTTGCCCTCGTTGCGGAGCAGAACGGAACCGTCCGGCCACAGCTCGACGGCGACGTGGCCGCCCTGCAGCACACCCAGGGCCTCACGGGCATCCTTAGGTAACAGAAGTCGTCCGCGCCCATCTGGAATCACAACGTTACGCACGTTACAAATGTACCGTCTCTCGTCTGAGGTTACATGCCGAGAGCCGAAAGACGTGCTCATAGGCGCTATGAGAGGTAGCGGCGGCTGACGGCCCACTCGTCGTTCTGTTCGCCCAAAACAAAAGTGCGCCTGTCCCCGTATGGCAGCGACACGCAACCTCGGACGGTTCAAGCCTCTGACCCGCTCCCCGCCTCACTGAGAGCCTGGGTGCTCGGCGTCTATGACTGCTTGCTCGGCTGGGCGGTTCTCAACGCGCTGTGGGCGAGCCTGGCCGCTGCCGGGCTGATCAGCTGCCGCTCGCGCCAGGTTGGTGGTGTGCGCTTGACGTTTTCGAGGATCTCCAGTGCCGGCAGCCAGTAGAGGTCATGGGCGGTTATGGGTGCGCCGTGCCCCGTCTGCCAGCCAAGGCTCCCGAGGGCTGCCGCAACGCTGTCCAACGGGATCTCAGCGTTGGGTGAGGTGGCGGCGTAGGTGAGCACGAGCAGTGCCGCCTGCCGGTCGAAACCGTTCTTGCCGGTGATGAGCTTGCCGGCAAGGGTGCTCCAGAGCGCGTCGCGTGAGGCGCTGGCGGCGGCGCCGAGCTTGGTGAGCCTGAGCGTGCCTTTGTATTTGCGCAGCAGCCTGAGCTCTTGGAGGAGTTCCCGAAACCGCAGGACGGGCGTGGTGTCGATCTCACGGTTGGCCTTGCCGATCCAGCCGCTCATCATCGGCACGATCTGGGCGGCGGCCTCGACATCGGCCGGTTTCAGGTAGCCCGCGGCGGTGAGCGGGATTGGGCCGTCCGCTGCCCGCTCAAGGAACCATGTGAACGCCTGCAGGGAGTCGTGCAGCTCCTGCTCGTCTATTCGTGCCGGTTCGCCGGTGAGCTTTAGAGCACGGGCGGTCAGGTCGTCTCCAACCGGGCTGTACGCCAGCCGCTTGACGAGATCCACAAGCTCCGGGTTGACCCCGGCCTCACGCAGCGCAAAGTACGGTGCCCGTAGAGCCTGGTTGATCTCCTCCATGTCGAAGTGGGCGGGATCCTCAAGCACCTCGGCGAGTTGCTCGGCGTCGCGCAGGCTGCCACAGTCCTCCGGCGGCGCCGCACGCCGGCCGTCGACGCACACCGCGGACGCAGCGCCGGCGTCCGCGGGCAGGATCGCCTCCAGCCTCAGCGTGAGCTCCCAGTCATCGCCGTAGTCGTAGACATAGCCCAGCGTGTCTCCCGGCTGCTGCATCGTCTCGTCGAGCCGCACCTCACCGGCGGGGATGCCGCCTTCGTCCTCGATCTCTCCCTCCTGCACGTCGTAGGGGCAGAGGAACAGCTGGTTGCCGTGGTCAAACGGGTTGCCGCCGAGCGAGAAACGCCACAGGTGATAGTCATCCTAGCCAAACGCCGCCTGCAGCACCTGGTGCAGAGCGTCGGGCCGCAGGTCTGAGCGGACCTTCAGACGCCGCCAGATCGGCGGCCGGGAGTGCTTGAGGTCGACTCTCACCTGGAACAGTCTCAGCTCATCAACCTGTGGGCGCCGCAGCTCCGGCATCTGTGAGCGCTGCGCTTGGTGTGCCGCGCCGCCAAGCGCCAGCACGTCACCGGTGAGCTTGCGCAGGTCATCCAGTCCGGCGTCGGCGATCACCGCCTCAAAGCGGCGCAACAACTCAGACTGCGGGTCCTGGCCCTCGTCCATGCCCGAACCGCTGGCCATGCGGCCGCCCGCACGATCAAGCAACCGCGGCGTCGAGGCGCGCCCTCAGGCGGCCGGCAGTTCAGACGCTTCGGGCTCGTCTTCGACCTTGTAGTAGTACTTGCCGCCACGCATCCACGATGCGCCTGCCGCTGCCACGCAGGCGCCTGCCGCAAAGTAGAAAGCGGTGTGGATGCCAGAGGCGAAGGGCTGTGACACCAGCTTGGGGAAGAACGTGTGGCCGGTCAGGTGTGCGGCGGTGGCGTGCGGCAGCGTATGCAGCACAGGACCAAGCAGCGAAGTCATTGGGTTGTAGCCAAGGAAGGCTGCGAACAGGCTGCCGACCGGAGGCAGATGGGAGATCTTGGTCGCGTAGGCCTGTGGCACGCCGTGGACGCTGAGACCGTGATACAACGCCGCCGGCAAGTTGGCTGACAGGCCGATGATGATCAAGCTGAAAAAGATCCCGGTCGACAGGACCATCGCGGTATTTGTGAATGTGCCCGCCATGCCGGCGCCGGCGCCACGCTGGTCCGCCGGGAGGCTGTTCATGATGCCGGTTTGGTTAGGAGCCGCGAACAGTCCCATCGCCAGCCCGTTGAGGAAGATCATCGCCGCAAACGCCAGATATGGGAAGTTGACCGGCAGTGCGATCAGCCCTACGAAGCTGAGCGCCGCGGCGATCATCCCACCGGTGGCAAAAGGCCTGGCGCCAAAGTGGTCGGCCAGGCGCCCGGCGAACGGTCCGGCTATCAAGAATCCGGCTGAGAGCGGCAGCATGAAGATGCCGGCCCACAGCGGCGTTGAGGAGTAGCTGTAGCCGCGCTGCGGAAGCCAGATCCCCTGCAACCAGATGATCAGCATGAACATCAGCCCACCGCGAGCCAGTGCGGAGAGCAGCGATGCCACGTTACCGGCCGTGAACGCACGGATCCTGAACAGCTGCAGGCGAAACATCGGATGGCTGACCCGCCGCTCAATCATGACAAACAGGCCGAGCACGACGATGCCGCCGCCGATCGTGCCGAGCACCAGCGGGCTGGTCCAGCCCATGTTGTGGCTGCCGTAGGGCAGGATGCCGTAGGTGATTCCCACCAGCACCGAGATCAGGCCAATGGCGAAGGTCAGGTTGCCGAACCAGTCGATCTTGGCCTGCACCCGCACGCCGCGCTCCTGAAGCATGAAGTAGGCCCACACCGTTCCCAGCAGGCCGAACGGGACCGACACCAAAAACACGAGCCGCCAGCCCACCGGCGCCAGTACCCCGCCCAGGATCAGGCCGATGAAGGAGCCGGCAATGGCCGCCACCATGTTGATCCCCAAGGCGAGCCCCCGCTCATTGGCGGGAAAGGCGTCGGTCAGGATGGCTGAGGAGTTGGCGAACAGGAACGCGGCTCCCACCCCCTGTACGACCCGGCAGGCGATCAGCCAGATGGCGGCGGTGGTCCCGGACATCCAGGTGATCGTCAAAAGCAGCGAGCCGACCGTGAAGACCGCGAACCCGAGGTTGTACATGCGCACGCGGCCGAACATGTCGCCGACACGCCCCAGGCTGACGACCAGCACGGCCAGCACGACTGAGAAGCCCATCAGCATCCACAGCAGATAGCTTGAATTGGACGAGACCAGCGGGTTGAGCTTGATCCCGCGGAAGATGGCCGGCATCGCGATCATGACGATCGACTGGTTGATCATCGCCATCATGATCCCGAGCGTCGTGTTTGAGAGCGCTATCCACTTGTAGTGCTCGGGCTTGCCGCGGTGATGCGCCAGCCGTTGTGTCAGCGATGATGGTGTTGGAGAGACAACCGATGCCATCGTGTCAGTGCCCGTAACCCATGATCCATTGATCATAGGACGCGCTTAAGAGAAACCGTGTATTGGGGTGCGCTGCAGCGACCCACGCGTTCGCCAAACAAGTCCAGCCAGTTTTACAAAGATGGGTCCTCCATCTCGGTGCAGTAGCCTGGAGCGGTG
>JBMFHK010000130.1:0-5938 GCA_049976865.1 Solirubrobacteraceae bacterium | reverse complement strand
GCCAGCCGCGATCGCCGCGTGATCACGACGGAACTTATGGCGGGGACCACTAAGCCGTAGCGTACGCCGGCGATCCCGCCGAAACTGCCTCGCGATATGGGTCAAATTTCCCGGATGGTCACTTCACCGAGGCGGCGAACCTGCCGGCAAGGATCCACTTCCGGGCGTCGCCCACCCTTGTGGCACACGCAACATCGGCACCGATGACGACCCGGTCTTTTCGGCCCGGTCGAGACGTCGGCGGCCGGGCGCCGGCGCAGGCGGAAGATCTCCGACTGACAGGAAAGCCGCGGGCGAGTGATGTCGGACTGACAGGAGAAGCGCGGCCCGCCCGGGCGCTAATCGTCACCGCCGTCCAGCCAGTCAGGCGCGTGCCGTGCGGCCCAGGCGCGGCTGACGCGGCCGGTGAACATACTGCGCAGCGCCTCCGGGTGGGCCAGCGCAAAGGCGATGTGGCCGACGACGGTGAGGAAGATGAGCGCGGCGAGCCAGTTGTGCACGAACGTTGCGCCCGCCCGCCACGCCAGCGGAAACGGCTGATACCAGTGAAGCAACGTACCGGTGCCGAGCAGCACGAGCCCTGCGCCGACGACAAAGGCTGCGTTCAGTTTCTGACCCGGGTTGAACTTGCCGAGTCGAGGAGGGCTGGCGCCGGGCGCGTCAAGCGAGCCGTCAACCAAGCCGCGCAGCCAAGCGAGGTCGGCCTCGCTCCAGCGGTTGATACGGCTCGCGTCTCGGCGCAGGGCGCGCCCCCATCTCCCGGCAAGGCCGGCGAGCAGCGGCAGCGGCAGCGCGAGACCGCTGTAGAGGTGGATCTGCTCGATCAGCCGCCGTCGGCCGACGAGCGCGATCAGCGGCGTGAAGTAGAGCGCCGCGCCGGTGAGGATCAGCACGATGAAGAGCAGCGCGTTCACCCAGTGAACCGCCCGCTCGACGCGGTCAAAGCGCACCAGGTGGGAAGGTCGCGTCGACGCGACCGGGTCCTGGCCGGCACTTGTGCGCGGGGCTGGGCTTGTGCTCACGGCGCTAGGTGCGGACAGCCCGGGCCGGCGGATGGCCGCCGATCCAGGCGTTGATCGGATACCCGTTCTGCTCCCAGTAGCCGGGCGTCGGGCGCGAGACCAAGTCGATCCGTGAGAGCCACTTGATCGACTTGTAGCCGAACATGTCCGGCACGAACAGCCGCACCGGGCCGCCGTGCTCGCGCGTGACTGGAGCGCCGAGCATCGAGTAAGCCACAATCGCGCCGCTCCGGTGCGCCTGATCGAGCGTCAGGCTCTCTGTGTAGACACCGTCGAACGATCGGAACTGGAAGGCGGTTGCCTGGGGCAGCGCACCAGCGCGCGCCGCGAGGTCCACGAGCCGCACCCCTACCCAGTGCACGTTCTCGACCAGCCAGCCGGTAACACACTGGAAGTCACTGGTCAGATACGTTGCCGGCAGATGGTGAAGGTCACTGACGCTCAGGGCCAGGGGTTTTTGGACAAGCCCTCCGACCTGCAGTCTGTAGTCGGCGGGGGCCGCTGGATACCCGCCGGTGACGGTGTAGATCGTGAAGCCGCCGCCGCCGGGCAGCACGCTGGCCATGCCCTGTGCGTGCACCGACTCGAGCAGACCGGTGATCCCCGACTGCACGCTTGAGCCAAACAGCGTGCCGAGCGCCCCCAGGCCGAGCATTGTCAGCACCGTGCGCCGCCCGATCGGGCGGCTCCACCGGTCGTGGGGGACAGGTGTACCCGGCGCCCCGTCAGCATGCGCCTGCCCGTCCACAGGCGCAGGCGCCGGTTGGGCTTGCGGATCTGCTGGCTGGATGTGCCCGCTGTGCATCATCAAAGCTCACGGTTGGTCGCCCAACAGCTGCGTCCGGGACCAGTGGGACAGCGGCTGCCGTGCTGGGTGTCAGTTGCCACACGCATGGCTCGGTTGGCTGGCGCCTTCACGCCAGCGTCGCCTCACCTGATCCCAAGGGTAGCCAAACCCAGGCCGTTCATTGACACACCGACAGAACCGCGCGCGAGCGCTGCCCCTGCCGCCGCCGCTTCCGGTGTGTAAACTCTGTAGAGTGTCTGTAGAATTTTCTGCGTTTAGTTATCCCCCTTGTTTGACACCATCATCGACAACCGCCGGGTCCGCCCGACACAGCGTGCCCGGGTTCGCTTGGGAGACCGAAGCAGACCGTGCGCGGCTCTGGTCGGCCTGTATCGAGCTGGCCGGCCTGAGCGACAGAGCACTGAAGCGACCATGGGAGATGAGTGATGGCACGTTACCGAGCCACAGTTGAGACCACGAGAGACGCGCAGGAGGTCTTCGCCTACCTGAGCGACTTTTCCACAACCGCCGAGTGGGACCCGGGCGTACTTGAAGCACAGCGGCTTGACCCGGAGGTCAAGCTCGGCTCGCGCTTCCGGCTGGTCGCGAGCTTCCGTGGGCGGCGGGCAGAGATCGTCTACACCGTGGTGCGCTACGAGCCCCCGTGGCTGATCACGCTGCGCGGCGAGAACGCCACCGTCGTCTCGCTTGACACGATCGAGGTACAGCCGCTTCAGGCTGCGGCTGGCGTTGCGGCGGGAGCGCGCGTGACCTACGATGCCCAGTTGAGCATGAAGGGGATTCTGCGCATCGGCGACCCGCTGCTGGCCCGGGCCTTCAAGCCGGTTGGTGACAATGCGCTGGCCGGGCTGAGGCGCAAGCTTGGGCAGGCGGACGGGCCGCTCATCGAGCCGAGGTCGGGGTCGGATCCGGGGTCGACAGCCACGCCGTGAGCGAGCGGGTCCTGGTCACCGGCGCGACCGGGTTCATCGGCGGCAGGCTGGCGCGCGAGCTGGCCACCGGTGGCGCCGAGGTGCGCTGCCTGGTGCGCAGCCGCGAGAGCCCCGGCGCACGGGCGCTCGAGCGCGAGGGGTTCAGCCTGCACGAGGGCGACGTGCTTGACCCTGGCAGTCTGCGCGGAGTGGGCGCCGGGATCGACGCGGCCTACTACCTGGTCCACTCGATGGGGCGCGGCAGCTCAGGCGAGTTCGCCACGCGCGAGCGTGCGGGCGCGATCGCCTTTGCGCAGACCGTACGCGCCGAGGGGGTCGGGCGCGTGATCTACCTTGGCGGCCTCGGGGACGCCCACTCGCGTCATCTGCGCTCGCGTCACGAGACCGCGCTGCTGTTGCGCGAGCACGGGCCGGCGCTCACCTATTTCCGGGCGGGGATGGTCGTCGGCCCCGAGAGCGAGTCCTACCGCACGCTGCGCTACCTGGTGCAGCGGTTGCCGGCGATGATCGCCCCCGCCTGGCTCAGTAACAAGACCCAGCCGATCCACGTCGACGACACGCTCGCGTTCCTCGCGCGCAGCCTCACGCTCGCCTCGTCGACCGGTCAGGAGATCCAGATCGGCGGCCCGGACGTTCTCTCCTATGGCGAGATGCTCGACCGCATGGCCATAATCCTCGGGATCCCCCGCCGCCCGCGCGTGCCGGTGCCGCTGATCACCCCCTGGCTCTCCTCGCTGTGGATCGGCCTGGTCACGCCGGTCGACGCCGGCGTGGCGCGCCCACTGATCGAGGGGCTCGCCTCGCCGACCGTGGTCACCGACCCGGAGCCGATGCGCAGCTTCGGAATCAGCCCGGTCGGTTTTGACGAGGCGCTGCGCCGTGCCGTCGCCGCCGACCCGGAGCTCTCGCGCGCGCGGCCCGCTGGCCGCGCGCGCGCCTAGAGGCGACGCCCGAGAGCGTCCGGGACTACCCGAGCCCGTCGCCTACCGCGCGCTCGCCAGCGCTCCTCAGGCGGCCTGCGGCCGCGGTCCGAAGGACCCGCTCAGCTCACGCGCGGCTGAGACCAGGTCACCGCCCAGCCGGGGCAGCTGCAGGCGTTGCGCAAGCTCGTCGTCTGCACCCGGGCCGCTGAGCAACACCTGAGCCTTGCGCGACAGGCGGTGCAGGGCCGGGCCCTGTGTCTCAAACAGCGCGGGTGAAAAGGCCGAGAGCACACACACAGTCGGCCTGGTGACCGCGACCGCCGCTGCCACCGTGTCGATCGGCGTGTTGGTGCCAAGAAAGACGATGCGCCAGCCGTAGGTGCGCAGTACCAGGCCGAAGGCGATCAGTCCGATGTCGTGCTGCTCGCCCTCAACGCAGGCCAGCAGCGCCAGCGGCCCACCGCCTCGGCCCCACAGGCGGGCCAGGGCGAGCAGACGGGCACGGATAAGGTTGCTTGCAAAGTGCTCCTGGCCGATCGCCAGCTCGCCGCGCTCCCACGCGTCGCCGATGGTCGTGAGCGCGGGCAGCACGAGCTGCGTCAGACAGCTCTCAAGCCCGTAGGCCGCCAGCACCGTATCGATCACAGCGTGGACGGTGCCCTCGTCATAGGTCCTGAACGCTTCAATCAGCTGTTCCCGCGCCTGCGGCAGGTAGCCGGTCTGCGTCGCGACGGTGCCGGCGGCGGCGCTCTTCAGGGCTGCGTCGGCCGCCTCGGCGGCCGACAGCCCTTCCTCAAGCCCGTGCAGCATCACCGCCACGCGCTGAGCGTCGCTTTCGCTGTAGAGCCGGAAGCCGCCGGGCGAGCGCGCCGGGGCAAGCAGCCCGTAGCGCTGCTCCCAGGCACGCAGCGAACTGGCGGGCACGCCTACGCGGCGGGCGAACTCTCCGATTCTGAGGGATTGCATGGTCAGATAAGTCTATACGAACCTTGCACGAACCTTATGCAACAGGTTGCGTCTGCAGCCTCGGTGGGCGACAGCGTGCGTCCGTCAGGCAGCCGTCGGCCGACTGAAGAGACGGATCCGGGTGACAGCGAGCGCGAGCAGAGTCCCCACCAGCGCGTAGCCTGCGATCACGACGAGGGCGCCGCCGATTCCGTGTCCGCCGAAGTAGACGATCCTGCGCACAACCTCAACACCGGCGCCGTTTGGCAGCCAGGAGCTGATTGCGCGCCAGAAGCCGGGCAGCAGCGGTGCGGGGTAGGCACCGCCAGCGCTCGGGTTGCCCAGCACCACGAACAGCACAACAGTGAGCCCGATCCCAACCACGCCGACAAGCACCTGAAGCGCCATGGTCACCGCCGCCGCCGCGAACACCAGGAGCGCCCCCACCCACCAGAGTGCGAGCACGTGCCCGGTGAGCGCGCCGAGCAGAGGTCCCACGATCAGTGCGCCGCCAACGCCCGAGATGACTGCGTAGAGCGCCAGCGCGAGCAGCCGTATGACGGCGCGGCGCTGGTTGGCGGGCCGTGAACCGTGAGAGATCGCAAGCAGCGACGCAGCAAGATAGCCTCCTATCAGCCAGCCGACGACCAGGTAAAACCCGCTCAACCCGCGGGCATCCCCGCTCTGGGCTGGAACCGCATCGACGGTGCGCAGGCCGCGGCGCTGGGCCGCCTCGACCCTGCCGAGCACGTCCTGCACCGCTGTGACGAGCGCCGCACCGCCACCGCCGGCCACATATAGCGTGTCGGCCCGGGAACGTGGCTCAAGAACCAGCACCGCGTCAGTGGCGTTCTCGCGCAGGCGCCGCAAAGCAGCGCCCTGGTCGGTTGCCGCAGTTGCTTTCAGGGGCCCACCCGCGAGCGCGTTCAGGGCTTGCGTCTCGGCTACAGCAAGTCGCGGCGGGGCGACCACCTGGACCGGGACGTGATGCGGCGTCGGGCGGTGAAAGGCACCGACGTAGGAGAAGACGAACGCCAGCTGGATGACCAGCACGCCGGCCACAAGCTCTGCGGCCCTGCCAGTGACAGCGTCACGCAGCTCCTCTATGAAGCGGTTCGACACTCTCTTTGGCATCGGGCCGGAGTATCTCAGACCGGCAGGCTCCCAGCACCCAAAGGGATGCCACTTTGCTCCACCGCGCAGGGACCGCCAGCGCTGGTCCCGATCTATAACCCCGTCGTTACAGGCTATTAATCAAATGGGTCCTCCATCTCAATGCAGTGACCCGGGCTGATCGCCGTTTGCGCC
>JBMFHK010000129.1:0-6048 GCA_049976865.1 Solirubrobacteraceae bacterium | reverse complement strand
ACAAGCCCTTCCGAGGCTCGCTGCTGGTCCGAGGGCAGATCTACGCTTGGCTTAGGCTTAGAGGCGACAATGCTATGACGCTGCTCTCGCGCGTAATGCGCGTCTGCGCCCCGGAGGCGCGGGTAGACCTGCCTCGCAATCCGCGGCCCTCTGAGTACCCCATGTCATAGGTGACGGACTCCAGGCACCCGCGCACCCGAGGACCCGTCCGACGATGGTCAACCCATCTCGGCGGCCAATTCTGCCGCAGTCAGATCGGTGTGCGATGATTGATCAGACAAAACAACTCGCGACCGAAGGGGTGGGGGCCATGCTTCGAAAGAAAGCGGCTACCGGGGGAGTTGTACTAGCTCTGGCGCTGGGAGGCGCGATAGCAAGCGCCGCAGCTTCGACCACCGCGCCAACCGGGACGTCGACCGCGCCGACAACCTCAACCGGGACGTCGACCCCGCCTCCGAGTACGGGATGGTTCAGCTACACCCTCGTGGCCGGTGCTCAAACGAGCCCATCGACGACCAACGCGGCAGATGGCGTCGAGCCGTCGGCAGCACCAGCTGGCGCCTACAATATCTACACCACGTTCAACTGTCAGTGCTTCAACGGGCAGAAAACGATCGTGGACCGCGTCGGCTACTACGACGCCGCCAACGATGCTGGCTTTGGGCGGGCAAAGCACCTTGAGAAGCACAACATGTACGTCGACGTTGTCGGTGTCATCGTGGCGGGACCAAACCACAGTCCGACGGGGGGCAGCTCGGGTCAGGCTTACGCCTACGCCGACCGCGACGTCAATGGCGGGGTCCAGCAGATCAAAATCTACGCCAAATACGACACGCGGATTCTCAGCGACAAGCGGTCCTTCGGCATCGTGACGGCCTACTGCGTGGGATACACGAAGTGCCCACAATGGGTAAACGAAATTTCGTAGACGAGGTAAACACCGTTCGGGAGGAAACCGCGGACCGAAGCGCGCTAGCCGGTGCGCGACCGCATTGTGGAGCAACGTCGCAGCGGGCGGGTTCGGGTGAAGCGCGCCCATGGTGCCTGCGGACGAGAGCACGGTGGCTAGGGCGGTATGTCGGGAGCAGCCGAACGTGTGGCGTGGAACGGGTGCGGCGGCGGCTCAGGCGAGGCCCACCCTGGCCACGGCTGCACACGTTGACGAGCCATGGGCACGGGGATGGCCTCGCACTGCCCGTAGTCACCGCCGCGCCGCCAGTGGCCGTGGCTCACCCGGTCCAGTCGTAGGACGGGCTTGTGGGAAAGACTGATCTGCCGCGAGAGACGCGCCGGGAGACTCTCGACTACGGCCGTCTCATCACGACCCTCGACTCAATCGACGGGGAATCGGTCGTAGTAAGGCTCAGCACGCGTAAGGCCCACGGAGAGGCCTCACCAGGCGTGGCCAGCATCGTGGGTCAGATACGGCACCAAGTGCCGTCACGGTACGAGGGCGACGAGTTCTCGATCGGCAGCCCGTACCCGGATCGCTACCCCGAGCACCTAGCCGGCGGAGTCCTCTTCCTCAGCCAGGAGACTTTCCAAAGCGCGACGCTCACGACCTTCGACGGCAACGACTATTTCATTATCTGCATCGAGACGTGCTGTACCGCAATCCTTATTCAGGACAGCTCCTCTACGTATCCATGAAGCACGGGTACGTGGATCAGGCATCGCTGACCACGCCGGACGCCCAGCGCTTTCACGCAATGAGAAGTCCCTCGGTTGAAGTCGATCGTCCCTCGGATTTGCCGCGGGAGCAGAACCGTCGCCAGCGCGGGCCCGCGCCGTTGCTACTGAGACCTCTCTCGCCGCTGGGGTGCGGATTCGCGAGGAATGGGGACTGAATTGGCGGCTGGTGACACGATTCTTACCAGCACCCCGAGAAGGCTGCGTCTCCTTGACGGGCGAGCCAGGCGGCTAACGCTGGTTAGTAGACGCTACTTTGCGGCTGGTGACACCGACCCGAGCACCGGGCCGTCCAGGTGTGCTGTCTGATCAGGCGTGCCATGACGATCAACACGTTACGCCGGCACGATCGCGCGGATCTAGCCCCTGTGTTGTGCCGATTACAGGTCGATTTCGAACGGGTTCGTGTCGGTCTCAGCGGTCGGAGGCAGTTCCGGCGCAGGTCCGGTGCCGGCGGCTGGTAGGCCGCGACGGTATGCGCCGCCGAGGCGGGGGAGACCACGCGGCTCGGGCGGGTCCGCGGCTGGCTCCTGCCGAGGTATCTCTCGCTCCTCGAGCCACGCGGCGAAGCGTGGGATCGCGAACTCGATTTCGCCGCGCTCGACCGCCCGCAGGAGTCGGTGGTCCTCGATCAGCGACTCACGGACGCGGGTCAGCTCGCTATGGCCCTTGCCCAGCTCTGCGGCGACCGCGCCCGTTGATACGGCGTTGTCCTGCGGGTTCTGTAGCCGGACGGACGTGACGGCCAGGAGGTACGACTGCTGGGCTAGGCCGAGCCGCTTCCAGCGGTCCTCGAAGATTCGGTCCGATTCTGACTGCATGCCTTTGGTGCCGGCGAGTGCATCCACGGCGGTGATCTGCGATCCGGCGGTCGGGGCGGCGTGCTCCAAGGCGTGTGAGCCGACGAGCTGCACGAAGTACGGGTAGCCGCCAGCGGCCGCGTGCGCAATGTTGAGCGCCTCCTCCGTCCACGTCACGCCGCGCAGCTTCGCGGGCTCAAGCAGCGCCAGGCGCGACTCGTCGCGCGAGAGCATCCCGAGCTGCTTGCGATGCAGTCGCTCCAAGAACGTGCCGGAGTTCAGCAGTTGGGCGGACAGTTCGGGTGTGCCGGCCAGCGTGATCGCGATCGGCACACCTTTCCCGTGCGCGATCGTCTGAGCGATCATTCCCAAGTCAGCGCGGGCTTCGTTGCTCAAGCTCTGCGCCTCGTCGATCATCAGAAGCACCCCACGGCCCTTCTTGGCCGCCGCCGCGCCGATCGTCTCAGCGGCGCTCGCCAGCGCGATCGCCGGCGAGCGGGTCGTCGCGCTTGGATTACTCGTGACCGACCCACTGACCTTCACCACGGCGGCGTTGACCTCAACGGTCAGCTGCTTCTGGAGGTTCCGCAGCCCGCGACCCTTCCACGTCTTGCCGGCGTGGTCCGGGAGCTCGGTGAGGAGCTCAGCGATGGCGTCCGCTCCAGGCCGGGCTTGGTAGGGCGCGACGATCCAGTCGTGAGCGTCGCGCATCCGCTCGGCCAGGACCGCGAGGAACACCGTCTTGCCGACCCCGCGCTCGCCGATCACCGCCTGGGTGAAGCGGTGATTACGCGGCCCGGCAAGGAGCGCCTGCTCATGACGCGCCAGCTCGTCTGCGCGCCCGACCAGAACCTCGGGCACGGTGCCGAAGCTCGGGCGGTAGGGAGAGTCGGCCGCTGACATCTGTCCGGCGCCAATCACTGACATTTCGCCGCGCTCCCGCTGACAAACGTACGGCGCTCAACATCAAACTCGTTACGTGAAATTCCACGTAACCGGCATACGTTCCTGACCCGGATGGTCAGGAACGGCTCTGATCTCGTGCTCGTTGCCGAGCTCGCCGGGCACCGTCGTTTGGAGACGACCAGGCGGTACAGCCTGCAGTCGGACGTCGACCGGTTGTTGGCGGTTGAGAACCTGCAGATCGACTACTGAGCTGCGGTGGCGACCCGGTTTCTCTCCGATGCCGAGATCGAACGGCTCGAGGGGTGGCCTGAGCGGATCGAGCGGCGCGACCTGCTGCGCTACTTCGATCTGGACAGGGACGACCTTGAATTCGTGTGCGCGCAGCGTGGAGCGCCAAACCAGCTCGGGATCGCATTGCAGCTCGGTGCGCTGCGCTGGCTGGGGTTCATACCCGAGGATCTCCAGGCCGCACCCGCGGAGACGTTGGACGCGCTGGCCGGGACGATTGATCTGCAGCCCAGGGTGATCTTCGAGTATGCCGTCAGGGAACCGACGCGGGTAGAGCATCGTCTGCTGGTGCGTCCGCATGCCGGCTTTCGCGCGTTCGGGGAGAAACCGATGGCCATTGACATCTCGCGGCTGGTGCAGATCGCGCTTGAGCACGGACGTCCTTCGCTGCTACTGGTGCGGATCTGTGGACTGTTGCGAGTTGAGCGGATCGAGCGGCCGTCAATCAACCGGCTCGTGCGGTTGGTCGGCTGGGCGCGCGAGCGCGCGCACGAGCAGACCTTTGAGCGTCTCGCGCCGCAGCTGACCAGCACTTTGCAACGTAGACTCGACGACCTCCTGCCACTGATGGCGGCAAGTCCCGGCACGGCTAGTTGCGTTCACGACCAACGAGCGTCAGCGCCCGGGCGCTGCGCCACGAGCTCGCGAAGCGCGGGTTCCTGATCGACGAGCTTGGCGCTGACCGGTTCGATCTCTCGGGACTGCCGCCGAACCGGCGGTCGTGGCTGGCACAGACCGGCCGGCAGCGAACGAACCAGGCGCTGCAGCGGATGGCGCCCGAGCGCCGCTATCCGGTGCTGATGGCGTTCTGCGCAGAAGCGCTACACCGGGCCACCGACGACGCCGTGGAGGTCTTCGACCGGGCCCTCGGCTCGGCCGAGCGTGTCGCGCAGCGCAAGCGCGAGAAACTCGAGCGCCGCGGCCGCCGGGACATCCAGACGACCGTCAGGCGGTTCATCGATCTTTCGCAGGTCGTGCTCGAGGCGCACGATTCCGGCACGGTTGTCCTACGGCTGGTCGAGCGGCGGATCGGGATCGCGAAGCTGCGCGAGGATCTCGACCGCGCTCGCGGAGTCGCCCGTCCGCAGGACACCGGGCACCTCGACATCCTTATCAGCGACAGCGGCGCCGCTGGGCGGAAGCTGCTGGCCAGTGTGATCGCGTGTCTCGAGTTCCGCTCAAGCGGGGTCGACGAGGACGAGCTGCTCGCGGGGTTGCGACTGATCGGTCGGCTCGTCGGCGACCAGCGCCGCTGGTTGCCGGGCTTCTCTCCGAGCGGGTTCATCGACAAAGCGTGGCGCCTACATGTCGTCGATACCAGCCGCGGCCGGCTTGATCGCTCCCTACGAGCTGTGCGCCGCCTATGAGCTGCGGTCCGCTCTGCGCGCCGGCCGGGTGTGGGTGCCGGGCAGCCGTCGCCACGCCGACCCCTCCCGCCTGCTGCTGCCCAACGAGCAGTGGCAGCCCACCCGCGTGTCGTTCGCGGCGACGGTCGACCGATCCCTCGACGGCAACGAGCGGCTCACCGTCCTCGCCGACGAACAGGCCGTGCTCCTGAAGCGTCTCGCGGAGGAGCGTGACGCGTCCTCGGAGGCGTCTGTCGCCGAGGACGGCTTGGTCCTCGAGGATCTCGACACTGCCGATCAGACCGACGGGCGGCTGCGCAAGCTGATCGAGCCGCGCCTGCCGGAACTCGACCTACCCGAGCTGTTGATAGAGGTCGACGGCTGGACCGGCTTCTCCGATCACCTCACACCGCTGTCGGGCAATCGCCACCGATCGGCCGACATGCCCGCCGTGCTCTACGCCGTGATCCTCGCGCAGGCGACGAACCTCGGCCTTACCGGCATGGCACACGCGAGCGAGTTCAGCTACCAGCAGCTGGAATGGGCGTGGGAGCAGTACTGCCGCGAGGACACCCTCACGGCCGCCAGCGCGCGCTTGGTCGATTACCACCACGGGCTGCCGCTCGCACAGGAGGGGGGCGCCGGCCGGCTGTCCTCCTCCGACGGGCAGCGGTTCGCCGCCCGAACACGCGGGCCCGGCACCGCAAGCCCTGCCGCGGTACTTCGGGCACCGTCGCCACGGGATGCAGATCTACTCCTGGACCTCTGACCAGTACAGCCAGTACGCGAGCAAGGTGATCACCGCCACCGTGCGCGACGCGACGCACACCTTGGACGGGATCCTGGACAACCACACGGTGCTGCCGATCAAGGAGCACACCACCGACACGCACGGCTACACCGAGATGATCTTCGGCGCCTACGACCTCCTCGGCCGACGGTTCGCGCCGCGGATCCGCGATCTCGGCCGCCAGCAGCTCTGCCGGCACGGCACCCCGCCCGACGTCGAGAGCGCCGAG
>JBMFHK010000128.1:0-6156 GCA_049976865.1 Solirubrobacteraceae bacterium | reverse complement strand
CCGGGCGTGGGGCGCCACCGCCGCCTGGGTGCTGGCGGCGGTGGCGGCGGTGGCGGCGATCGGGGCGGTGGGGGGGGCGGCGCTGCGCGCCGCCCCCCCCACCCAGGTCGTCCACTCCGACCGTTACGGGCTGCCTGCACGGGTGGACGAGAGCTGGGGGTTTCGGCTGATCGCCGCCTGGCTGCTGCTCAGCTCTCTGCTGGCGGTGGCGCTGTCAGCGGCCGGCGAGCCGGTTGAGCTGCAACGGGTGGTCATCCTGGTGATTCCCGCCCTGGCGCTCGCCCTCGCCTGGACCTGGACTCACCCGCTGCTGCCGACGGCGCTTGGCGGGGCTGTGCTGGGCGGCCTGGTGGCCCTGGCCCTGGTGCAGGCTGGTGCCGCATACGGTGTCTCCCCGGAGAACTGGCAGGCTGCTGAGGCTTACGTCAGCGGCCACACGAGCCGCTCACGGCCGGCCTGTGTGGTCTTCTATCCCCAGGATGGCCGTGAGAGCTTTGACTACTACCTGCTGCAAAGCCACCCGCGCAGCGCCAACCCGGCCCCGGATCTGCGGCCGGTGCTGCCTTCCTTACCGTGGGTCCGTGTCAAGCCGTTTGTGGAGCGCTACGGCACGGTGGATGCCGGCCAGCGGGCCGGCATCGCCAGGCAATGCCCGCGACTGTGGCTTCTGGCAAGCCATGTCGGGCAGCGCCACGGGCCAGCCCAGTCACGCGCCAACCTGGCCCGTTATGTGCGGCTTGAGGCCTTGCTTGCCGGCGCCTACCGGCACGTCAGCCAGCGGGTGTTCGGCTGGTCGGCGCCGATCACGGTCACACGCTTCTGGCAGAGAAAAAGCTGAGACCTGACGCCAGTGGGGGAGTGGCCAGTGGGGGAGTGGCCAGTGGGGAGTGGCCAGTGGGGAGTGGCCGGCGGGTCGCCGACGCTTGGCGGTCCGTCATGGGCGCAGCCAGTACCCGACGTAGGTGAGCGGGCTCATAACCAAAAACGCCAGCACGTTTACCACCATCAGCCGCCGGTAGGCCGAGCCGCTGTGTTTGGCGGCCAGAACCATCACCACCGGGAAGGCGACCATCAGCATGCGCGGGTTTGGTGGCGTGTTGGAGGAGGTGAGCGTCAGCGCCGCGATGCAAACCGTCCAGACCAAGGCCGGCAGCGGTACCTCGCGGCGCGCCTTCCACAGCAGCCAGAGCCCCCACAGCAAAACCAGCGCGCCGAGCACCGCAACGACCTTGTTGAGGTCGATGCCGCCCGGTCCGTGCTTGCCGACGCCTGAGACAAAGATCTCGTGTAGGACATGGCCCGCATCGTCGGGGATCGCAAGCGGGGTGGTTGACTCCTGCCAGGCCCCGTGCTGCGCGCGGTAGTCAGCCAGCGGTGAGCCTGTCCAGAACCACAGAAAGATCGCAAAGCCCACAGTCCCAAACGGTGAGATCAACGGCGCCAGCAGTGCACGGCGGGCATCGCGATCGCGCAGCACCTGCAACGGCGCGCTACGCGTCAGCCGGATCCCGCGGGCATAGAACTCCTTGACCGCGGCGGCCGCGCAGACCACCACCGAGGAGAGCGCCACCGGCGCCACGGCGGTTGAAAACCCCGCCAGAACACCGGCCCTGACCCAGGACTTGCGGCTCAACGCGATCATGGCGCCCAGCACCAAAACGAGCGTCAGGCCCTCCGAGTAAACCATCGAGAAGACGATCGTGCCCGGGAAAAAGCACCAGAACGCCAGCACGCGCCGCGCGGCCTGGTCGCCCCACCAGGCTCTGGCCAGACGGCCCACCAGTACTGTGGCAAGCGCCCCGCAGACCAGGGAAACCGTGATCCCGGCTCCGAAGTAGCCGATCCGTGTGACCTGCGCCACCACCCACATCACGGACGGGTAAAGCGGCATGAAACCGAGCGTCGTCCACTGGTCGGGCAGGTCAAAGATGTGGTGGTAGTACCAGTGTTCGCTGGTCAGCAGGTACCACTTACCGTCCCAGTGGGCCATTTGGCTGCGCAGCGAGGCGTGGTGGATCAGCAGGTCAAGTCCGGAGATCGCCAACAGCACCAGCCGTGAGGCCAGGTACAAAAGGAGCGCGCGGCGTGCCAGCGGGTCTTTGACCGCCTGCCGTGCCGTCCTGTGCAACCGGCCGCCGACGCCATCGTGCACAGGTGCGGAGATCGTCGTCACCGGCAGCATTTTAGGCGTGTCGAATGGGGTGCCCGGCAGGGCTTGGGCTGGGTGTCCGGCACGGCATGGGCTGGGCGGCTGGCAGGGCATGGGCTGGGCGGCTGGCACGGCATGGGCTGGCGGTTGGCACGGCTTGGGCTGGGCGGCTGGCAGGGGCGGATCCCCTCCGGCCGGGTCTTGAGTGCTGTCTCCCCCCAGCCGGGCGCTTATCAACCGCCTGCAAACGGTCCTGACAGCCAAGGCACTAAAGTCCCCCGACGCATGTTCACAAAGATCCTGATCGCCAACCGGGGTGAGATCGCGCTGCGCGTGATCCGCGCCTGTGAGGAGCTCGGTGTGGCTTCAGTGGCGGTCTACTCAGAACTTGACCGTGACGCTCTGCATGTGCGACGCGCTGACGAAGCCTACCTGCTGGGCCCCGGCCCAGCGGCCGAGTCGTATCTCAACGTTGAGCGTCTGCTTGAGGCGGTCAAGCAGTCCGGCGCTGAGGCGGTGCACCCCGGGTATGGGTTTCTGGCTGAAAACGCCGCCTTTGCCCGAGCGCTTGAGGAGCGCGGGATCGTCTTCATCGGGCCCTCGTCCTCTGCGATTGAGTCAATGGGCTCAAAGACGCACGCGCGTGCGCTGATGGCAGCTGCGGGCGTCCCGATCGTGCCGGGCACCACTGAGCCGGTGTCGACACTCGAGGACGCGCGCCGCATCGCAGCATCTGAGATCGGTTATCCGCTCGCGGTGAAGGCGTCCGGTGGTGGTGGTGGCAAGGGGTTCCGGGTGGCTTACTCGGAGAGCGAGTTGGCGGACGCCTTTGAGGGCGCCGCGCGTGAGGGGCAGAAGTTTTTCTCTGACGCGACCGTCTATCTGGAGCGCTATCTGGCAGATCCCCGTCATGTTGAGGTGCAGGTGCTTGCCGACCAGTACGGCAACGTTGTGCACCTGGGCGAACGTGACTGTTCGCTGCAGCGTCGGCACCAGAAGCTGATTGAGGAGGCGCCGGCGCCTGCCGTGGAGCGTGTCCCAGGTTTGCGGGAGCGTATTGGCAAGGTGGGCACCGACGCGGCCGCGGCGGTGGGTTACGCAGGTGCCGGCACGGTGGAGGGGCTGCTGCAGGACGGTGAGTACTTCTTTCTGGAGATGAACACGCGTGTTCAGGTTGAGCACTGTGTCACCGAGATGGTGAGCGGTGTGGATATCGTCAAGACCGGCATCCGCATCGCAGCCGGAGAGCCACTGCCCTTCAGCCAGTCAGATGTGGTGCTGCGCGGCCATGCGATTGAGTGCCGCATCAACGCTGAGGACGCGTCCCGTAACTTCGCGCCCGCCCCGGGAAGGATCACCACCTATCGGGAGCCGTCCGGTCCGGGCGTGCGTGTCGACTCAGGTGTGGGTCCGGGTGGTGAAGTTTCACCGATGTATGACCCGATGGTCGCCAAGCTGATCGTGTGGGACAGTGACCGGGAGCAGGCGACCAGGCGGATGCGCCGGGCGCTGTCCGAGTATGAGATCGGCAACCTGACCACGCTGATCCCGTTCCACAAGGCGATCCTGGCGACCGCTCAGTGGGCCGACGCGCAGACCTGTCGTGATCTCATTGAGGATCGTGCCTGGCTGGCGTCGATCGCCCCCCAGGCGCCAGCCGAGCCTGCCGATCTTGACGGTGCCGGCAGCGGCGTTGCGCCCGTTGAAAACAGCTACACGGTCGAGGTCTCAGGCAAGCGCTTTGACGTCAAGGTGCGTGGTCAGGCCAGCGCAGGCCTTGTGTCCGCAGCACCCGTGCTAGCGGGGCCGCGGCGGCCTGTGCCACGGCGCAGCGCGCGCGGGGCTGCGAGTTCCGGTCTCAACGGCACCGGGAACCGTCTGACCTCACCGCTGCAGGGCACTGTCTTTAAGGTCGCTGCGGAGATTGGCACGCCGGTCGCCGAGGGCGAGCTGATCTGTGTGATCGAGGCGATGAAAATGGAGAATGAGATCACCGCACACAAGACCGGTGTGATCAGCAAGCTGGGGGTCGCCGTCGGCGAGCCGGTGTCAGTCGGTGATCTCATCGCGGAGATCACAAGCGAGGACGGCGCGTAAGGCGCGCCGCGGGGGTCGAGCATGCGTGTTCTGGCAGTCCACGAGGATGTGGTTGTGGTGATCTCCGCCGTCTGGCAGACCACCTGTACGTTGGTGCGCCGCGGGGATGAGGGTTTCATGATCGACTCACCACTGCTGCCCGAGGAGCTTGAGGCACTGCCGACGCTCGCCGACCAGGCTGGTTTCCCCGTGAGTGGCCTGCTGGCCACTCACGGGGACTGGGACCATCTTCTGGGGCGGCTTGCCTTTCCGGATCACGCGCTGGGTGTCGGCGCGGCAACGGCGCTGCGTCTGGCGGAGTCGATCGGTGAGCCACAGCGCAGGCTGCGCGAGTTTGACAGCGACTGGTATCTGGAGGGCCGTCCGCCGCTGGTGGTGGCTGATCACCAGGCGCTGCCCACGCCGGGGAGGATCTCAATCGGCACTGGGCTGGACGGCGGGTCCGGGGCGGTTGATGTGCCCGGGGCCGCCGGCGCGTCCGAGGCGGTTGATGTGCCCGGGGCCGCCGGCGCGTCCGGGGCTGGCAGGGAGCCTGGTGCCGCTGGCGGGGCGCCAACGCCCAGCGAGGTGGAGGTTCTGGCTGCCGGCGGTCACACCGGTGACGGGGTTGCCTACTGGATCCCCTGGGCGTCGGTTCTGGTCTGTGGTGACTACCTCTCACCCGTTGAAATCCCGATGGTCAGCGGCGAGTCCGGCGGCAGTTTCAGCGCCTATCTTGAGACGCTGGAGCGGTTTGAGCCGCTTCTGAAGCTGGCTGAGGCTGTGGTGCCCGGCCATGGCGCCCCACTCTCCAGGGACAGGGCGCTTGAGATCTTCGGTGAGGACCTGGCCTATGTCCGCGCGGGCAGTGAAGGTCAGCAGATGGAGATGCCGCCGTCCCGTCGCACCAGTGCCCAGAAGCGTGTGCATGCGGCCAACCTCGTTGTCATTGCCGCCGGACGGTAGCGGGGCCGCTTGACGAGCGCGAGGTTCGCCGGGCGGTAGCGGGGCCGCTTGACGAATGCGAGGTCCGCCAAGCAGTAGCGGGGCCGCCTGGTGAGCGTGATCTGTCAGGCCGCCGCCGTCACTGTGCTTCAAGCAGACTGGCCGCTTCCTTGAGCGTCCTGACCTCGGCGTCGGGTTTCTTCTGGCCCGCCTCAAGGACCGCACCGTGACGGTTGACCCAGATCACCGGGATCTTCTTCTTGATGCACGGCTCCACGTCGTGGTAGTAGCTGGCGGCGATGTGCACCCAGCCTTTTTTGCTGCCTATCCGCCGTTCACATTCGCTGAAGTGGGCGGGGTCCGGCTTGTAGGAGCGCACCTGCTGGGCTGTGACGACCAGGTCGAAGTTGGTTGGTATGCGGCGGCGGGTCAGCCCCAGAAGCTTGTCGTCGATGTTGGAGATCAGGCCGACGCTGTAACGCTTGGCCACCTTCTCAAGAACCGGGTTGGTCTCCTTGAAGGGCGGCCAGTCCTGAACCGAGTCTGGCAGAAAGCCTGACCGTGACGGCTCAAGCGGCCAGTTGAGCTCCTTGGCGACCTGTATGGCCGTGCGGCGCAGCACCTCGGCGTAAAGCTCGTATGAGCCAGCCTGGATCTGCTGCTGCAGCGAGTGAAACAGTGGCACCACAGCCTGGGGGTCAAGTGAATAACCGTCGCGAGCCGCCTCCTTGACAAAAGCGTCGGCGGCGCCCGTCTCCCAGTCGATCAGCGTGCCGTAGACATCAAAGGTCACAAAGGTGATCTGCTTGGGGATGGCCATTTGTTAAATAATCATGCCATTTTTCTGTGGCTTTTGCCCTGCTGGGCGTGACTGTTGCGGTGTGGGCGACTTGGTCCGGGCTGTCATCTGGTGGCGGCCTGGGCCGGAGCGCTATGGAAGTGTCAGGGATCCGGTTGCGGGGGAATGGTGTTGGGCTCCTCTGCCC
>JBMFHK010000127.1:0-6274 GCA_049976865.1 Solirubrobacteraceae bacterium | reverse complement strand
CGTCACATCCACCCACACTCTCACTCGTGGTGGACCGACAAACGGGGGCTGTCCACCCCAGTCGCCGCCGTCAGCGGTCAACGCGGTGGCGGTGATGTGGCTCTACGACTCCACCAACGGCGGGCGCAGCTGGACCTATCGCTCTACACTGCCCGCTCTGCGTGGGTGGGAGGCTGACCTTGCGCGCCCCAGCGCGAACGTGGGCTTCGCGCTGGTGAAGGGCTTCGGCACCGAGCGAGCCGCGGATGCGGGGATAGTCGAGACAACCGATGGCGGCGCAACCTGGATTAGGCGCAGCGACCCGTGCGAGCAAAACCGCGGGGCACGCAGCTTCGGCTTCACGCAGCGACTTCAGGCAGCTTCACCAACCTCCTTGTGGTTGTTCTGCGGCGCCAAACCATCAGCGGGCACACAGGCGAAGCTCGCGTGGCGCTCCACCAACTCCGGGCGCACATGGAAGCTCGTTTCCGCCAGCACGCCCGGCGGGCATGTGCGCTCCGGCGACATCTCCGCCGTCGGGGAGCTGCCCGAAACGGGCACGACGGGAGACCTAGCCGCCCCCACGCGCTCGGCCGCGTGGCTGATCATGCCCGGCAGTGATGTGCTCTGGAAGACGACCGACGGCGGGCGCACCTGGGCCGCTGCGACCCCCGCCAGGATCGATCAGCAGATTCCAGGCGAGTTCTCGCTTGCTCAGCGATCGGTCTTTGTGAGGATGGCGTACGCGCTGTGGCGGCGCACATCCGGAGTGTGGAAGCACGTCGCTGGCAGCGCTATCTGATTGCTTGCCCGCGCCGGATCATGTCGAGGTACTTGGCGATGCGCCGTGCGCGCGTGTCAGGGCGCTTGGCGTCATTGATCCGCCAGATGATCGAGTAACGGCTCTGGCTGGTGCGGGGCCGCAGCTGGCGTAACGCCGTGACGCGGAAACATCGAAGCGCGGCGGTGCGCCGGCAAGGACTCGCGAAGTTGGCCGCCTTATGCCTTGGCCGGCGCCACCCCAGCCGTCGCGCGGACGAAGTCAAACAGACCGTCATGCCAGCCGAATATGTAGCTGGCCAGGACAGTGCCGTGGTCGGTGTAGGTCGGAGTCGGCGGCTGCCCACCCACCGGGATCACTAGGCCGCGAATTGACAGCTCCAAGCCTTTGATCTGGACGCCGACCGTGCGCGCCGGGATCGCCTTCGTGCCTACTTCATTCGGCCCAGCCCACTGGAACCACCCGGACCAGCTGTGCGGGTGGCTAGCCGCTACGGCCGCGGTGGGAACCGCGCGCGTCAAAAGGCCCGATGCTGCGCCGTCGGATTGGAAGATCACCTCGCGCAACTGCGGCTTCCTACCAGGTCGCATGGAGAAGAGGAAGAAGTTGACTTGTGCCTGATTTAAGGATCGGCAGACAGCCGGGACCACCGCGTAATCCTGCTGGTGGCTGACGAAATAGTAGGCGGCTGCGCGATGGCTGTGGTTATCCACGTAAGGAGCCATGTCGCACGCACGTCGTGTGCCAGGCACGACTTCTGAGGCACCAGGAAGATGAACTGTCATCCAGTTGACTGCAGTGACGGGCCTGCTCATAGGTGCGAGCTGAAGCTGGCGTCTGTGCAGAGACCGGCTATAGCTTGGCGTTACCGATACGCCAGCTACCACACCAGGCGAGGGTGACGGCGTCTGGTGCCCGCCTTTGCCGGTCCCCTTGGCCAACGCAACTCGGGGCGCAGAAGTGCTAGGAGTGGCGTAACCGGCAGCGGACCTCGCCCTGGAGGCGGCAAACACCGGGGTCACGCCAGCGCCGGCAGCCACCGCGACTGACACCCCGGCGATTACGGCAAGCCTAGCCGGACGAAAGAGAGAGCGAGAGAGCGAGAGCATGTGATCCTCCGGAAGACGAGACTGTCCGGCCTTCTGTGTGTGAGGCCTGGGCCGCTTGTTGATTGTGGTTAGTCGGGGAGTAGGTCTCCGAAGTGGATTTTGAGGCCGCGGAGCGCGCCTGTCCAGTTTTAGGCCTTGCGCCATTTGCTCTCGGCGCGGCTGATTGCGAGGTAGATCAGCTTGGTGGCGGCGTCTTCGTCGGGGAAGTGTCCGCGGGTCTTGATCGCCTTGCGGATCTGGCGGTTGAGCCCTTCGATCGAGTTCGTTGTGTAAACCGCCTTTCTGAGGTCGGCTGGTAGTGACAGGAACGGGATGATGTATTCCCATCGGGCCCGCCAGGACTGCGCGATCATGGGATACTTCTCACCCCACTTGCCATCGAACGCGTCGAGGGCGTCCTCGGCCGCCTCGGCGTTGGGGGCGGTGTAGACGGGCCGCAGGTCGGCGGCCACGCGCTTGCGGTCCTGGTAGGCGACGTAGCGCATGCTTGAGCGGATCTGGTGAACGACACACGTCTGCACCCAGGCCTTCGGGAACACGGCCTCGATCGCCTCGGGGAACCCGGCCAGCCCGTCGACACAGGCGGTCAGCACGTCCTGGACACCGCGGTGGTGTAGGTCGTTGAGGACGGCCAGCCAGAACTTCGCGCCCTCGTTCTCCTGCCACCAGAGGCCGAGCACGTCCCGCTCCCCCTCGACGGTGACGCCCATCGCGAGATAACACACGCGCTTCTGGACAGAGCGGTCCTGGCGGACCTTCACCACCAAGGCGTCGAGGTAGACGATCGGGTAGACCGACTCCAGCGGGCGGTGGCGCCACTCCTTGACGTCCTCCATCACGGCGTCGGTGATCCGGCTGATCGTGTCCCGCCCGATGCTCGTGGTGCCGTAGAGACGCTCGAGATGGCTCTGGATGTCCCGCACCGACATGCCGCCGGCATACAGGTCGATGATCTTCGCGTCCAAGCCCGCCAAACGGGTCTGGCGCTTGGCCACCAGCTGCGGATCAAAGCTGCCGTTGCGATCCCTCGGGGTGTTCACCTTCACCGGCCCGAGATCGGTCGAGACCGTCTTCGGGGTCGAGCCGTTGCGCATGTTCCCGGTGCCGCCACGCGGCGCCTGCCCAGGCTCATAGCCCAGATGGTCGCTCAGCTCACCCGCCAGCGCCGCGTCGATCACCCGGCCCGCGAGCTGCGTGAGCAGCCCGCCCGAGCCGGTGATCTCATCCGCAGTCAAGCCCTTCACCGCCCGCCCGAGCGCCTCGGCGGGCAACAGGCCAGCCAGCTGGTCAAGGGCATCCTCGTCAGGCACAGGGGCGGCGTCCACCCGATCAATCGTGACCGGCGAGCTCTTCGATGTTGTTCTGGTCATGGGGTCCTTTCCGGGCCGCGCCCGCCGCGGTTCGGCTCGTCGCCCCTCGGGGCTCCTCACCGAACCGCGGCGGCCACAAGCCGCTACTCAGACCCAGACCTCACACAGAACGTCGGACAGAACCTGAGGGGCTGGCGGTGCTGCGGCGGGTGCTGGACGGGGTGCTGCGTTGCGGCGGGGCGGGCGCGGGGTGCTCGCGAGTGGTGCTGTCCTGGCCGGGCGCGATGATGGGGTCGGCGAACATGATGGTGGTGCAGTTGCGTCTGGATCTGGGGGAGTGTCCGGCGCCGGCGCACGTCTCATTCGCCTCCTAAGGATTCCAGCATTCAAGACGCCAGAAACCCCAGAGACACCGGGGCGTACGCCTCCATCTCAGCCCGTCACTACACCGACGCAAACGTCACAAGCGCCCGACAAGCCTCGTATAGAAGCGTCGTCCTTCACTCCGTCAACCCCGGCCTGCCTGTGGGTGAGTCGCCGGGGGGTGCAACTCCCCCCGGCGACTCACCCAGGAGTTCGATTACGCGCAGCCGGGGGTCAAGCCTGGTTGCCAATGGCGACTGAAAGAGCGAGCGGGAGCGGATGCTGACCCGGGTCGCCCAAGACGCGCAGCGCGCGGTCGCAGCGGTCGAGCAGGGCTGACGGGGTGCTGGGCGATGAGACGGTGAAAGCGGCGTTCGATCTACTTGGCGAGTTGATCGGCCAGGACTTCGATGTCGATGATGACGATGTCCCGAGGTTGCATCGCGGGACCAGGCCGGGGCGGATCATCTCCACGATCGACCCGGAGATGCAGCACGGACGCAAAAGCAGCTCGCAGCGATTCGATGGCTTCAAGCTCTCCGCAGCGGTGACCAACAGTGAGACGCCGTTGATCATGGCGGTGCACATCGCGCCGGGTGGTGAAGCGGACGGGCCCCAGGCCAAGCACCTGATCGACTCCCAGGCCGCCGGGCAGCGGCCCGCCCAGATCCTCGGTGACACCGCCTATGGCAACGGTCCTGTCCGGCAAGAGCTCGCTGACCGCGATGTGGTGTTGACGGACACGCTGGATGGTGATGATCGCGTCACCGGGGATGGTGACCTGGGTTATGAACGACCGAACGACCAAAGCCCCTCGCAGCGTGCTCCCGGGCCCTGGGAACGGCGGCAGGGAGGTGAAACAGGGGGCATGGGGGCGTGTGGTGGTGCGTTGCGCGTTTGTGACCGCTTCGCTGTCGCTGTTGATCGCTCGGCATGAGCCTGGGTGCCAGGATGCGGGATGTTGTTCAGGGTGCGGGCGTGTGCGGTCCGAGCGATGCGACCCACCGCGCGTTGGTGCCCGCCCCCCCTGGGTCTCAGAACCCTGGTGGGTCGCGTACCGGCCCGTGCAACAGGCCCGTCCACACCACAGCAAGCTCCCACGGTGACGCGGTGAGCTTCAGCTGTAGCCGGCATGTCCGGGTCGCACGACCGAGCGCGTCAACCGCCTGCACCAGCGGCGGGCCGGACACGAGCTGATGGTCGGCTGACGGGTCAAGCGCACGCTCCCACAGGCGAGCGGTCGTGGTGATCGGCCCGGCGCGGCGCGTGAAGGTCCGCAACCAGCCACGCACCGTTCCCGGTGGGCGACCTAGCGCCGCTGCGATCGTGCGATGCCCCTGACCGTTGGCCTTGGCCAAAAGCGCCCGGCCGATCACCCCGGTCCCGTCGCGCCGCCTGGCAAGCGCCCAGGCCGGCAGCAGCACGTGTGTCCGCTCACAGCGCCGACAACACGCCCGCCGTGGCCGCAGCAAGCGTGTCTGATCAAGCAGGCGCACGGTGCGCTCGCGCGCAAACCCCCACGGCGCAAGCGGCCCGTCACAAACCGGGCAGCACAGACGCCCAGCCACCAGATCAGCCTCCACCACCACCCGCTCTGCGCTCATCGCCATCACGCACACACCACACCTCGATCCTCAGCTGGGCCAGGCTCTCGACGCCCCTCGCGCAAGACCCCCGGGGCGACTCGTGTTGGAAGGCATATCAGACCCCGGCTGTACCAGCAAACGCCGCCACCAGCATGGTGATAAGCAGCATGACCGGTGGCGGCACGGCAGCGGTCCACGCCCGCAATTTGCGGACGAACACGACGACCCGGCCGGTCATCACCACGATCCTGGCGTTGACCGCGAACAGCAGCCGATCACATCACCACGCTCAACGACGTTTGCGGCCCCAACCGTCACCACCCAGCGTGTCGCTCAACAATGTGGTGGTGCTCGCACCGGTTCCTGAGGGTGAGATCGTTGAGGGCCGGGTCGGGAAACGGGACTTCACGATCGATCCGGCTGCGGGGACGGTCACCTGCCCGCAGGGGCATACGGCTCAGATCAGCACCTCGAAGAAGGGGGCGCGGACCGCGAGGATCTCCCGGGCTGCGTGCCGGTCCTGCCCGCTGAAAGAGCGGTGCTGCCCCGGGCGGGAGAGCCGCCAAATCCAGATCGGTGAGCATGAAGAGTTGATCGTCGCCGCCCGCGATGCGCTCGCCGATCCCGAAACCGCGAAGCATTTACGACACACCCGTCCGAGGATCGAACGATTGCTCGGTCTGCTCACGGTCTGCTACGGCGCTCGCAAAAGCAGGTACATCGGCACCAAGAAGGCGACTTTGCAGGCCAGTTGGGCTGCTGCGTTGGTGAACCTCAACCCGATCGGTCGGCGACTCGCGCTGGCGGGTGGGTGACCGTGGCGAGGAGCCACAGGAACGTCTCCACCGGCCGAGAACGGCGCCCGAGCCCGAGCCTCAGCGCTCAACAGTCCGAACGGGCTGCCGACGAGCACGCGACAAGCACCGACGCCAGCCTGCCGCGCGACACCTATCGAGGATCCGCGCCGTGCGAAAAGTCACTTCTTCAGCGCCCTTCTAGGTATCGGATATGCGCTGTTGGGCTGCGCGTTGGAGGCGGGTGGTCACCGGCGATACGATGGTCGCGGAAGATCGTTAGGCAGGTCGCTAAGCGGGAGCTCAGTCACCCCCCCGCAGTGATGGCATGCGAAGAGTATGGCGCTCTCTG
>JBMFHK010000126.1:0-6279 GCA_049976865.1 Solirubrobacteraceae bacterium | reverse complement strand
GATGGGCGGTGAGGGGCTCGAACCCCCGACATCCTGCGTGTAAAGCAGGCGCTCTACCGGCTGAGCTAACCGCCCGCATGCGGACCGCGCCAAAAAATAGCGGGGTTCGCCGGTCCGGGCGGGCAGACAGCCCGCCCGGACCGGCGGCCACAGTGATAATCGGGGCTGGGCCGACGAGGACTCGCCCTGGCCGGCGGGGGCCGCCGCGAGCCTAGCGTCCAGCTTTTGGCCTGATCAGCCCCCGCCAGGCGCCCGCGCGCAAATCAAACGCCGCGCAACGGTGGCGGGAGCCACGATCAGACAGACCCGCCCGGAAAGGCGGGCTGCTGGCCCGGCGGCTATGCGTCTACCTGCGACCCGTCGTCACCCCACAGGATGTGGAACGAACCCTGCCGATCGACCCGCTGGTAGGTGTGGGCGCCGAACAGGTCGCGCAGCCCCTGCAGCAGGCTGGCTGGCCCGCGGGCCCTCCTGTAACCGTCGTAATAGGCCAGTGATGAGGAGAAGGCCGGGGTTGGGATGCCGAGTTCCGCGGCACGGGCAACCACCCGCCGCCAAGGCTCCTGGGCACCCTGGATGGCCTCCGTGAAGAAGTCGGCCATCATCAGGTTCGCGAGCGCCGGATCTTTGGCGTAAGCCTCACGGATGCGGTCAAGGAACTGCGCGCGAATGACGCAGCCTCCCCTCCAGATCGTCGCCATGGCACCAAGGTCCAGGTGCCAACCCTCAGCTTCCGAAGCGACCGTCATCTGCGCGAAACCCTGCGCGTAGGAGACGATCTTTGACGCATAGAGAGCGTGGCGAAGGTCTTCAGCCAGCGACGCATCCACACCGCCCCGGCTGTTTGACGGGCCGGTGAGACGCTCTGAAGCGGCCACCCGCTCTGCCTTGAGCGCACTCAAGCTCCTTGCAAACACCGCCTCGGTGATGCCGGTCAGCGGGACGCCGCGCCCGAGCGCGTCCTGCGCGGTCCAGAGGCCAGTGCCCTTCTGTCCGGCAGCGTCGAGGATCACGTCCACCAGCGGCCGTCCCGTCTCCGGATCGGCCTTGTCAAGCACCTGTGCGGTGATCTCGATCAGGTAGGACTCAAGCTCAGAGTCGTTCCAGCGTTTGAACTGCGCGGCGATCTCCGGCACCTCCAGCCCCGCGCCTTCGCGCAAGAGGTCATAGGTCTCGGCGATCAGCTGCATGTCCGCGTACTCAATCCCGTTGTGAACCATCTTGACGTAGTGTCCGGCCCCGTCCGGCCCCACATACGTGCAGCAAGGTGTCCCGTCCACCTGTGCCGCGATGGTCTCAAAGATCGGCCGCACGTGCTCCTGGTAGGCGTCACGATCGCCGCCGGGCATGATGCTCGGGCCGTTCAGGGCACCCTCCTCACCGCCGGAAACACCGGACCCGATGAAGTGCAGGCCACGCGCGCCAATCGCCTTGCTACGGCGCTGCGTGTCCCGGAAGTTCGCGTTGCCGCCGTCGATCAGGATGTCACCCTGCTCCAGGTGCGGGAGGATCTCTTCTATCACCGCGTCAGTCGCGGGCCCCGCCTGCACCATGATCATCAACACGCGCGGCCGTGCCAGCGCCCCCACCCAGTCGGCAATGGAGTGGTAACCGGTCAGCGGGCCTTCACCGCCGAAGCGGGCCATGAAGTCATCCGTGCGGCTGGTGGTGCGGTTATGGACTGCTACGGGGATGCCATGGTGGGCGGCGTTACGTGCAAGGTTGGCCCCCATCGTCGCCAACCCTGTGATCCCAAAATGCGGTTCTGAAAAGCTCATGGTTTCAGCTTAGAAGATCGACCCGGCTTGGCACGCGCCGCCCGCATGGCAGCTCCCGCGGAAAGGACTACTTTTCTGCAGCTGGCGTTTCGGCGTGCCCGCCGAACTGCTTGCGCATCGCGGAAAGCAGCTTGTCGGCGTACTCCGAGGTTCCACGCGAGCTGAACCGCGTGAACAGAGCCGCGCTGAGCGTGTAGGCAGGGACCGCTTCATCGATCGCGACGTCAACCGTCCAGCGGCCCTCACCGGAGTCTGACACGCGGCCGGCAAACTGGGAGAGCTCGGGTGACTCAACGAGCGCTGCCGCAGTGAGGTCCAAAAGCCAGGAGGCGACCACGCTGCCTCGCCGCCACAGCTCAGTGATGGCCGGCACGTCAAGGTCGTAGGCATAGTTGCGCTCCGCATCGGCAACCGGCGCGGTCTCGGCGTCCTCTGCCCGCGGCGTCTTGCCAAAGCCAGCGTTGTGCAGGATGTTCAGTCCCTCGGCGTAGGCGGCCATCAGACCGTACTCAATCCCGTTGTGGACCATCTTCACAAAGTGTCCGGCTCCCGCTGCGCCGCAGTGCAGGTAGCCGAGTTCCGCGGTGGCAGGTTCACCGGTGCGACCCGACGTGCGTGCGATCTCACCGAGCCCCGGCGCCAGCGACCGGAAGATCGGCTCAAGGTGGCTGACCGCCTGGTCGGTGCCACCGATCATCAGACAGTAACCACGCTCAAGCCCGAACACGCCGCCGCTGGTGCCCACGTCGACGTAGTGGATGCCGCGCGGCTCCAGGTGCTCGGCACGCGTGATGTCGTCGCGGTAATAGGTGTTGCCGCCGTCAACCAGAATGTCACCTGCTCCCACCAGGTCGGCGAGCTTGTAAACGGTGTCGTCGGTGAAATCGGCGGGGACCATCAGCCAGATGGTGCGCGGCGGCGTCAGCTTCTGAACCAGTTCAGCGAGCGACCCCGCGCCGGCGGCGCCGGTTTCGTGCGCAACCGCTTTGACCGCGTCCGCGCTGAGGTCGTAGACGACCAGGTCGTGGCCGTCACCAGCCAGCCGCCTGACCATGTTGGCGCCCATCCTGCCCAGTCCGACCATTCCCATCTGCATCGTGACGATCTCCTTGCTGTGTGTTTGAGAGACGCTGTCAGCTTGGCGTTTACTGAACGTGTGCGCTGGCGCTGCCGACGAGTGCCTGGATCGATTCCGCACCGGCATCAAAGGTGCGTCGCGCAAGCTCCAGGTTGATCGCCCGCGGCCACGCAGGACCACCATAGACCAGGCCGGTGTAAGACTGGACGAGCGTCGCACCGGACAGAATCCGCTGCCAAACGTCGTCAGCGGACTCCACGCCGCCCACCGAGACCAGAACCAGACGGTCGCCAACCCGGGCGTAGAGCCGTTTGAGAACCTCCAGTGAACGCGCTTTCAGCGGCGCGCCGGACACGCCCCCGCCCTGCGGCCAAGCCAGCGCCGCGCGCGCCTGTGAGCTGGACGCAAGCGTCTCACGCCGCACCGTTGTGTTGGTCGCGACAATGCCGTCCAGCCCAAGCTCAAGCGCCAGCTCGGCGATCGCGTCAATCTCGTGATCTGCGGTGTCCGGGCTGATCTTGACAAGCAGCGGCTTGGGTTCCAGGACGGGATGCAGCTGAAACTCTTCCCGTACGGCGTCCGCAAGCGGCCGCAGGCGCCCAACCACTTGCAGGTCACGCAGCCCCACCGTGTTGGGCGAGCTCACGTTGAGCACCAGGAAATCCGCCACTGGCGCGAGAATTCTTGCCGCACCACGATAGTCGTCCTCGGCCAGCTCATCCGCGGTGTCACGGTTTTTGCCGATGTTCACGCCAACCACGGTCTGTCTTCGCATCCGGGCGAGGTGCCTCGCCGCTGCTTCGGCGCCCTGGCTGGGGAACCCCATCCGGTTCAGCAACGCGCGGTCATCCGGCAGCCGCTCAATGATCCGGCCGGGGTTTGGCCCCTGCGCGCGGGGGGTTACGGTACCAACCTCCACGAAACCGAACCCCAGTGCCCCCAACCCCTCAAAGTGCTCGGCGTCCTTGTCAAAGCCGGCGGCCACCCCGAGAGGGCTTGGGAACGTCAAGCCGAGCGCCTTGACCTGGACGAGCTCATCATCAATGTGGGTGACCTGCCGCATCCACGCACGCGGGCGCGGACGGGCTGTCAGGGTGTCCAGTGTCCGGAACGCAAGCTGATGGGCTCGCTCGGGCTCAAGACGCCGCAGCGCCAGGTTAAAGAGCGCCTCATAGATCACTTTCCCGAGCCTACTGCACTGGCCAGCGGCCGGCCGAAGTGGACTGCCGGCCGCAAAGCCGCGGTGCGCCTGCGACAGTTGTGAAAGTGGCCGCGACCCCGCAGGGTCTGGGACTGTGACTGCTTGTAACCGGTGAGAACCGTGGGTGAGAAAGTAAGCTTTTTCAAGCTTGAGACGCTCGCTGTCACCCACCGACCGGTCGCCGGACGGCTGGCGTGGTTCTGTCGCGTCTGAGCGAACGGTGCTCTCACAACCGCCAGGTGACCGGATGGCTGATCTTCAAGCGCCGCTTGGGATTTACATCCATATCCCGTACTGCTCGTCTCGCTGCGGATACTGCGACTTCAACACCTATGTGATGCGTGACCCGCGCGCACGGGCCAGCTACCTGCAGGCGGCGCTGGCGGAGATCAGGCTGGCCCGCGCCCAGCTTGGCGCCCGCACCGTCAGCACCGTTTTCTTCGGCGGCGGCACACCAACCCTGCTGGGAGAGCAGGCGCTATTGCGCCTGCTCTCCCAGGTGCGCGACAGCTTCGGCCTACAGGAGAACGCCGAGGTGACTACCGAAGCCAACCCGGAGACAGTGGACCCGCGGATGCTCACAGCGCTGCGCGAGGGTGGTTTCACACGGCTGTCCTTGGGGATGCAGTCTGCCGTGGAGCACGTGCTCGGCACGCTTGACCGTGTGCACACACCCGGGCGAGCGGTGCTGGCCGCCCGCCAGGCGCGTGACGCGGGACTGCCGCACGTGTCGGTTGACCTCATCTACGGGACACCGGGGGAGAGCGACGCGGACTGGCAGCGCTCGCTTGAGGCAGCCCTTTCAGCGGGCGTGGATCACGTCTCCGCGTATGGGCTGACCGTCGAGCCTGGCACCGCGCTGGCGGCGGCCGTGAGCTGCGGGCAGCTGCCGGCACCGGACCAGGACGCTCAGGCACGGCGGTTCAGGATCGCTGAGCAGCGGCTTAGCGCTGCGGGCTTTGAGTGGTATGAGCTGAGCTCCTGGGCCGCCGGCCCTGACGCCCGCTGCCGGCACAACCTCGGCTATTGGCGTTCAGCGGACTGGTGGGGGGTCGGCGCGGGCGCGCACTCACACGTTGCTGGCGTGCGGTGGTGGAACGTGCGACACCCCGCCGAGTATGCGCGCCGACTCCACGCCGGTGAACCCCCGACGGCCGGACAGGAGGTGCTGGGCCCTGCCGAGCTGGCACTGGAGGCCGTGATGCTGGGGTTGCGTGAACGCCGCGGACTGAAACTCGAGTCGCTGAGCGAGGCGGGCGCCCGCGCCGCGGCCAAGCAGGCCGCGGCCGGGAGAGTGAGGTTTCAGGACGGCCGGGTGGTGCTCACACTGGAGGGCCGCCTGTTTGCTGACGAGGTCATCCGCGACCTGTCCGGGTAGCGACTCCCGCCGGCACGGTTTGTCGAGCACCCGTGCCGGAACGTGTTCTCAGTCACCAACAGCGGCTCCACGAAGGACAGCAGATAGTCCGGGCCGCCGGTCAGCGCCTGGCGCTGCGCCGCCACCTTTGCCTTGACGTCATGTCGCACGGTTCCCCATTGGCGTACGGTGGTGTGGATGTTGTTAGCGCCTACCGCGATGGTTGTGAGTCGGCGATCGCCACAACGACCCACGCCGTTCGCTGTGGCGCCTGAATATGCCATCTCCCATGAGCGCGAAGACCCCGAAGGTCGCGGGAAAGATAACCGGTCCCGAATGTCTCGCCGCCGGTGCACGGCTTGTTCGCGAACACCTCTGATTGTCCGTGCAGCACCTTTACGGAGCCGCCCCCGACACATGCAACCTCAAAATGGGTCCACCGGCCGTTGGCCTGGAGAAAGCGGATGTAGCGGTCTCCCCTGCCGGTCGTTCTCGGAACGACTAGATCGCCAGGCCCGGTGAGCCAGTAGGTCGGCTTCTTGGTGTTAGTCAGGCCGGCGAACGTACGGATGTAGACCTGTCCGCCACGGGCGCGAACAACCGATATCAACGGATATGCAGCGCGAGCAGGCCGCCGGCCAGCGTGCCGGCGGCGGCCTGCGCGGTGCGGTCAGGCGCTCGGCGGCAAGCGTGTTTTTGCTCCCTCACGTAACTGTTCACTTCGTCTGTTGGCTTTGCGGGCTGCCAGCACGATGGTCGCGGCGCGGACCCACGGGCCTGGCTGCGAGCGGTGTGCTGCGCTTGGTGTTCTTTGAGGTTTTGTGCAAGGCTGGTTTCTGGTCGGTGCAAGCGTGCCCGAATGTGC